>CAUJDI010000015.1 GCA_963169565.1 Bacillota bacterium | reverse complement strand
CGCTGGAGCGGCGGTGCTTTTGCTAGGCGATTTGACCAAAAACAAACCTCGCCCCGAACAACGCGCCGCCCGCGACGACGTGGAGCGGCGGAGCGTGTGAGAGGCGATTTGAATGAAATGAGAAATCGCCGCGAACAAAGCGCAGCCCGCAACGACGTGGTGCCGAAGGCGGGACTTGAACCCGCACGGCCATAGGCCAAAGGATTTTAAGTCCTCTGCGTCTGCCATTCCGCCACTCCGGCAAGTTGGCCCTGATATCGTAGCCCCGTCAAGGCCTTTTGTCAATTTCAGCGATGATGGCAGGGACAGGGATCCCTGCCATATCATCATGTTCCGCGGGGGTCGAGCCGTCCTTCACTGCCAGGCAGGCGGCATCGGCAATCTGGCGTGCGATCCATAAATACGAAACCGGAACGGAGGGCTGCGTAATGAACCGCCCGCAGGGAAAGAGAAGCGGAAGAAAAATCGAACCGGAACGAAAGAAACACTTGACAGGAGGGTACGCCGGAAGGTAGGATTACCACGTTCATGGGGCAAGGGTGCTGATGAATCATCGGCAGTACCAGCCCCTTTTCAATTGAGGAGGAGAGCGTATGGGAAAAATAACGAGGGAAGACATCCTGACCAGGGTCCGCGACGAAGACATCCACTTCATCCGCCTGCAGTTCACCGACATCTTCGGCCAGCTGAAGAACGTCGCCATCACCGCGTCGCAGATTGAAAAGGCGCTGGACAACCAGGTCACCATCGACGGCAGTTCCATCGAGGGCTTCCTGCGCATCGAGGAGTCGGACATGCGCCTGTTCCCGGACATGGACACCTTCACGGTGCTGCCCTGGCGGCCGGAGGACGGCCGGGCCGCCCGCCTGATCTGCGACGTGCACACCCCCAACGGAAAACCCTTTGAGGGGGACCCCCGCCGCGTGCTCAAGCGCGCGCTGAAGAAGGCGGAGGATAAGGGCTACACCTTCATGGTGGGCCCTGAGTGCGAGTTCTTCCTGTTCCAGACGGATGAGAAGGGTGACCCCTCCACGGTCACGGGGGATGAGGCAAGCTATTTTGACCTGGGCCCGCTGGACCACGGCGAGGACGTGCGCCGGGACATCTGCCTGGCGCTGGAGAAGATGGGCTTTGAGATCGAAGCCTCCCACCATGAGGTGGCGCCGGGGCAGCATGAGATCGACTTCAAGTACGCCGACGCGCTGAAGACCGCCGACAATATCATCAGCTTCCGGCTGGCGGTCAAACTTCTGGCCAGGCAGAACGGTCTGCACGCGACGTTCATGCCCAAGCCCATCTTCGGCATCAACGGCTCCGGGATGCACACGAACATGTCCCTGTTCAAGGACGGACGGAACATATTCTTTGACGAGAAGGACGTCAAGGGGCTCTCAAAGGAGGCCTACGGCTTCATCGGCGGCCTCCTGGAACACGTCCGGGGGATGACCGCGGTGGCCAACCCGCTGGTCAACTCCTACAAGCGCCTGGTGCCGGGCTATGAGGCGCCCTGCTACCTGGCCTGGTCCTCCTCCAACCGCAGCGTGCTCATCCGCGTCCCCGCCGGAAGGGGCAGCAGCACCCGGCTGGAGCTGCGCAGCCCGGATCCCTCCTGCAACCCCTACCTGACCCTGGCGCTGTGCCTGACGGCCGGCATGGACGGTATCGAAAGGGGCCTGGAGCCCCCGAGGGAAACGCCCGAGAACATCTTCGCCATGAGCGCCGCCCAGCGGGAAGCCAAGGGCATCCTGAGCCTGCCGGGCTCGCTGAAAGATGCCCTTGACGCGCTCAGGGGGGATAAGCTTATGATGGATGCGCTGGGTGTCTCCGTGGCTGAGCATTATCTGCAGGGCAAGGAGAAGGAATGGGATGAGTACCGCACCCGCGTCACCGACTGGGAAGTCAGGAAGTATCTTGGCATGTACTGATCGTACGTCAGCGGCTTATACTAAACGAATGAGTAAACGCACCGATGGGACGAGGATTATTCATGGCTCCGCTCAGCTGAAAGAATGAGGCGCAGCGGATCCTACGCCGAATGACAGGGGCAATCCCTCTTCGTCTCCAACCATTGAAAGCCTGCTTTCAATGAAGAGGAACCGCACCAAAGCGTTAAGCCCGGGCAGCTTGCTGCCTGGGATGAAAGCGGAGGATGCGGTGACGAAAAGCGTTTACGACTGAGTTTAGTATGAAAGACCGCGGGAGGGGTTGATGCTGAGCGTTCATCTGGCATTCATCAGTGAGCAGACACGCCGGACCCTCTCCCGCGTTCTCATGTCAGCAGGGCTGCCCCTGGGAGAGGCGCACGGCGCCGGCGCGCCCGTGATCCGCGCGGTCCGGCGGCGGGGAGGCGGCCTGGTGCTGTGCGGGGAGCGGCTCAGCGACATGACCGCCCTTCACCTTCGCCAGACGCTGGGCGAGGAAGCGCTGGTCGTGGTGCTGGGCAGGGAGAATGCGGACCTGTCCCGGGACGGTGGGCTGATCCGCCTGGCGATGCCCCTCTCCCCCCTGGAACTGGCCGCCCGGGTGCGCGCCCTGCTGCAGGGTGAGGAGGCCAGGCAGCGCGCCCGAAAAAGCACAAGGACCCCGGGGGAGGAGGACCTGGTCCAAAGGGCCAAGGAACGTCTGTCCTCCCGCCTGGGGATCGACGAGAACACGGCGCACCACCTGCTGCAGCAGATGAGCATGCGGGAGGGGCTTCGCATGGCCTGCGCCGCGCAGAAAATACTGGACGCAGGAGAGAAAAATTGATGGGCAGCAAGTTTATCTTCGTCACCGGCGGCGTAGTCTCCTCCCTGGGCAAGGGCATCACGGCGGCATCGCTGGGCAGGCTGCTCAAGAGCAGGGGCCTGAAGGTGACGATGCAGAAGCTGGACCCCTACTTCAACGTCGATCCCGGCACCATGAACCCTTACCAGCACGGGGAAGTGTTCGTCACCGATGACGGCGCGGAGTGCGACCTGGACCTGGGGCATTACGAGCGCTTCATCGACGAGAACCTCACCCGCCGCGCCAACGTCACCAGCGGGCGGGTATACAAGGCCGTCATCGACCGGGAGCGGCGGGGCGGATACCTGGGCGCGACGGTGCAGATCATCCCCCACATCACCAATGAGATCAAGGCGAACATCCTCGCGATGGCAGAAGGCGCGGATAAGCCCGACGTGGTCATCATCGAGGCGGGCGGCACGGTCGGCGACATCGAGGGGCTGCCCTTCCTGGAGGCCATCCGGCAGCTGCGCTACGAGCTGGGGCGGGGGGAAACCCTGCTCATCCACGTCACCCTGGTGCCCTACCTGAAAAAGGCGGGCGAGATCAAGACAAAGCCCACCCAGCACTCCGTGAAGGAGCTTGGCAGCCTGGGCCTGCAGCCGGACATCCTGCTCTGCCGCAGCGAACTGCCCCTCTCCCCTGAGGTGCGGGAAAAGATCGGCATGTTCTGCAGCATGCCCCCGGGCACGGTGTTCCAGAACCTGGACGCGGACACGCTCTATGAAATCCCCCTGATGCTGCACCGTGAGGGGCTTGACGACAAGGTCTGCGAGCTGCTGGGCATCAGCGGCCTTCCCTGCGACCTGGCAAACTGGGAAAAAACCGTCCGGGCGGACAAAGGCTGCAGGAAAAGCCTGCGCATCGCCCTGGTGGGAAAATACGTCGCCCTTCCGGACGCCTACCTGAGCGTGGCGGAGGCCCTGCGCCACGCGGGCATCGCCTCGGGGAGGCATATCGAGATTCAATGGGTGAAGGCTGAGGAACTTGGCGGTGACAACGCGGCGGAGGTCCTCTCCGGCGCTTCGGGCATCCTGGTGCCGGGCGGCTTCGGCACCAGAGGGCTTGATGGGAAAATGGCCGCCATCCGCTTCGCGCGGGAGAACGGCGTGCCCTTCCTGGGCCTCTGCCTGGGGATGCAGATGGCCGTCGTGGAGTTTGCCCGGCATGTGCTGGGGCTTCCCCTGGCCGATACGGCCGAGGTCGATCCGGAAACGCCGGATGCCGTCATCCATCTCATGCCGGACCAGGACCTGGACAGCCTGGGCGGGACCATGCGCCTGGGCGCCTATGACTGCGCGCTCCGGGAGGGGTCCATTTCATCGCGGGCCTACGGCGAACAGCTGATCCACGAGCGCCACCGGCACCGCTATGAGTTCAACAACGCCTACACCCGGGCCTTTGAGGAGCACGGACTGCGGGTCTCGGGCCGTAACCCGCAGCGGGACCTGGTGGAGATCGTCGAGCTGGACGGGCACCCCTTCTTCCTGGCCGTCCAGTTCCATCCGGAGTTCAAGAGCCGCCCGGACCGGCCCCACCCACTCTTCCGCGCATTTATTGAAGCGTCAAAAAAACTGAGTGAAACGCAGCCTGCAGGTTTGCCCGCCTGAGCTGATTGTTGTATGATGGTCAGGAAAAAGCGAAACGAATCCTGACCCTTGAACAAAACGGCAAAGGAGCGGACGATCATGTGCGGCATCATCGGATACACCGGGCCCCGCCAGGCGGCGCCCATCCTGCTGGACGCGCTGAAGAAGCTGGAGTACAGGGGCTATGATTCCGCAGGCATGGCGGTCATCTCCCTGGACGCCATCCAGGTGCGCAAGATGCGGGGGCGGCTGCAGCTGCTGGCCAACATGACCCGGGACGGGCGCGACCTGCCGGGCACCGTGGGCATCGGTCACACCCGCTGGGCGACGCACGGGGAGCCCTCCTACTACAACTCCCACCCCCACCTGTCAAGCAGCGGGCGCTTCGCCGTGGTGCACAACGGCATCATCGAGAACTACCGCCCGCTCAAGGACATGCTGATCGCCAAAGGCTACACCTTCCTCTCCGCCACCGACACGGAGGTCATCAGCAACCTGATGGAGTACTGCGACCAGGGCGACCTGGCCAGGACCCTGATGGCGGCCGTGAAGCACCTGCAGGGCTCCTACGCGCTGGGGGTGCTGAGCGCGGACGAGCCGGACCGCATCGCCGCCGTGCGGCGGGACAGCCCGCTGATCGTCGGGCGCGGCGAGGGGGAGAACTTCATCGTCTCCGACATCCCGGCCATCCTCAGCCTCACCCGGGACGTCTACCTGATGAAGGACGGGGAGGTCGCCCTGCTGGACCCTGAAAAGATCACCTTCTTTGATCCCTACGGGGAGCAGTTTGACAAGGAATCCTTCCACGTGGACTGGGACGTGTCCGCCGCCGAGAAGGGCGGGTACGAGCACTTCATGATGAAGGAGATGATGGAGCAGCCCACCGCCCTGCGGGAGACCATCCGCCCGCGCATCAAGGACGGGCGCTTCGTCCTGGACGGCCTGCAGCTGGACCCGGATTGGGTCAAGTCCCTGAGCATGGTGCACATCGTCGCCTGCGGCTCGGCCTACCACGCCGGGCGTCTGGGCAAGAACCTGCTGGAGGGCCGGCTGGGGATCCCCGTGGACGTGGACATCGCCTCGGAGTTCCGCTACCGGCAGCCCATCCTCAAGCCCGAGCACCTGGTGGTCATCATCAGCCAGTCCGGCGAGACCGCGGACAGCATCGCGGCCCTGCGGGAGGCCAAGGGCAAAGGGGTGAAGACCCTGGCGATCGTCAACGTGGTCGGCTCCACCATCGCGCGGGAGGCCGACTACACCCTTTATACCTGGGCCGGCCCGGAGATCGCGGTGGCGACGACCAAGGGCTACACCACCCAGGTAGCGGCCCTGGCGCTGCTGACCTGCTGCCTGGCGCAGGAGCGGGGACAGATGAGCGGGGAGGAGCTTCAGCAGATGGAGGCCCTGCTGATGAAACTCCCGGACGCGGCGGAGGAGGTGCTTTCCGACCACAAGGAGGTGCAGCGCCTGGCGTCCCTGTTCTTCAACCACAAGGACATCTTCTTCATCGGCCGGGGCATTGACTATTCCCTGTCCCTGGAGGGGTCGCTGAAGCTCAAGGAGATCTCCTACATCCACTCGGAGGCGCAGCCGGCGGGGGAACTGAAGCACGGCACCATCTCCCTCATCCAGCCGGGCACCCTGGTCATCGCCCTGGCGACGGGCAAGCGGCTGCGGGACAAGACCATCAGCAACATCCAGGAGGTCCGGGCCCGCGGCGCGGTGGTGCTGGCCCTGTGCCTGGAGCACGACGAGGAGATCGAAAGCGTCGCGGACCACGTCCTGCGGGTGCCCTTCCTGTGTGAGGAGCTGGAGCCCATCCTCGCCATCCTGCCGCTGCAGCTGTTCGCCTACTACGTGGCCGCCCTCAACGGCAACGACGTGGACAAGCCGCGCAACCTGGCCAAGTCGGTGACGGTGGAGTAGGGGGAGCAACAAAGTGTCTGCGGACACGAAATCGACACAGTGTCTGCGGACACTTTGTCGTTTAAGAAGGATGGGCTTTTCACAAGGAATGAATTGCTTCGCAATTCTCCCCGCCCGCCCGGCAAAGCCGAGCGATACGATTTCAGTCAGAGGGCTGTGCCCTCTGAAACTCCTCTGGATATAGTTTGTATGTAGCCTCGCTGCGGGGGGATGCGTCTCCCCCGGCTTTTTTATGTGTGATTCTTTTTCATTGCTTCGATGAGCGTTTATCAGCGACGTTATTTTTGCCCTGATCCCAATCAGCAGACAGGGGAATGTCAAGGGCGTCCGAACAATGGGGACGTGAATCTATGCTTTTTTTAGAGCAAACAGATCCGTCCCCATTGTTTGCGAAAACAAGGAGATACGTCCCCTATGTTCTTTGTTTTATCCTCCTTGTGAATGTCTTAGCAACATCCATTGTTGTGGAGTTCCATTGGCCTGACCACATTCTCTAGCGCTGAACAAAATCGCGAACAATAGCGAATTCTATGTCTATGGGATTTTTTATAGTGAAGTGCTTGGCTTTATCCATTAAGAACGGTATAATGCGATAACAATACAAGCCGATTATTTCAAGGATAGAGAGGGTGTCTATAATGAAAACAATTCAATTATTATGTGCAAAGTGTAATGGCACTATGACTGTTGATAACAATAGAGAAGTATTTATTTGCCCATACTGTGGATCATCGGTATTGTCAGTTGAAAGCGACAATGTAAAGACCACAAAGATAAAGTATGACACAATTAAAGAAATTGAGATGGGGTCTCAAAAGATACAAAGGGAGATTGAATTAGAAGAACAAAAACTAATAAAATACCAAGTTGCAAGCGAAAACAAACCCTTTGTCATCGTTATGGTATGTGGGGGGTTGATGTTTTTCGTTATTTTCCTGTTTGTATACCTGATTCCAACAATAAAAGGAGAAATCAAAGCGCCTTCACCTTCCACGGTTTATGTTAATCAAAACTACAAATCTGTTTCTCAGCAATTCCAGGATGCAGGGTTTGAGGATGTGGAAACTATCCCGTTAGGTGATCTATCAAATGGATTCCTACAAAACAGAGAAGGAGATATTGGGAAAATCAAAGAAATCTCTATTAATGGTATAACCGAATTTGATAGCGACAATTGGTTTCCAAAGAATGCAAAAGTTCGAATATATTACCATACATTCCCGGAAAAAGAATAAAAATTACTCTAGATAGATAATCACCATTAATATATAAAGAAACCAATAGTTCACACGATAGAGAATATGTCCCCTATGTTCCCAGATACAGGTAGAATGCATATTTGATTAAAATAACAGCCTGTTCTGATTGTGATTTCAAAGAAAGGAATTAAGCTGACTTTTTGGATGCTTATTGCCTTGAAATATTGTATAATAGCTTATAGAAGAGGTGTTATCGATGACTCCAGTAACTCAAGCTGTAATTGAAACTGTTGCACCTGCTGTACAGAATTCTACTTCACTCCCATGGTCTGATAATGTAGCAATTGCTGTAAATATCGCAGGTGTGTTGGGATTTCTACTATCTGCTTATCTGGCTGTCAGGGAAGTGTTGTCTTTGCGTGTGAGGATTTCATTGATGGATGCGGAGTACTATTTGTATACATTACCGGGTGCTGCGTACATCACAATAAAACTGACAATAAACAACCTATCATCACGTGCAGTTAGCATTTGCTCCTTTAAATTAATCGCTTCGGATAAAACCTGGTATCCATCGTCGCTTGATTCCAGACAGATATACGGCTATCGACCATCAAATAATGGTGTGCCTGCTCAGTTACGGTCAGACTCCATGCCCATTTACCTTTCTGGTCATCAAGGTAGCAGATTAATGCTGTTCTTTCGCTGCCCTCCTACAGCGATTCAAGTTTTACATTTACCTTCTGCTCTTCCATTATCAGAGGCTATGAAAGAAGTTATATCAATAGGTGATACCCCTGAGATAGGGCAGTTTCGCTTTGAAATTCAAACCGGCAGGAAGACGGTACAAAAAACATTGAGTGCTACGCGAAAATCAATGAAGGATATTTCTGATTACATACGCTCTGTATCAATTTTTGAGAAATAACACAACAGGAACAAAGGAGACGTATCTCTTTGTTTTCTATGAACCAACCGTTTTTCTTACCAGCGCCATGCTGGTTCCCGTGAGACGGACGATCTGGTTGAGGGAAGCGCCGGCCCTGCGCATCCGCTGAAGGGTGCCTTCCCTCCTTTGTCCGGCAGACACAGGAATTCCCGGAAACAGAGAAATACGCCCCCTATGTTCCGGCTTCACCACAGCCATGGGCACGGCCTTCCCGGCGGCGGTTAATGAGCCGGACTTTACCGCCGGCCCTTGATTTCCTGATGCCTGATCTGCAAAACCGCCGCTCAGCGCTTTTACCAGGCGGCGGTATTGTAGAAAAAGTTGCGAATTCAGCTGCTTCATGCGTTTTCTCGCTTCTTCATACGCTTTTTCATCCGCACAGTCCCCCATGATGTCGTCAAGGCTTATTCCGTGCCTGGATGGCTGGACAGCCATTGCAGCACGATGGCGGAAAACGCTTCCGGGTGGGTTTCCATCGGGCAGTGCGCCGCGCCGCTGATCAGCCTGACGGTGACGTCCGGGCGGATGGCCGTCAGCCTATCCAGTTCTTCCAGGGGTACCCAGGTGTCCTTGTCCCCCCATATCGCAAGGATGGGCACGCTGATGTCCTTGAGCTTCTCCGGGTCCTCATTTTTTGCTGTTTGAACGACATTCAGCAGTGACCTTGCAGTCCCCGGAAGGCGCAGCGGCGTCAGATAGGCGTCGATTTGCGCCGCGCTGGGTTCCTGCCCATAGGCGGACGTCAGCAAGGACTTGATCCTGTCTTCAGTGATGAGGAAATGCTCCAGGGCAGCCATCATCCACCTGCCCAGGGGAGGGAAGGCGAATAAGCCGCTGCCCCTGGGGGTTTCAGACAAAGCTGCGTCCACGAGAACAAGGGACTGCACGCGGGAAGGCTCCTGTATGGCCATGGCCGCGACAGTGCCGCCGCCCATGCTGTGCCCGCCCAGATGCCAGGGCTGGGCTGTCATGCCGTTTAGCAGGCTTTCCTCAACCGCGGAAAGAAGCCGCCACAGATCCCCGGCGCGGTTCGCCTGGCTGTGGTCATACGCAGGATCCCTGTCGCTGTAGCCAAAGCCGGGCAAGTCAACGGATACCACATAATACCCCTGCTCGCTCAACCGCAGCGCGGGGACCTCAAATGAGAAGGTCGATCCGGCCAGGCCGTGTACCAGCAGCAGTTTTCCCCGCACAGCGGTGTCTTTTGGGGGATAGGTCCTGTAATGGAAAGCAACCCCGTCGATGTTCTCAAGCATGCTGTTTTCAAACGGCAGGCGCTCATCCAGGGCACCGGAGACCGAAACAGGAATGACATAGGGCGCAACAATGAAAAGAATCAGGAACGCCGCTAGCGCCCATACCCATATCCTTGGCCGCCTTGATATTCCGCGCTTTCCCATGGCTCCCTCCCGGACGAATCATGAAGATCAAAGTCTATTGCATATGAAGTTTAGGGGACGTCTCTCTTCGTTTTTTATAAATCGACCGCTTTTCTCACCAGCGCCATGCCGGTTCCCGTCAGGCGGACGATCCGGTTGAGCGAAGCGCTGGCCCTGCGCATCCACTGAAGGGCAGCTCCCCTCCGCCTGTCCGGCAATCGCGGGAATTCCCGGAAACAAAGAGATGCGTCCCCATCGTCCCTGTCAGGGATTCAGCGGGGGCTGATCTTCAGCACCGCCGCGGTCAGGGGTTCCAGTGTCAGGCCCTTGAGCTGGCCGTCGGCGATGTTAAGGACAAGCCCGGTGGGCGTATCAATGGGCTCTGTGCCGGCCCAGGCCGCGTCAACCACGACGCTGACACGGGAAGCGTCCAGCCCGAGCGCGGAAAGGTCAAGAACACGCTCAAGGCTGTCCGCGTTGACGGCCACCAGGTATGTTTCGCCGGACTCCGCGCTCCCCGCGCTGTAGGCGATCAGCAGGTCGCTGTCCCCAATCGACGGGCTCATGACGCGGGACACTTCGCGCCCGACCTCCTCCGCGGTGGCGTAGCTGAAGGCGTCGGTCGAGCGGCGCAGCGCGATCAGGCCCTGGGTGTACTCCCTGGTATGGCGGTAGGGGTCCTGATTCAGCGCCTTCTGCCAGTCGAACATGTTCACGGCGTCGGAGCTGTCGAAACTGTCATGGATGAAGTAGGGATACTGGAAGGGGTTCCCGTTTTCGTCCGTCATGAAGGTGGACTTGGCCGGGGCAACGTCGGCCCTGCCGATGTAAGCCGGGTCGCGCAGCTGCTTGGTCCGCCCGTACTCCTGCCCGCTGTGGAGGAAGATGATGCCCTGGTGGGTCAGCAGCAGGGCGTTGGCCAGCCGCTGACGGCGGAGGATCTCCTCCTCGTGGACCGACGGATCCTTCCTGATGGACAGCGCGATCACGTCGTGCAGCATCAGGTTGTCGTGCGCCTCGATGTACTGTACGATGTCGCCCGGGTCATCCTCGGCGACGTTGTTGGGGCGCGCCGTCACGTTCTGATAGAGCAGTCCGACGGGCCGCGGACCCCCGGTCACAAAGCGCGGCTGCCCCTCGATGCCAAAGCCGCTTTTTAGTTCATTTCGCACCTCATCGGAGAACACCGCCACGTCGTCGGTTCCGCCCATCCAGTCCTGATCGGCGGGCGTCACCCCGGTAACGCCGCTGTCGCCGTTGAACGTACGCCAGCCCTCGCCGATGAAGAGGGTCTTCGGGTCAAGGGCGCTGACCCCGGCATAGGCTTCGCTGATGGTCTGCGCGTCCAGGTTGCCCATCATGTCAAAGCGGAAGCCGTCCACCTTGTACGTCTGTGCCAGAAATGTCAGCGAGTCCTTGATCAGCCGCCGGGTCATCAGGTGGGTGCTGCCCACCTGTCCGCCGCCGAAGCTGCCCTTGGGCTTGCCCTGCGCGTCCATGAAGTAGTAATAGCCGGGCTCGATGTCCTCCAGCAGTTCGACCTTGGCGGTGTGGTTGTACACCACGTCCAGGATCACGCCCATGCCCTTCCCGTGGATCAGGCTGACCAGTTCCTTGAACTCCCTGATCCGCGCGGCCGGGTCGTTCGGATCGGTGGCGTACATGCCCGTCAGGGCGAACCAGCTCTGCGGGTCATAGCCCCAGTTGTAGTTCTGGTTTTCGCTCGCCCAAATGAGCGAGCGCTCGCGGTCAAGCTCATTGACGTGATAGAAACTGAGCACGGGCAGCAGCTGGATGTGCGTGATGCCCAGCGTCTTAAGGTAATCCAGCCGTTCGCCAAAGGCCGCGAAAGTGCCGAAGGGGGCGGCCAACTCCCCTTCCAGGCTTGGGTCGGACGTGAAGTCGCGCACGTGCGCCTCATAGATGATGGCGTCCTCCCGGTCCACGAAGCCCGGGATCTGCGCGAACCCCAGTTCAGGCCCGATGCGCGCGGGGTCCACCAGGGCCGCAATGCCCACGCTCTCGCCTGAACCGCTGTTCCAGGCCGCCATGGATACGGCATAAGGGTCCAGCACCGTTTTCTGTTCTCCGCCCCGGCTGACCAGGTAGTGGTAGAAGACGCCGGTCAGGTCCGCCATGCCGGTGTTCCCCTCATCAAGCGTCACCTCCCAGACCTGGTCGGCGTTCCTCGCCATGGGGATGGCGTATTCCAGGATTTTCGACTGGTCCTGCGGCGAATAGAGCCGGACTTCCACGCTGTCGGCCGTGGGCGCCCACAGCCGCAGCACCGCGCTGCCGTCGGGCATCAATTGGCCGCCCAGCGGGCTGTCCGTTGCGTAGAGACTGTCGGTCTCCTGCCATTTTGCCTTCACGGGTTCCCTTTCTGCCTGCGCCGCCTCAAAGGGGTCCAGGCGGACCTGGTCGTCGCCCTCGCGCATGTAAACCACCCTTGCGCCTCCCGTCAAGTCCAGGCTGTAGTCTTTTGTCTGCGCGCCCGTAGCCCGGTTGACGAAGAGGAAGCCCAGCGTCTTTGCGTCCGGGATCAATTCGATGTCCACGTAGCCGCCCAGCGGCCTGTCCCCCGGCAGCAATGGCGTGGCGCCTGTGGGCCAGGGGCCGGATTTTTCAGACGGCGTTGCCGCGTCGCCCCAGAACCAGACCCCAGTGTCCGGATCATCGCCCGCCTTGCTCAGGTAGCGGACGCGTATGTGACCTTCCGGGATGGCGAGCGGATCCTCGTAGCGGACCTCCAGAAGGTCGTTGATCCAGACCTCCCTGATCTCCGGCGAGGGCAGGGAGATCATCAGGTCCGAGGGCGTCCGCTTTCCCCCGGCGGCGTCGATGACCAGCACGCCGACCTGAAGCGCGCCTTCCTTCAGCGGGATATCCAGGAAAACGCCGCTCTCCGTCAGGTTCTCCGGCGGAAAGACCGTACGGCCGCCCGGCCAGGCGCCTGTTTTCTCCGAGGGCGTCACCACGTCGGCCCAGAACCAGACCCCTAAATCGGCATAGTCCGACTGGTCGTTCTGGTAGTGCACGCGCAGGCTGCGCGTCGCCGTTTCCGCGGCCCGTGCCAGCGGGATCAGCCCCGGCAGAAGGCTGAGCATCAGCAGCAGGGCCAGGAGTCTTAAGACGCGCTTATTTTTCATGATATGCCTCCTGTATGGATGCCTGTATTCCGTTCCATCCCCATTATACCCGAGTAATGACACATGCCGGAGTGAACCCGCGGATCCCGACGGACCCTCAGTAAAAGGAGCGTTCGGTCGACACACCAAAGCATCTGCCCCATAACGGCCGCCCGGCCATCCCAAAAGGAGGCGGGTGCGCAAGGGAATGTCTTCGCCAGTGAAAGAAATATCTGTTGATCCGTCATTGACAGCGCCGGTTCCCATATCCATAATCAGCCTGTCAAAGTTTTAGCCCCGTCATCATTGACAGAAATGCGATCCATGACCAGGAAGGAGGCCCCGGAGATGAGCGAAAACCCGCCCCGCAAAGCGCCCCGGATCCCGGAAAACCGCAGGACGGCCTACAACGTCGGCACGGTCCTGACGGTTCTGGGCGTCATCGTCATCGTTGGTTCCTTCGCGACGCTCCTGACCGGGTTCGGCGATATGTCCCTCATGCAGGGGCCGCCCGCGGGATTCCTGTGGTTTTTTATCGGCATGCTGCTGACCGCTGCCGGCGCGGTTGTCCGGAGAGTCGCCGCCAGGGGGCTGGCCGGGTCGGGCGTCGTATTGAACCCCGAGCAGGCGCGGGAGGACCTGAAACCTTTCACCCACGCCATCGGCGGCGCGCTCAGGGATGCCTCGGAGGGCTTCCATGAAGGCGGCCCCGTTCAGGCGGCGACGCAGATCATGGTCCGCTGCAGCCATTGCCAGGCATTGAATCCAGAGGAGGCGAAATACTGCAACCAATGCGGCGTTTCGCTGTGATGGCCAGCCTGACACAAGAAGGCCAATGAAGCGGGCTGTTCCAAGCCCCTGCCGGAAACATGAAGCTCTTGGTGGTCGTCATCCGACATGAAGGAATCCTGCAGCCGGACCGTATGGCTGCCGCGGAGGCCCGGGAGCGCGGCCGGACCCTGCGCGGGACGGGCCCTGCGAAAACATGAGGATGCGTCCCCTGCGTCCCTCCAATAATGAACATATAGCGGTCTGGGCGTGACCGGCCATAAATACGGAAAGAAGATACATATAAAAAGCAAGCTGCTGTACATAGCCTTGACCGTCATGATACTCATGACCGTTCTCATGCCGGGTTCCTTTGCTCGAGCGCTGACGGATGAAAGCATCGTCTCCGGCATAGAAGGGATCATTTCCAGGAACATGAAGCAGTACTCTGTTCCAGGATCGGTCCTTGCCATTGTGAAGGACGGAAGGATCCTGGCTGCGAAGGGGTATGGCTACGCAGACGTGGAGATGAAGACAGCGCCGGATCCGGATGGCACCGCGTTTAGAATTGCGTCAGTCTCCAAAATCCTTACTGTCAATGCCGTCATGCAGCTTGTTGAACAAGGCAAGCTGGATTTGGACGCAGATATCAACCAGTATCTGAAAGGCTTCAAGGTCCCGGATGCGTTTGGAAAGCCCATTACGCTCCGGGACATTCTGACCCATACTTCCGGCTTTGATGAGCCGGCAGACTATGGCTTTGCGTTCAATGATCTCAATAAAAGCATCCCCCTTGCAGATATCATGCGGCTGAGCATGCCCGCAAGAATCCGTGCGCCGGGGGAAGTGACGCAGTACAGCAACTATGCTGTTTCCCTGGCAGGGCTGATCGTGGAAAATGTTAGCGGCCTTCACTTTGAGGAGTACATGCGGAAAAACATCTATGAACCGCTGGGCATGAAGAACAGCAGCTTTGTCCTCGATGACAGCGTGATGAGCAGGCTGGCCAAATGCTACGTACTGTCCGGCGGGCAATACAGGCAGCATCCTTATGTACAGATCGGCGTCCGTCCATCCGGGTCCATGAGTTCAACGGCCCGGGATATGGCGCTGTTCATGCTGTCGCAGTTAAATAACGGCGGAGTTTCGCCCATCCTCAGGCAGGAGACACTGAAGCAGGTACAGACGCAGCAGTTTGCTGATTTCCCCGGGTTTGAGGGTTACTGCTTTGGATATTACCATACAGCTGCAGGCGGATTGGAGCATATGGGCTCCCTGAACAGCTTCAACGCGTATCTGCTGATTGTACCGGAAAAGAACATCGGCGTCTTTTGGGCAACCAATCGCGGCTCGGATGACTTTATGCTCAGCGCCTCCTATGCCATCAGGAACTTGCTGATGAAGAAGGCTGATGCCGATTTCCTTCAAGCTGAAAGCAATGCGAAGGTGACCAGGGATTATGAGGGGAATTATATCGGGATCCGATCAGTACAGAAATCCTTATCAAAGATATTCAGGCTTCTGCCGGGCAGCACCTCCCCGCTTGCGGTCAAGGCCATGGATAAGCAGCTTCGCATCGGCACTGTAATGTATCGACCGATTGCTGATGATGTATATCAAAGCCTGGATCAATCGCATGATGTATGCTTCAGGAAGGACAGCGCGGGCCGGGCGGTCATGCTCACCTCCAACGGCATGGGCTTTGTTCAGGAGCCGTGGTATGATGCGCCCCTCATTGGCACGGCAGTGCTGGCATTCTATTTTTTGCTGTTTACTGTCTGGTTTATGATACGCCTTGTGCGGCGCAGGAAGTTGAAAGGGATTGCCGGCATCAAGGATGCACGGGGAGGCTGGATGACGGCGTCCCTTGGCATAAACGCATTGGCTGCGGTGTCGGTCAGCGCGGCGGCATGCAACCTGGTTGACGCCTATGCCACTGTCTTTCCGTTTTACCTGCTGCTGGCGCTTACCAATATGTCTGCATTGGGTACGCTGTACGATCTTGCTTATCTGGCGATAAGGGCCGTGAAGCGAAAATACGGTCCCGTCTGCCTGACAGGCGCGGTTGTATTCCTGTTTCTGGGGATTGCGTACCTGCTGTTCCTGTGGAATTGGAACCTGATCGGTTGGAGGATCTATTGATATGAAAAGTAGCATTAATGGCAAAGGAACATAGGGGACGTATCTCTATGTTATCGCAGGCAGCCTTCCTTGTGTTCTAATTTCATGGCTCCCTGCCCGCCTACTTGTGCCGTTTTGCGATTTTCGATATGATGCTTCCGGCAGTCAATAAAATCCCATATCTCGGAAACAAAGGAGGCTCCATAGAGGAAGCGACCGAGAAACAAAATATGAAACTCCTGGATATTGTCATCAGGCAGGAAGAATCCCTGCAGCCGGAGCATATGACTGCCGCGGAGACCCGGGAGCGCGGCCGGATCCTGCGCGGGAAAGGCCATGTGAAAACATAGAGATACGTCCCCTATGTTGGTGGTTTTTAGCCGAATCACCTGATGGATAGCTACCGGTGATAAGTATAGCAATCAAACAAAAGCAACAGCGAGGCTTGAGCATGGATCAGGTTCTTAAGGAAGAAAAAGTGAAACTCAATGAGGTTGAAGGCATTATCGATGCCGCCGCTGAAAAAAGCAGGGGTATTGTTGATGCATTAAAAACAAAAATAGCTGACTTTTACACAATAGACTATAAAGACGTAAGCAGTAAAAAAGAGCTGCTCGACCAGCGTAAGAAAGCCGCTGACGATTATGCGCGCTATCTTGAGTATAAGCCATCACCGTATTTTGGCCGTTTGGATCTCGATAGGCAAATCGGAGAAGAATATGAACTGGATTCCTACTACATTGGAAAAAAAGGCCTCACTATAGGTTCAGATGTCATTATTGTTGACTGGCGCGCACCTGTCGGTGGATGCTATTATGCACAAAACCAAACATCCTTCAATGTAAAAGGAATAGAGTATTCTCTTGCACTCCGTCGCGCACTGAACATTAAGAATGCGAAACTTATCAATTATCGGACAGAGTATGACGGAAACAATGCCACACTTGAGGGCGATGTGATTGATCCGTTCCTGTTGACTGTTTTGCGGGATAAAAGACGGCATAACAGATTGACTGATATTATCCGCTCAATTCAGGCAAATCAGAATAATATAATCCGTCGACCCAGCCAAGAAAGCTTCATAGTACAAGGATGTGCAGGCTCTGGAAAAACGATGATCCTACTGCATCGTATTTCATATCTGAAGTTCAACAATCGAAGAATGCCTTTTTCAGGCGTTAAGATCATAACCCCTAACCTGGATTTTAATGCCTATATAAACGAGCTGAGTACAGAACTCGATATTGATACGATTCAGAAGTTTACTGTTGAAGAATACTACGTCAATTTGATCAATCGATACTCACGCAATCCTAATATAACTGCCAACGTTTCCAGCGAAAGTGTGCTAAAGCCTGATTTCCTGGGCGAAATCTATTCTGACAGATTTGTGGCACAGCTTCGGGAACAGTACCAAATCCACTGGATTACAGTGTTGAACGCGATTGATGAAGCACGACTAAAAACGAGTTTTATACGGCATAGAACGAACTATCCATCTACTGATGTTCATAACGCACAGGTTGCAACAGCATTGGAAAACGGTGTAGGTCAGATTATCAAAGAATTCAAAGAAAGCACAGAAAAGTATCATGAAGCGCTAAGGCGAAAGGCTGCGTTCGAAGAAGAATACCGGAAAACAGATGAGCTACGCTTACATGTGGCGGACGAGGCAGCGGCAATCCGTACCAAAATGATCGAGGCTGTTCACGCTGAACTGGCCGTGGTTATCGATAGAATTGCTCAGATCAGTAATGATTCTCAGCCTTCTCGTGTTCGTGTGCAAGAACTGTTGGGATTGGATGGTGAAGTCTCGAGTGAGACACGTCGTATAAAAAGGGAGCTGACTCAGATCCGCCGTAAATACAATTCGTATATTGATTTTGACAGTCTTGCCAGCTTAAAGGATGCAATCAGCAGAAGTATTACTTCTGCTTGTAATGACCAAATCAGAAGAATTCATGACATAGAAGTGCAAATTCAACACACACCTGTTTATAGTTTTATGAAACGTAATTCTCTGCGGCGACAATTACAAGAAGTCAAGGCGAGTTTTACCGCTGCTGCAAAAACACATGTTGATTCATTGATTGCTGAAAGAGAGGCAGCACAGTCCGTAATCAATAAAACTGATCAGGCGCATCATGAAGAGATAACAGAACTCTCTCAAATTGTTGAGACTGCGGATCGTGAGATTAAGCAATTACTGCGCAAACAAAGCGCTTTGAATGAGTGTATTAGTGGGCTTACTTCTTCTTCTGGTGTGAATCAAACACTTATGCTTTCGGTTGATGCTCAATATGAATTAGTGAGCTACTTGGAGGATTATGAGAGAATCACAATTAATCTGGAAAAGCAATCAAAGAGTTTAGCTGAGATTCGCAAGAGAATCGTGGTGCTTGAAGAGCAGAGTCAACCGCCATATGATGAAGATATTGGCTATTTGGAAGCATGTGAAACTGAGATCGCGAAACTTAAGGCAAGTGAAATCTACCAGCAAGTGATAAGAAAAGCTTTGCTTAAGGCTTACTCTAATCATGGAGAAGAGTATACACGAAGGAATTACAGGCATAAGTTGTTCCTTATGCTGTTGTTCTGCTCTTGGTATTACAAGCGTTTAATTCATTTAGATACCTACCTCAATATCGATGAGGCCCAAGATATATCAATCGCTGAGTACACCTTGTTACGGGATATACTGGGTGAAGAATGTGTCTTCAACTTATACGGAGATATCAACCAGTCGCTTTACCCTGAAAAAAGCATTATGAGTTGGGAAGATCTACAGGGGATCATTAGTGACAAAGTTTTTGTTCTGAACGAGAATTATAGGAATACACTTCAAATCACCGATTATTGCAACCAAGAATTTTCAGCCGTAATATATCCTATTGGTATAAACGGCGAACCTGTTTCTGAAATGAATACAGAGCAAGGAATACAATGGTTGTTGGAACTTAAAAAGGCAAACCCGAAATATCGGGTTGCGATCATTACTCATAAGGATAGTGCATCACTAAATGAGAAACTATCAACGATCCTTAAGGATGAGGATTTGTCGTGGTATGCCGTTGATGATAAAAAGATTTCTATTCTATCAGTAGAAAACGCTAAAGGGCTGGAATTCGAGGCTGTTGTTGTTCTGTGTAATGATATGGAGATTAACGAGCAGTACATCGCATTTACTAGAGCACTTGATCATCTTTGTGTTGTGAAAAAATAGAGCAGGAGCTATCAGAGATCTGTAACCCTGCTTGTGTCGTTTTGCGGTTTTCGGTACGATGCATCCGGCAGTCAATTAATCCCATATCTCGGAAACAGAAGGAGGCCCCCATGGAGGAAGCGACCGGGAAACAGAATATGAAGCTCCTGGAAATCGTCGTCCGGCAGGAAGAATCCCTGCAGCTGGATCATTTCGATGCCGCGGATGCCTGGCAGATCGGCTTGATCCTGAGGGAAAAGGGCCTTGAGATCGGCGCTGACATGGCGCTGCACGTCAGCCTGCTGGGCGCGCCGGTGTTCCACTGCGGCCTGGGGCAGCCCAAGCCCAATTTCAGCCGCTGGATCAAACGCAAGGAGAAGGGCACGCTGGAGTGCTGGAAAAGCTCCCTGCGCCTGAAGCTGGAGGCCCTGACGGGCGGGAACAGCCCGGAGGACCATGGCTTTTCCGCGTCAGACGTGGTGTTCTGCGGCGGATGCTTCCCCCTGCGGCTGAGGGGCCTCGGCGTCGTCGGGGCGATCACGGTCTCCGGTCTGAGCGACGTCCAGGACCATCAGCTCGCGGCGGACGCCCTGGCGAAGTTCCTGAACGTTCAGGTGCCGAAGCTCCCCACGGAGTGATCCGCGGGACACGGGGGGCGCATTCCCTCTCCGTCAGGCGGAACGCGGACGGGAGGAGAAGCCCCTCATCAGGTAAACGCCCAGGACTGCCGTGAAACCCATGGAGGAAAGCACGCTGAAGCGCTCAAACAGGCCGAAGTAGGCCTTCGGCGCGGCCCCGGTGCCGATCGCGCCCGTGAACATCAGGATAAGCGTGACCGCAGCCCAGAGAGCGAGCGACGGCAGCGTGCGCTGCCGCAGGCCGCCGATGATCAGAAGGACCATGGACACGATCGACAGCAGCACGACGACGCCCGTCAGGACCAAGTGCATCACGTCCTGTGCGGTCCCGGCAAAGCCGCTGCTGGTCAGCGGGAAGAACACGTAGCCGACCGAGGATACCCAGAACATCGCCGTGTAGAAATAGATGCCCAGCCGGAGGGCCCTGCTGAGCCTGCCCTGGATATATACGCAGCAAAGCATCAGCACGGCGATCGCGCACAGGTCGTTCAGGCTGACCAGCTGATACCAGAGCGCGCGGGAGGGCGCGTCCTGCGCGCTCAGGTCGCTGACGGCCTGGCTGAGCCAGTCATAGCCCGGGTATGCGGCGGGGGAGAACAAAACAGCGGCCAGGAAGGAAAGGAAACTGATGATCCCCAGGATGCCCAGCCGCTGGATCAGCGGCTTCCTTGTTTGTTCTGACATAACGACCGCTCCTGCATATGGTTTTTTCATGGTTCAAAACCGCCTGGATGACGGATGAATACTACAGAAACGGCAGTCCTTATGTCAATAGGAAAAAAACCGGGCTGATCGGCCTGCCGCGTCCCGCGCCCTGATCCCAGGCCCACGGAAGCCCCGCCCCCGCAGGCAGAAAACCGCCGTTCCCGGGCGCAGAAGCGGGAACGGCGGCATTGGGGGAGGGAGGGGGCTTATCGGGTCGCTTCCCTTACCTGGGCGCCGCCACGATGAAGCACAGGTCGTTGAGCTCTTCCTCCGGGAAGAAATCGTAGAAGGTGAAGTTGTAGATAAAGCGTTCGGCGGGGTAGACGCCGTAGCCGTCCTGGTTGTGGTCGGTGGTGTCATAGGGGTCCGCCACGATGAGGACGTCGTCCTGCTCCGTTTCAGTCCCCATGGTATCGTAGCCGATGATGACCTGCCAGTGCCCGCCCCAGTCGTTCCAGCCGATCATGATAGGCTTGCCCTCATCCAGGGTCTGCCGGATGAAGTCGAGGGTGAAGATGTCGTACACGCCCTCCCCCGCGTCAAAGGTGGTGAACAGGTCAAATCCGCCTACTCCTTCGAAGATCTGGATGGCCTGGCGGAGGGACGTGGCCGCGGGTTCCAGCCCGTTGCTGCGGAACCGGGCCAGGGTCTCCTCGTTGTGTTCGCCCAGTTTGCCGTACCAGTTGATCACCATCAGCGCGCTGGACACGCCGCAGCTCCACTCAGAGGTCTGCTGCTGGGTCTGGAAGTGTTCCAGGATGGTCAGGGTGTCGGTGTCCGCCAGGTTGTAGACGTCCAGGCGGTTGAAGTAGGGGCTGCCGGGGTGGTCGCCCAGGCGCTCGACGCTGTCCGCGCCGTCTTCCGGGCTGAGGTCCACGGCATAGGGAATCTTCATCTCATCCTGCAGCCGGATGACCGGGGCGGCTTCGGCGAACGCGGCGCCGGCGAGGCTGAGCAGGGCAAAAACCATGCAAAGAGCAATCAGTCGTTTCATTTCTTTTCCTTTCAGAATGACAAAATAACCAATTGCACCTGTACGTCTGAACTTTTCACGCCTTAAATTGAGTTTATTATGACCTGAAGCCTTTTATGTCAACTGTCCGGACGAACGAGTCTATATAGCGACCTGTCCTCCAAGGGAGCGTCCTCTTTTACTACTCTCATGTCGTTTTATACAAGTGCGGGCGGAGCAAGCTCCGCGAGACCCACGGGGAACCCTCCCCGCGCTATAAAACCTCAGGGCCCGCGTCTGGGCCCAACCTGAGCCGCGCGCCTTTCGCGCGCCTTCTGCGCCTTCCTCCCCTCCCCGAGCGAACATATTAACAAAAACAGGCAAAAACGCAAGCCCGCCCGCAACGGGCGCACAGGGGCGCTCTTTCCCTGCACAGACGGTCCGGTTCTGCATAAAAAATGGAGACTTGGATCCATGTCAATGATGAACAAGCGGATCCATTCCCCTTGTTTCCGGCAGCCAGGCTGCCTGGCACGGCATACGGGGCTAAAGCAGCGGGCCTGATTTATCAGTACCGCCCTATATGGACTCCGCCTCTTGGCATCAGAACAGGTTCGGATCCTTCTTTTCGATCCTGAAGGAGATCCTCTCCCCGTCGCTGAAGCAGACGACGTTCCCCATGATGTCCGTCCTGAAGATTCTCGCCTGGACAGCGCTGAGCCGGGCGAGCACGTCCAGAAAGGGAAGATAGGAGTTGTTCTTTTCCCCGACCGATATGACCGCGTATTTCGGTCTGACCGCCTCCAACAAGCCAGGCGTGGTGGAGGTCCCCCAGCCGTGATGGCCCGCCTTGATCACGTCGGACCGCAGCTCGTAGCGTTTCTCAAGACCCGCCCTCACGATATCCTCCTCGGCGCCCTGTTCCGCGTCAGCCATGAACAGGAAGGACGTGGCGCCGTAGGTGACCCGCAGGACCAGCGAGCGGTCGTTTTCCAGGGGATAGTCCGCACGCAGCGGCGTGAGGAACTGGACCCAGGCGGAACCCAGGGAGAAGGAATCTCCAGCCTCCGGCACCCGCAGGGATCTCCCCCGCATCCCGACCTGGCGGAGGAAAGCGTCAAACACCTCCGAGGCATATTCCGTCACGGGCGAGAAGACCTCACCCACCGTAAACTCGCCCAGCACGGCGCAAAGACCCCCGGCGTGGTCATCGTGCGGATGCGTGCTCACCATCACGTCGATATGCGAAACGTGAAGCACGTCCCTCAGGTAGGTGACCACCAGGCCGCTTCCCGCGGCTTCCCCGCCGTCGATCATCATGACCCTGCCGTCAGACAGTATGACCGCGCAGTCCGCCTGCCCGACGTCAAGGAAATGGACCTCAAACCTCTGCGCGCCCTGATCCGCGAGGGATACCGGCCCGGCAAGGACAAGGGCAAGCAAGATGAAGATAACAAGCCCGATCCGCTGGGTTCTTCTCATGTTGATATGATCTGCGTTTCCTGACATACGTCCAATTCACCGGCGCGCCTTTTCATTCCCTCAGCTGGCCCCGGGTGCCCCAGACGTCATGGTCGGTGAAGTTGAGGTAGACCAGTTCAGGCGGGAACCCCGCGATCCTGTCCAGGATGTCAAAGACCGCGGCTGTGAACGCCTTTTTCGCCTCGGGATCCGTCTTCCTGAAGCACCGCACGTCGACGAAGGCCGCCTCCTGTTCCTTCCCCGCCATGTACATTCTATACCGGTCCGAAATGGCGACCATCAGCCCCGCCTCGCTTTTCCCCGGTATCGCGGCGGGCAGCGCTTCGCCCAGTGCTTTCTTCACGCGGTCCTTCTGTTCATCCGACAGGGCTTTGGATGTGTTGATCTGGATGTAGGGCATCTTCCGACTCCTCCCCCCGGTTTTCCGGACCGGGAACCGCTCCTCCCCTGCGCGGGGATCTCCCTTGAGTATAACAGGAACCGGAGGGTTTGGGGGCACCGGAACGCGTCCCGCAGTTTTCAGGCGCTTCCGCGCTCCACAAAGGCCGCGCCTCCTGTTTATTCCGGACCAGCCTAAAGCAGGCCTGACCCCAGCCGCTCCCTCAGGTCCAGGATCCTTTTCTCGATCTCCCTTGCGGTCCTGATGAACTCCTCATCGCTCTTCCCGGTCGGGTCCTCCAGGCCCCAATCCTCCCGGAAACTGGAGGGCAGGTAGGGGCACTTCACGTTGCATCCCATGGTGATGACGCCGTCCGCCGGCGGCAGTTCCTCCAGGAGCTTGGAACGCTGGGTCTTCTCCATGTCGATGCCGTAGAGCCGCTTCATGATCCGCACCGCGTCCGGGTTGATCCTGGGCCTGGTCTCCGTGCCCGCGGAGTAGCTCTCAAAAACATCGGAGGCGAGGTGCTTTCCCAGCGCCTCGGCCATCTGGCTGCGGCAGGAATTATGGACGCAGATGAACGCGACCTTGGGTTTCGTCATCACTGGATGCCCCCTTATCAATTCAAGAATCTCCCTGGAACAGCAGCGTTTCCTGGGGCTGAGTTCCCCGCACCGCCCTTGTGTGCATGCGCCTGTCGACTCCCGGATGTCCTGCAGGGTCTTCGCCCCCTGATCCAGGGCGGACAGGATGGCCCTCCTGCCCACACCGGAACAGTAACAGATGATATCATCCTCTCTCATGCGGTTCGCCTGGCCGGGAACCAGTGCTTGGTTTTGTTCGCGATTTTCACCAGGGTCAGCATCACCGGCACCTCCACCAGCACGCCCACGATGGTCGCCAGCGCCACCGGGCTCTGCGCGCCGAAGAGGGAGATCGCCACCGCCACCGCCAGTTCAAAGAAGTTGGATGCCCCGATCATCCCTGCGGGCGCGGCGATGTCATAGGGCAGCTTCAACGCCCTGCTCGCGAAATAGGCGATGAAGAAGATCAGGAAGGTCTGCAGGGTCAGCGGGACGGCGATGAGCAGGATGTGCAGGGGGTTTTCGACGATGACCTTTCCCTGGAAGGAGAAGATGATGATCAGGGTCAGCAGCAGCCCCGCGACGGTGATGTTGTTCCATTTGGGCAGGAACACGTCCTTGAAATAGGCCTCGCCTTTTCGTTTGATGATCTGCGTCCTGGTGATGATGCCGCCTGTCAACGGAATGACCACAAACAGCACGACCGAGAGGATGAGGGTATCCCAGGGGATCTGAACGCCGCCCACACCCAGCAGGAAGGCCACGATGGGCGTAAAAGCAATGAGGATGATGAGGTCGTTGGTCGCGACCTGTACGACGGTATAGGCGGGATTGCCGCGGGTCAGGTGGCTCCACACGAACACCATCGCCGTGCAGGGCGCGGCGCCCAGCAGGATGGCGCCTGCCAGGTAGCTTTTCGCCAGGTCCGCCGGGATCAGCGCCTTGAACACGACGTAGAAGAAGAACCAGGCGATGCCGAACATCGTGAAAGGCTTGATGAGCCAGTTGGTCGCCCAGGTCACGTACAGGCCCTTGGGGTTCTTGCCCACGTCCCTGATGCTCTGGAAGTCCACTTTCAGCATCATCGGATAGATCATCAGCCAGATGAGGACCGCGATGGGGATGGACACCCTGGCGTATTCAAATTGCCCCAGAAAGGCCGGGATGCCCGGCAGGTACTGGCCGATCAGCACGCCTGCGGCCATGCACAGCAGCACCCACAGGGTCAGGTATTTCTCAAAGAAACCGATGCCGCTTGCCTTCTTCTCCATTTTTCTTTACCCTCATTTCTATACAGTTGCCGCAGCACAGCGGCACGCAGATCCCGCACCCGCTGCATTTTGCCGGATCGATCTCCATGCGTGAACCCAGCGGCTCATCCTCATCTTCCACCCAGGAGATTGCGCCTTCCGGGCATTCCCTGAGCGGCTTGCAGATACGCCTGTCCGAAGCGCACTTCTGTTTATCGATGTGCGCAATCACGATGATTATCCCCTGACCTTCCTGAGCAGAGTGACAACTTCGTCAGTCTTCAGCACTTTGCCATAGGAGACGACCTTGCCGTCCACGACAAGGGCCGGGGTCGTCATCACGCCGTAAGCCGCGATTTTCGCGAAGTCAGTCACGTGATCGATGGCCGGGTTCATCTTAAGCTGTTCAAGAGCCGCCTTGGTTGAGGCTTCCAGCGCGTTGCACTTGGCGCAGCCGCTGCCCAGGATCTTCACAGTCGGGCCTTCAGCTTTCGCGGCTTCAGCCTTCTCCATGTTCTGCGGGGTGCACCCGGCGCAGCCCTCGCAGCAGGATGCCGCGGGCTGTTCCTTTTTTTTTCCAAACAGTGCCATGACGATAGCCTCCCTTACGTATCTCTTATTCGAACCAGTTTCAACGGCCGCTGCCGCCCCGGTCTTTCCCTTGATAAAACGCCTCCAGGTTTCCAGGCAACTCATAGGAATCGCAGCTGCAGCCGCCTTCCGCTTTGCCGAACACGGCCCGCAGGATCCCCTCCGCCAGCAGCTCCCTGGGCGGCACTTCATAGGTCTGCCCCTCCGCTTCCCACACCCGGCAGTCAACGTCCGTGCCGCTGATCTCCCCGCAGCAGCTGCATCCGTTCTCCCTGACCGGTCCGCCGATGTCCTTCCCGTTGACCCGGATGGTGGGCGATGAAAGGAAACGGTACCGCCGCGCCAGTTCCGCGGTGGACATTTCGATCTTCCTGTACTGCACCTCATGGCCCGCCAGCCGCAGCGCGGGGTTCAGGACGTCCAGCACCTCAACCAGTTCCAGGTCTGTCCCGATGCACCTGTCGCAAGTGTTCAGGTCCAGGTAGAGGTATTCCACCAGGACCGTTTTCTCCGGCACGCAGCCGCCGCCGCAGCCGCAGGAAGGTCCTTCCTCCTTCGGGGTCCCTTTCGGAGGGGTCCAGCCGGTGTCGTCCCCCACGTAGGCGATCGCGCCTTCAGGGCAGGAATTCCCGCAGCCGTGGCAATGGTCGATGCAGTTCTCAGGGGTCCTGACCACAGGCGTCGGCGCCTTGTCCTTGTCGTACACGCCGTTCCGGCAGAACTCTGTACAGGTACCGCAGTCCGTGCATACAGTGTAGTCAATGACGGGATACCATGTCTTTGCCATGGGCGGATCCTCCCCTTACAGAATATATCCCTGCAGGAAATTGAAGAAATACCCGACAATGATGATCCCGGCGGTACAGATGCCGATGAACAGCGCCAGCAGCCTGGGCTTGACCGCCTTGCGCAGCATGATGATGGAAGGCAGTGAAAGGGTGGTCACCGCCATCATGAAGGCCAGGATGCTGCCCAGCAGCGCGCCCTTTCCCAGCAGCGCCTCCGCGATGGGGATGGTGCCGAAGATGTCCGCGTACATCGGCACGCCGATCAGGGTCGCCAGCACCACGCCGAAGGGGTTCCTGCTGCCCAGAACCGCCGCGATCCATTCCTCCGGGATCCAGTTGTGGATGACCGCGCCGATGCCCACGCCGATGAGGATATAGGGGAAGACCTTTTTGAAGGTGGCCAGCGTCTGTTCCTTCGCGTAGCGAAGGCGGTCCTTCCTCGTCAGATCGGGCGACTCGATGTCCACGCTCCCCGCGGTGAGGATGAAACTTTCCACATATTTTTCCATATGGAGTTTTTCAATGACGGTGCCGCCGACAACGGCGATGACCAGACCCAGCACCACATAAATGATGGCGACGTTCGCGCCGAAAATGCTCATGAGCAGCAAGAGGCTGCCCAGGTCCACCATGGGCGAGGAAATCAGGAAAGAAAAGGTCACTCCCAGGGGCAGGCCGGCTGAAGTAAACCCAATGAACAGCGGGATGGACGAGCAGGAGCAGAACGGCGTCACCGTGCCCAGCAGGGCAGCGACGGCGTTCGCCCCGACGCCGTGGAATTTCCCCAGGATCTTCTTGCTGCGTTCCGGCGGGAAGTAGCTTTGGACGTAGCTGATCACAAAGATCAGGAAACACAAAAGCACCACGATCTTGATGACGTCGTAAAGGAAAAACTGCAGGCTCCCCGCCCAGCGATTTGCAATGTCCAGGCCCAGTGCGGAAAGGACCTCCCCGATCAGCGCCGAAAGCCACCTCATGCCCAGGACCTGGTTCTGGAAAAAGTCCCATACGGTTCCCAAAAACTGCAATTCCCATTGCCTCGCTTTCAATATTCCAGATGACCGATTCCCAGGTCCCTGTTCAGGTTGTCAAACAGCGTCCCTGCGGCTTTTTTTGTTCCCTTTTCCGAACGGCAAAGCCTTTGAGGATCTCTGCAGCCCGGAGGACGCCCTGTTCGCTGATGCGGTAATGGGTCCACTTCCCCTCCTGCCGGGGCAGGACGACGCCAGACTCGCAGAGGATCTTCATATGGTAGCTGAGCGTTGACTGCGGCATGCCCATCTCATCATTGAGCACGCAGGCGCATTTCTCCCCGTTCCTGAGAAGGCCCAGGATGCGCAGCCGCTTTTCATCGCAGAAGGCCTTGAAAACATCCGCCTGCGCCGCATTGTCCCCTTCCATGCCGGCCCCTCCTTAAATCCAAATAACCTGATGTAATAAAAATAGCCCCCAAATCAGGTTTTGTCAATATGAGTTCCGCACGGTCGTCCGAGTCTGAGCAATTCCGCTGAGTGAAATGAAAAATCAGCGGAAAAGTACCGTGGACGCTTTTATTTTAACAATTATAACAGTATACTATGCTGGGAATAAATGGAACACAAGGAGGCTTTCCATGCAACTGGGAATCAATACTGTCTATGCCATTGGGCTGCTGGCGGCCATCGTTGCCTTTATCTATGCGGTCTACTTGGCGCTCTGGGTCAAAAAGCAGAAGAACGAGAACAAGACCATCGAACGGATCGCCGGCCTCATCCGTGACGGCGCAAAGACCTTCATGCGCAAGGAATACACCGTCCTGGCCTACTTTGTGGCAGGGGCAGCGGTGCTGATCTTCCTCTTCCTTCCCAAACCCCTCTGGGCTGAAGGCGTTGACCTCAACCAAAACCTGACCATGACCCTCGCCTACATCGCCGGTGCGATTTTTTCCGCCGTCGCGGGCACCATCGGCATCATGGTCGCCTCCCTGGCCAACGCGCGCGCTGCTGAGGCGGCGACCCACGGCATCAAACCCGCCTTCCTCATCGGCTTCCGCGGCGGCGCCGTCATGGGGCTTCTGGTCGTTGGTTCCTGCCTGCTGGGCGTGATTGGTATGCTCTTCATCACCGGTAACAGCAGCATGCTGCTGGGCTTCTCCTTCGGCGCCAGCTCCCTGGCCCTGTTTGCCAAGGCGGGCGGCGGTATCTTCACCAAGACCGCCGACGTGTCCGCGGACCTGGCCGGCAAGGTCGAGCTGGGCATCCCCGAGGATGACCCCCGCAACCCCGCCGTCATCGCCGACAACGTAGGCGACAACGTGGGCGACGTGGCCGGCATGGGCGCCGACCTGTTTGACTCCAACATCGCCTCCATGACGGCCGCCCTGGTCATGGCCATGGCGCTGGATGGGGGCAAAGGCAAAATCGGCGTGCTCTCGATGATGGTCATCGTGTACGCGGCGCTGGGTCTCATTTCCTCCATCGTGGGTATCCTGACCGCCAAGGTCACCGACAAAGGCGGCCCCACCAAGGCGCTGAACAATTCCACCTACGTCACTACCGGCGTGTTCCTGGTGCTCACCGCGCTGGCCACGCTCCTGTTCAAGGGCTTTGAATGGCGCATCTGGGGCGCCTCGGCCGTGGGCCTCTTCGTTGGTGTCATCATCGGCCTGGCCACCAACTACTTTACCGATGACAACGCGCCCATCGTGAAAAAGGTCGCCCATGCTTCCAAGACCGGGCCGGCCTTCACCATCCTCTCCGGCGTGTCCTACGGCTTCATGTCCGTGCTGCCGGCCATGGTCGGCATCGCGGTCTCCGCGATGGTCGCCTACAAGCTCTGCGAGCCGCTGGGGGGCCCGGGCTACGCCATGTACGGCATCTCCATGGCCGCGGTGGGCATGCTCTCCATCGTGGGCATGATCATCTCCAATGACGCCTACGGCCCCATCGTGGACAACGCCCGCGGCTTGGCCGAAATGGGCGGCCTGGGCGAGGAAACCATCCGAGTGGCGGATGAACTGGACTCCGCCGGCAACACCGTCAAGGCCGTCACCAAGGGCTTTGCCATCGGCGCGGCCGGTCTCACCGTCATCTCCCTCCTGGGCGCATTCATGAGCGAGGTCAACTCCGCTCTGGTTGAGCTGGGCCGCACGGCCGAGCAGCTCATCGGCTTTGACGTGATGAACCCCAACGTGTTCTTCGGTATCATGGTGGGCGCGGCCATCCCGGCCGTGTTCTCCGCCCTGCTCATCCTGGGCGTGGACAAGAATGCCCAACGCATGATCGCGGAGATCCACCGCCAGTTCAAGGAGATCAAAGGCCTGGCCGAAGGCAAGCCCGGGGTTGAACCTGAATACAACAAGTGCATCGACATCGCGACCACCGGTGCGCTGAAGGAACTCATCCCCGCGGGCCTGTTCGCCATCATTTCCACCCTCATCGTCGGCTTCATCGGCGGGGTCAACGCCATCGGCGGCTTCCTGCTGGGCAACATCATCTCCGGCCTCCTGCTGGCGCTGTTCATGTCCAACGCCGGCGGCCTGTGGGACAACGCGAAGAAGTACATCGAGTCGGGCAACGAGGGCGGCAAGGGCTCTGACGCGCACAAGGCCGGCGTCATCGGCGACACCGTTGGCGATCCTTTCAAAGACACCGCCGGTCCCTCCATCAACACCCAGATCACCGTGGTGTCCCTGGTCGCGTCCCTGGTGGCGACCCTGTTCATCAACTTCCACCTGTTCTGATCCAGTCGATCGTATTCAAGGGCCCGGGGTACCGAACAGTGCCCCGGGCTTTTTGATATCCGGATCACATGACTCAAGGAGGATCATCGCGGCAACAGCATGATCGGAATGGGATAACTTATTCATCACCGTCCTGCTGTTGCGCTGTATGCCCGTCCAGGCGATAATGCCGGGAGGAGACATTGGCTGGAGCAGAAGAACAGGAGGCCGCATGATCTACACCGTGACGCCCAACCCCGCGATGGACCGGACGGTCGTGATCGAGCGGTTTACTGTCGGCGCCGTGAACCGTATCATCAGGGTGCAAAACGACCCGGGCGGGAAGGGCGTCAACGTATCCAAGGTGATCCGTGCGCTCGGGGGTGAGAGCGTCGCGCTGGGCATCCTGGGCGGCAGTTGCGGCGCTGAGATTGAAAAGATGCTGGGGGAAGAGGGCATTCAGGCGCGGTTCATCCATGCCCGGGGCGAGACCCGCACCAACACCAAGATCGTCGACCCGGTCCTGGGCACCGTCACCGACATCAACGAGCCCGGCGCCCCCGCCGAACCGGAGGCGCTGGACAGGCTGCAGGGGGAATTGCTCCAGCTGCTGCAGCCCGGGGACATCGCCGTGCTGGCCGGCAGCGCGCCTCAAGGCGCCCCTGAAACACTGTATTACCGCCTGGCCCTGGCCTGCCGGGAAAAGGGCGCTCGCGTGTTCCTGGACGCGGACGGGGCGCTTTTCAGGCACGGCGTGGAAGCCGCGCCCTGGCTCATCAAGCCCAACCGGGAAGAACTGGGCCGTCTGGCCGGCAGGGAGCTCCATTCCCTGCATGCGTGTATCCAGGCCGGCGAAGCGCTGCTGGACAAAGGGATACATCTCCTCGCCCTGTCGCTGGGCGGCGAAGGCGCACTGTTCCTCACAAAGGAAAAAGCCCTCCATGCCGAGGGCCTGCGGGTGCCCGTCCTGAGCACAGTGGGTGCGGGCGATGCGATGATGGCCGCCCTGGCGCTGGGGAGCGGGCGGGGCCTTACCCTGGAAGACACCCTTCGCCTGGCCTTGGCCGCCTCCGCCGCGAAGGTGATGCGCCGCGGCACCCAGGCGCCGGAGCGGGAAACAGTGGAAAGGCTCATGAAAGACGTCCGGATAAAAGAGTTGGCTTGACTTGCCTTTGGCTATCCCTTCCGGTCGTTGGGGGCGGTGAGGATCCAGACATAACCATATTGATCCCGCACCAGGGCGCCCATGCCGCCGTCGTCCGGCGGGGGATGCGGCATGAGCCGCTGCAGCAGTTCGCCGCCCTCTGCCAGGCCCTCGCAGCAGGCCTGCGCCTGAAGGGACGTACCGCAGTGCACCATCAGGCGGATGGCGTCCCCGTGCCGCGGCGGATCAGCGTGGTCGGCGCCGCTGATGACGCCGCCCGCTACCTCCGCCTCCGCGTGCATCACCTTTCCGTTCAACCGGGGTCCGCCGGTCGTCTCCGTGTAGCGTGACAGGTGCAGGAGCCGCCCGCCGAAGACCTTGATATACCTGTTGATTGCCTCTTCGCAGCAGCCCTGGAACGAAAGATGGGGGATGACCATTGTGCCGCCTCCTGATACCGGCCCGCCTTATGAACGCTTTGGTGCGCCGGTTCAATGCTTCATGTCAGATCCTGGCACTGATACCCCATAAGGATGATGATATCCCAGAGGTTTCCAGCTCCCTGATACCGATGCCGGACCGGGTCAGGCCTGTTCCGCCGACTCCCCCCTGATCGCTGCGGACATCAGCCGGGTCAGTTTTTCCCAGACCAGCTGACGGGTGTCATGGTCGAAATGCCGGACGGCAAACAGGAGGGAAACCCCCGTTTTGATCCGGTTTTTCAGCAGGTCCTCCACCGAGTCGATCTCGGCCGACTTCAGCGCGGCATACAGCGCCTCGACCAGCTGCATCCGCTCATCCTCCGGCATGTCAAACAGCCACTTATCCAATACCGCGTCGATCTTCAGGCTGGACGGCTTCAATTCCGGCAGCCGGACGAAGTCCGCGCCCATCACCTCCCAGGAAAAGGCGCTGTGCTGCATCAGGCCGGAGGCGGCGCTGCAGACGACCTGGTAATCCCTGTGCTGGTGCATCAGCAGGCCGATGACGGAGAACTCCGGCAGGATGGACACGATTTTTCCCGAGATGCGCCGGTACCCCTCGCTGGTGACGGTCGCTTCCTGCATCCCCGGGCCGTCGTTGCTGTACACTTTCAGGATGCGGCCCTGCAGGTCCTCCGGCAGGTTCGCGGCCGCGTAGACCGCAAGGTTCCCGCCCTTGGAATGGCCCCCCACCCGGACCGGGCAGGGGGTCATTTTACAAACCATCTCCAGGTAATTCAAGGCCTCCGTCTGGGCGGGCACCGGGCAGGTGAAGGCCATGTTGAAGTCCTCTTTCCATCCGATGAGGCTGTTGTCCGTGCCTCGGAAAGCGGCATAGACCGTTCCGTCCGGCAGGAAGAACGTCATGGCGGCGAACTGTTTCTGAATCTCCTCCTCCGTCTCATGACGGTACCCCCGCACGACGGTCTCCCCGAAACGCTCCCCGGAGGCCATCATCTCCAGCAATCGCCGGCTGCTGTCCGCATCGATGAAGCCGAAGGCATCCGCGTGGTCCTTCAGCAGCGACGCGATGGCACGGATGCTCAGCCCCTCGCACGGCCGGTCCGCCTTTTCCAGCAGCAGGTAGGAGAACTGCGCCAGGATCAGGTTGTCCACGTCGTTGAAGGGCGAGCAGGTCATCCCCACGTCCCCGCGCCAGGCCAGGTAGTCGATGATGTTGGGCATATGGATCCTCCCTGTCTCCTGTTGTTCACAGGCAGCGTCCTGGTCTCCCGTCCATCAGGGCGCGGGGAAGCGGTTCCCTCAGGTCTGGTCAGGGTTTCCGGTTCTCATTTTTCAAATGGTCAGCCCGGCATAACAGGATGGAAACCGACCCCCTATCCCTCCCTCTCCGCCGCCCTAAAATCCTCCTCCGCGGCGGAAACGAAAAGACCCTTCTCCCCGGTGTAGTGCACCATGCCAGGCGCGCCGCCGGGGACCTTTTTGACAAGTTTCCGCCGGGTATAGTCCACGCGGGTCCTCTGCCCGCGGGCCTGGGAGAACCAGGCCGCCAGCTTCGCGGCCAGCAGCAGGGTCCCCTCCGGCACGGGCTTTCCTTCGGCCCGGATGAGCACGTGGGAACCCGGAACGTCCTTGGCGTGCAGCCAGACGTCATCCGGCGCGGCGTCCCTGAGCAGGCGCTCGTTGCCGATGGAATGGCGGCCGACGAGGATGGTGAAGCCCTCCGGGGAACGGTAGGTCCGGGGCCGGGCGGGCAGTTCCCGCTTCTTTCCTCTTTCAGCGCCCTCGCGGCGCAGCAGGCCGGATTCCGCCAGGGCGCCGCGGATGGCCGCCAGGTCGTCCGCCGCATCCGCGTCGTCCAGGAAAAAGAGCGCCTCCTCCAACTGGCGAAGGTCCGACAGCGCCTTTTCCTTCTGCTCCGCCGCCAGCTTGCGCGCGGTGTGCGCCTTGCGGTAGCGCTTGAAGTAGCGCTGCGCGTTGGCCGCAGGGGTGAGCGCTTTGTCGATGGGGATGGTCAGCTCTCCCCCGGTGTAGTAGTCCGGCAGGGTGACCTCCTCCGCGCCGCGGGGGATGCTGTGCAGGTTCGCGGTGAGCAGTTCGCCCATCACGCGCACCTTCTCGGCGTCCTCCTCTGTCAGCACGTCCTCCTGGAGCAGCGCCAGCTTCCTTTCCGTGCGCTCCCTGGCGTTTCTGACGGCCTTGCGCAGCCCGGCGGCGCGCTGGTCAAGGCGCTGACGCAGTTCACGCTCATAGTACAGCGCTTCCATGCCCTGGGAAAAGCTGGGGACGCGCTCCTGCCTGTCATCAGGCTGGCTGATGAAGCGGAAGGGCAGCAGCGCGCGGGGCACGCCCTCAAGATCCCTCAGCAGGGTCGGTTCCGCCATGAGCGGCAGTGCTTTCAGGAGGGCAGAAAGGTCCCGGCCCACCGCCTCCCTGTCCAGCCCGGACAGCGCAGCGCCGCTTTCCCCGCAAAGGCGCATGGCAAGTTCCGCCGCGCTCATCGCGCCCAGCCCCGCGATGTTTTCGCTCAGGAAGCGGTCCAGCGTCCCCCCCGCCCCCCGCAGGCGCGCCATCACCGCTTCCCGGTCGGCCTCCTCCGGCGCCAGCTTGTCCTGGCGCGGCGGCATCACAAAGGGCAGGCCGGGGAGCATCTGGCGCACCCTGCTCATTTCCAGGGTCACGTGGCGCATCGCGTCCAGGATCCTGCCGTTCAAAACGAGCGTCAGGTTGGAGTGTTTTCCCATGGCCTCAAAATAAAGCCGCAGCTCTTCCGCGTCGCCCATCTCGTCCAGGGCGGAAAAGCGCAGCGTCAGAAGCCGGTCGCCGAAAAGCTGCTCCGCGCCCAGAAATCGCCCGCTTAGGAGGCGCTTGCGGAGCAGCATGCAGAATAAAAGCGCTTCCGCCGGGTTCTCATATTTCTTTTCCGTCAGATGCAGCCGCGCGGTCCCAGGTGTTGCGCACAGGAGCAGCCGGCGGTTCTCGCCCCCGTTGCGGATGGTCAGGATGACCAGGTCATCCTCCGGCTGGGAGATCCTGTCCACCCGCCCGGCAGTGAGCAGCAAATTCAGCTCGCGGGCGGCAAAGCCCATCAGCAGACCGTCCATGAAGGCGGCTGTTCTCCTCTGTTATAGGGATAAAATCAGAGCTTCGCTCCGCACTGGTCGCAGAAATTGGCGTCCTCGGGGCTCAGCGCGCGGCAGTAGCGGCAGCGCACCATCACCTGGACGTCGGCCGCTTCCCGCTTTTCCATGCTGTCAGCCCTGTATTCCTCCACGTCGAACTGCTGCACAGTACTCCCGAAGGCGTCGGTGTACCGCGCCGCGTCTTCCCTTGTTCTCTGCGGATAAAGTTCAAGGCCGGGCCTGGCCGCGGGTTCCTGCGCCCTGCGTGTGACGGTGTCAATGAAGGGCTCCAGGTCCTCCCTGGGCATCTGTCTGCTGTGCCCCGTGCTGGGGACTTCCTGGCCCCTCTCCCCGATCCCCCTGACGATGCCGCCCACGATCATCAGGACCATCCCGCCGACGCCCCGCAGCATGAACATCCCGAAGGATGGCCTTTCAGCGGCCCGGATGCTCATCGCGGCGGTGACAAAGATGGACAGGATGAGAAACAGCCCGATGCCAGAAAGCACCATGCCGCTGTAGTAAAGCAGCTTGCGCTGGGGAGAAAAATCATCGCCCTCATCGACATTCTGGTACTTCATATCTTTTTCTCCTTATTGCCGGAACGGAAAACATTCCTGGCATACCTCTATCCATAGAAAGCATTCAGCACATACTACTATCCATAGTATATAACACGCGGACGCCCCCGCAGGCAAGAAGAAAGCGAAAAGAATTTTTTCACTGTTTTTTGCGCATTGAAATTGAAGAAGGCCGGCGCCTTGCCGGCCTTCCGGCAATGCGTTTTCTTGCATTCTCCTTATGATGTGTTCCGCATTCCCCGGGGCGCTCTCACGGATGCGCCTTGCAGCTGATCTCCTTCACCGTGAGCGTGAACACCGCCGTTCTGTCCAGCGTCTGTTCAGAAAACGTCCAGTCTGACCTGCCGGACGCGTGCTCCATGATCCGTGACAGCGACCGCGCCTTTTCCGCCCTGTCCCGCAGGAGACGCAGGGCGCCGGTCCCGATGACGCTGACATAGCGGGCGGTGTATCCGCAGGCCTCCTCCGCCGGGATCAGTTCATATCCCGTGTCCAGTTCAAAGCCGGCCAGGGGATCCGCTTTCATCAGGTCGATCTTGCGTCCTTCCTGCGCCCCGTGGAAATGGAACACCCTCTCCCCCTGATCATGTGAATACCCGAAACTGAGGGGCACGATGTAGGCGCCGCCCTCATGATTCAGCCCCAGCCGGAAGCAGCCGCAGGACAGGATCACCCGGTCGATTTCCGCGCTGTCCGTGACTTCCCGGTCGTATCTTCTCATCCTGACCCTCCCTCAATCCGTCCTGAACAGCCAGCTGACCGGCCGCTCACACCTGACAAAGCCCAGTTTTATCTGAAGCCTCATGGAGGCTTCGTTGCCCGGGACGACCTGGCCGTAGGGAAGACGTCCCTCATCAAGCATCCGGTTGACCATCAGGGCCTCCATCGCGAAGGCATGGCCCTTTCGCCGGTACCGCTCAAACACGTGCAGCATCCCCAAGCTGCCTTCCTCATGCCGGCCGATGAACCCCACCAGAACACTGCCGGAATACCCGCCCAGCAGGCGGCCGTCCCGGATGGTTTCGCGGATCTCCTCCAGGCTGTGGATGTGGTAATGCCGGCTGACCAGTTCCGCCTGGGCCTCCGAAAGGGGGATCAGCTCAAGGTCCGTCCTGACAGGCACTTTTTCCCTCTTCAGGTAGACAAAGTTATGACAGCGCTGGCTGCCATCAAGGCCAAAGCGGGCACTGATCTCCCCGTCCAGTTCCGTGAAGTCGTTGACCAGCACCTCTGTCTCAGGCAGGCTGTCCAGCAGCGCCCGGGCCGTTTCCGCGCTGTCGGCGCACAGAAGCGGCAGATCGCAGTCACGGTCAACCAGCAGCACACCGTCCGCCCTTCTTGCCAGGACCTCCGCGCTGCCGCGGCGCACCGCCTCCAGCGCCTGTACGCGCAGGAGAGGTTCCCGCTCCAGGAATGCCCTTGCTTTTCGGGTCTCTTCAGTCATTGGAAGCTCCCTTTCATCAGCTTATCCGATCATCAGGCTCTCCCTGACAATGAACACGCCGACATTCCGGCGGCGTGTTCTCAGAAATGCGGATGATGCCCGAAGGTCAGCCGATGACGGCCCTGATCCTGCGGACGCCGGCGGAGGAGCTTTCCTCCTTCTGGATCCTGAAGCTCCCCAGTTCCCCGGTGCGGCTGGCGTGCGGGCCGCCGCAGATCTCCCTGGAGAACCCGCCCATCGTGTAGACGCGGACCTTTTCCCCGTACTTGCTCTCGAAAAGGCCCATCGCGCCCTGCGCCTTCGCCTCGTCCACGGTCATCTCCTCCCAGGTGACGGGCACGTCAGCCCTGATGGCCTCGTTGACCAGGCGCTCGACCTCCTGGAGCTCCTCCTCCGTCATTCTGCGACCGAAAGTAAAGTCAAAGCGCAGCCGCTCAGCGGTGATGTTGGACCCCTTCTGGTGGACCTCCGTGCCCAGCACCTGCCTTAAGGCACTTTGCAGCAGGTGGGTCGCGGTGTGCAGCCGCGCGGTCTGCTCGCCGGTATCGGCCAGCCCGCCCTTGAAGCGCTGCTCGGCGCCGGTCTGGCTGGTTTTCTGGTGCTCGCGGAAGCGTTCCTGGAAGGCCTCCTCATCCACCTTCAGCCCGTGCTCCCGTGCCAGTTCCCGGGTGATCTCCACCGGGAAGCCGTAGGTGTCATACAGCTTGAAGGCATCGCGTCCGGGGATGGTGTTGATCCCCCCCAGGAAGCGGTCCAGGACGGAGCGGAACCCGGCGATGGTGTTGAAGGCATCATCCAGCTTCCGGACCTCCGCGGCAAACTCCGCCATCTCCGGCGTCATGCGCATGGAGGAACCGGCGTTTTTCATCGCTTCCTGCGCCTGGCTCATTTTCTGGACCACCACACCGGAAAACAGCGTGTCCCGGAGCGCTTCCTTCAGCGACGTGAACCCGTTGACGGATTCCTGCATGCGCCAGAGCATCTTGTCAAACTCGCGCATCCCCTGGCTGATGGTGCGGGCGAAGCGCTTTTCCTCCAGCAGCAGCTGCTCCAGCACGAAGGAACGGTTGGTCTTCAGCTCGGGGTATACGTCCTGGTACTGGGTGATGATGACCATGGCGATCTCGGCGGTGAAGCCTTCCCCAAGCCCCAGCTGCATCCCGTGGCGCACGGCGCGGCGGATGAGCCGGCGCAGCACGTAGCCCTGGTCCACGTTGGAGGGTGACACGCCGTTGGGATCGCCCAGGATAAAGGTGGCGGTGCGCATATGGTCGGCCACGATGCGGAAGGAGCTCAGGGTCTTCCCGTCGGCGCCTTCGTACCTGCGCCCGGACATCTCCTCGATCTTCCCGATGATGCCGGAGAACAGGTCGGTTTCATAGACGGAGTCTTTGCCCGTGAGTACCAGGATGGTGCGCTCCAGGCCCATCCCGGTGTCCACGTTTTTCTGCGAGAGCGGCGCAAAGCTGCCGTCCGCCTGCTTGTTGTACTGCATGAACACGTCGTTCCAGATCTCCAGGTACCTGCCGCAGGAGCAGGCCGGGCTGCAGTCCGGGCCGCAGGGCTCCTGGTCCCTCACGATGAACATCTCGGTATCAGGGCCGCAGGGGCCGGTGATCCCGGCGGGACCCCACCAGTTGTTCGCCTTGGGCAGGAAGAAGATCTGTTCCGGCTTCGCGCCGGCCTTGACCCACAGGTCGCGGCTCTCCAGATCCCTGGGCGCGTCCTCATCCCCCTCGAACACGGAAAACGCCAGCCTGTCCGGGTCCAGCCCCAGCCAGTCCCTGCCGGTCAGGAACTCCCAGCTCCAGGGGATCATCTCTTTCTTGAAGTAATCGCCCAGGCTCCAGTTGCCCAGCATCTCAAAGAAGGTGAGGTGGCTCTTGTCCCCCACTTCGTCGATGTCCCCTGTGCGCACGCACTTCTGCACGTTGCACAGCCTCCTGCCGGCAGGGTGCTTCTGCCCCAGCAGGTAGGGCACCAGCGGGTGCATTCCCGCCGTGGTGAACAGCACCGTCGGGTCGTTTTCCGGGATCAGGGAGGCCGAAGGGATCACGGCGTGCCCCTTGTTCACAAAGAACTCGATGAACAGGCTTCGCAGGCTTTTCGCAGTCAGTTCTTTCATATCCTCTTCCTTTACGCCAAATCGACGAATTGCAGCAGCACCTTCAGCGCGCCTTCCATGTCGCGCAGATCGATCATCTCCAGCGCCGAATGCACGTAGCGGCAGGGGATCGACAGGGTGCCTGTGGGGACGCCGGCACGGCTGGTCTGGATCGCGCCGCCGTCCGTGCCGCCGAAGGCCAATACCTCCCGCTGGACCGCTACGCCGGCGGCCTGCGCAGCCTCAAACAGCTTTTCCCTCACCAGCGGGGAGGCGATCATGCTGCGGTCCATGATCTTGACCGCGGGCCCCGCGCCGAGTCTGACGGCCGGGAGCTTCGTTTCCGGCGTATCGCCCCAGGCTGTCACGTCCAGCGCCAGCCCGATGTCCGGCTCTACGTGATAAGCCGCGACCTTCGCGCCGCGCAGCCCAACCTCCTCCTGGACGGAGAAGACCCCCACGATGTGGTTCTTCTGCCCCTCGGCGTACAGCAGCAGCTCCGCCAAAAGCGCGCAGGCGCAGCGGTCATCCATCGCCGGGGAGGCCACCCGGTGGCGGCCCAGCATGGTGAAGTCCGGCGCGTAGACGGCGACGTCCCCGACGCGGACCAGTTTCTCCGCTTCCTCCCGGCTCTCCGCGCCGATGTCGATGAAGAGGTTCTTCATCTCTGGCCTGTCGGTCTTTTCATCCGGCTGGATCATGCACACGCCATGGATGCCGGAAGCGAACACGACCTTGCGCGCGCTGACCATGCCCGGCGATACGCCGCCGACCGCCGCTGCCCGCAGGAAGCCCTCCTTCTCGATGCTGGTCACCACCAGCCCGATATGATCCATATGGGCGGAGATCATGATGGTCTTCGCGTCCTTGCCCGTGCCGAATTTCTCCACGATCAGGTTGCCCAGAACGTCCGTCCTGACGCTGTCCGCGTGCCCTTCCAGCAGGTCCCTGACCTTTTGGGCCACGGCATGTTCGCTGCCCGAGGGTCCGTAGCAGGACAGGAGTTCCTTGAGCGTATCCTTGAGCATTCTCTTTCCTCCCCGATTTACAGGCTTTTCAGGAACGCGCAGGCCAGGTCGGCCTGCGCACTGATGTCTTTCAAGCTGGCGACGCTGACGCCGGAATGGATGTAGCGGCAGGGGACGGACAGCACGCAGGTCCGGGCGCCACGGCCGGCCCGCTGAAAGGAGCCCGCGTCGTTGCCGCCGGTGATCCCAAGCTTGACCTGGTGCGGGATGCCCTCCTCCCGCGCCACGCCGAGTACCCTCTGGTACAGCCCCCTGTCCGCGATGGACGCCAGGTCCATGAAGCTCACGGCGACGCCCCGGCCTGGCACGCACACCTGCTCCCTGGGCTGGGTATCGCCCAGATCATTGGCGGCGGTGCCTTCCAGCACAATGGCTATGTCCGGCTGCGCGTTGAACGCGGCGGCCATGGAGCCGCGCAGGCCCACTTCCTCCTGCGTCACGAACACGCAGTACAGGTCGCCCGCGTACCCGCTCTGCAGGACTTTCAACAGGCTCCAGCAGCCCACCCGGTCATCCAGCGCGCGGGCGGAGACGAAACCGTCGCCAAACTCGGCATAGGGGGTGTCAAACACGGCATAGGTCCCCTTCGGGCAGAGCTTTTCGGCTTCCTTCGCGTCCGCGGCGCCGATATCGATGAACAGCTGGTCAAAATCCAGGACCTTCTCCCGATCCGCCGGGGACTGCAGGTGGATGGCCATCGCGCCGATGACGCCCGGCAGGCGGTCCCGCCCGAGGACGACCCACTTGGAGACCGCCACCCGCGGATCCACTCCGCCTACCGGCTGGAAGCGGAGCAGACCGTCCTCCGTGCAGCCGGAGACGATAAAGCCGATCTCGTCCATATGGGCCGCGACCAGCACGCCGGGCTTGGTCGGGTCAGTCCCGCGCCGGAAGCACACCAGGTTGCCCGCGCGGTCCACGGATACGTCCGCGCAGAGTTTCAGCGCCTCTTCCCGAAGAAGATTCCTTACCTCATTCTCACAGCCCGAGGGGCCGAAGGCCTCGGTCAACCGCTTCAGTTCCATAGCTCATCCTCCCAGGAACGGCTCACGGCGGCCGCGTAATGCGCCAGCAGCCGCCCGCCCTCCTTCAGGGTGTTCCAGTCCAGCAGCTCCACCGTGGTATGCATGTACTTCAGCGGCAGCTCCAGCAGCACCGCGGGCACGCCGCCGCGGACGGAGCCAAGCTCGTCCGCGTCGGTGTAGGTGTTCCTCGGGACCACCGCAGTCTGCAGCGCCACGTTGTGGTCCCTGGCCGTTTCCTTGAGTTTGCCGTGGAGCACCGGGTGGATGAAGGGCCCCATCGAAGCGACCATGGCGTCCAGTTTGTGCGTCCGCCCCTGCGGCGCGCCCGGGGTATCCGCGTGGCAGACGTCCAGCGCCACGGCGAAATCCGGATCCAGCCCAAAGGCCGCGGTCATCGCCCCGCGGCTGCCGACCTCCTCCTGGGAGGAAGCGACGAAAAAGAGGTCCGCCTCATGCCTCACGTTCTGCAAAAGCTGAAGCGCGTGATACATCATCGTCACACAGGCGCGGTCATCGCAGGTCTTCACCGCCGCGCGGCCGTTTAACAGCGCCGCATAGCGGTGCTCCAGCTGCACAGGGTCCCCGATCTGAACCATTTCGCGCACTTTTTCAGGCGGATAGCCGACGTCCGCGAAAAGGGCTTCCCTGCTGCAATTCTTCTTCCGCTCCGCCTCACTGAGCAGATGCGGCGGCTTGGCCCCGATGACTCCGGGGATCTTTTCCTTCCCGTATACCATCACGCGCTGACCGGGCAGGATGCGCGGATCCACTCCCCCGACGTTCCCCAGGCGCAGGCAGCCGTCCTCCTCGATGCTGACCACCATCAGGCCGATCTCATCCAGATGGGCGCAGAACACCACCCTGGGCCCCGGTCCCTTCTTGTGCGCGATGACGTTGTTCATCGCGTCGACCCGGACCTCATCGCAAAGCGGCCTGAACTGTTCCGCGACCCAGGCGGACACCTGTCCCTCGTCCCCGGAAAGCCCCGGAACAGCGGTCACCCCGCGCAGAAACTCCTCAAGCTGCATCCAGCGTTTCCTTTCTTCCCCCGGGGAGGCCTTCACCCAGGATCCCGCGCCGCAAAAACGAACGGTCCGCATCTCCGGCGGGCATAAAACTCAGGCTCGAGTATAGCATCCGGCCGGTTGTTTGACAACCGGCCGGGATCCTGAACAAGCTTCGAAAAGCCCTGTCACGGCCGTGATTTTCCGGCCTCCTGAACGGCGTGCCCGGCCGCGAGCAGCCCTGTAGCCCAGGCGAACAGCAGGTTGTACCCGCCGCAGTCCCCATCAACGTTGAGCGTCTCGCCCGTGACGTACAGTCCGGGCACAAGACGGGACTGAAGGGTCCCGGGATCAAAGTCCGAACAGGAAAGCCCGCCGGAGGACACCTGCGCCGCGTCAAATCCCCTGACGCCGGTGACGCGCAGCCGAAGCGCCGTGAGCCACTGCGCGGCCTTTTGCAGGGAGAGCGCCTGCACCTTCTGGGCCATCATCCGGGGCAGCAGCCCGGTATACAGGCGGGCGGCCCCAAGCCTCCCCTCCCGCCGCCTAAGGAAATCGAGCATCTTGTGGTATGCGGCCTTCGCGTCCGTCTCTTCGATCCTGACCCGGCGCATCAGGGGCGCCGCCAGGCCCGCAAGCGTCGAAAAATCAAGGGACACTTCCATCGCGGCCCCCGCGTCCAGCCCCTCCCCCGCTTCACGGGAAAGCTGCATCGCGCACACGCCGCTGAGCCCGTACTCCGTGAACAGCATCTCGCCCGCGGAAGCGGATACCGGTCGCGCGTCCCTGAACAGGGTCAGGCAGGCCGGCACGCGCAGGCCGGACAGCCCTTTCACCGGCGCGGTGTCCGTCATCAGCGCGCTCAGCGCGGGACGGAAGGGAACGAGGCGATGGCCCAGGCCTGCCAGTTCCGCCGCCAGGCTTTCACTCCCGCCCAGTTTGGGCGCCGCCGGCCCGCCGGCGGAAACGATCAGGCGGTCCGCCTCAAAGGTTTCGCCCCCTTGGGTACGAATGGAAAATCCTTCCCCCCGACGCCAGATCTCCCTGACCGTGCATGAGGTGCGTACCTTTACGGATTGACTGTCCTCCAGCCTTGTGCGCAGGCAGTCCAGCACGCAGGCCGCCTGGCCGGACGCCGGATAGGCCCGCCCGTCCGCTTCCCGGCGGATCACCAGTCCCAGACCTTCAAAGAAGCGGGCGACCTCCTCCGCCCCGCAGGCGGTGAGCACACCTCTTGCAAAGGCGCTGTCCCCCCAGTAGGCGGGCTCCCCGAAGTTCATCAGGTTGCAGCGCCCGTTGCCTGTCGCCAGCAGCTTTCTGCCGACGCGTTCCTCCTTCTCAAGCAGCAGCGTATCAAGCCCCGCGTCCGCCGCGACGCAGGCGGCGGCGAGGCCCGAAGCCCCGCCGCCGATAATGATGAGATCCGGCTTATTTTTTGGTGGGCGCTGCGTTGTAGGCATCCTGGATGGCCTTCATGTGGTCAGGATCCACCTTGCCGGAGGAGTGGATCCGGCTGTTGACGAAGTGGACGCACAGCTGCCCGTTGTAATCATTGCCGGGGATCGTGTCGCCGTCCGGGTAATTGTGCGGTACGCCGTACAGCGAGGCTGCGAAGGTCCTCCCCTTGATGGTGATCCATACAGGACGGCGCTGGTAGAGGTTCTTTTCCAGGATCTCCTGGGCCGACTTGACGTTGTAGGCCTTGCACAGCGCCGCCGTGTCCGCGGCGGTCAGCGGCTCGCCGTCCACGTGGTCCCCGCCGGCCCAGCGCTTGATGCGCAGGGAGATCTTGGTCTTGACGTCGGTCATCACCGCCACCTCGCCCCTGCCCCAGAAGGAATTGATGTCCCCGGTCACCCAGTCCACCAGTTCCACAGGGTTGATCTCAGGGGTCACCGTGCCCCCTCCGCCGGGATCATAGGTGCCCTCGGGGACGGTGTTGAACAGCTTATGCTGGGTGACGCTGCCCGCGATGCCGTCGACGACCAGCCCCTTGGCCTGCTGGAAAGCCCTCACCGCCGAGGCTGTCTGGTCGTTGTAGATGCCGGTGATATAGGCGCTTTGCAGGTAGCCCTGACGGTTGAGTTCCTGCTGCAGCCGGGTCACATCCTCGCCGGTGGACCCCAGCTGAAGGGTGCGGTAGGTCGCCGTCTTGGGCGAGTCCGGATCGCCGGTCTGTTTGAAGATCGCTTCCTCTTCCTTGGTCAGCACGCGCAGCAGGTCGCCGCGGATCCAGCCGTTGATCCCGGAGACCCTGACCTCATACCAGGTCTGGCCGTCCGCCTGGCCTGTCGGGCCCTGCAGCTCAACGACCGTGCCCTTTCTGTACAGGATGGTCAGCTCGCGGTTGGACATGCCGGCGCCGGAGCGGACGATCACCTTTTCTATCCTGGTGATGGCAGTCTTGCTCATATCCTCCGGCCTGGGCGTGGGGGTGGGCGCGGGGGGCGGGGTCGGGGTGGGCAGGGTGTTGAGATAGTCCGTGTATTCCTGGACCGTCATCAGCCGGACGGTGGAGCCCAGCAGATAGCCTTCTGCGCCGTTGTATAAGATCTTGTACCACATCCGTCCGCCGGAATCCACGGCGTTGTAGTAGGGGAACACCTTCCCGGCCTCGGCGATCTGTCCCAGGGTGGCGGCGTCCTGGCTGGGTGACTTTCTGACGTTGACGCTGGTCATCGTGGTCATCACGTAGCCGTTGATCTGCGGCGTCCCGCCGCCGCCAGGAGGCGTGAGGCTGGGGATGGTCCCGTTGGTGAGGTAGGCTGCCACCTCCTCGGCGGTCATCTGGCGCGCGCAGTCGCCGCGCAGGTAGCCCGTCTGGCCGAGGGTGCTGATCTGGAACCAGTTGTAGCCGCCGCCCGTACGGACAGGGCCTGTCAGCGGGAGGACCTGCGCCTTGTTCAGCCTTCCCAGGATCAAAGCTGAGGAACTGGGGGTCTTCCTGATGTTGATCTCAGACTTGACAGTGACGATGTACCCCATCGTGCCCTGTCCGGGCGTCGCGGAAGGCGCGGGCGTCGGCGTCCCGTCTGTGGGCTGGACAAGCTCGATGACGTCGGAGCGCACATACCCGACGCCCTTCGGGCTGTTCACCAGATACCAGGTATAGCCGAACTGCTGCGTGAAACTGGTGTAGTTCATCACCAGGCCCCTGTCCAGCTGGGCGATGGTCAGCCCCCCCGGCGTGGCGCGAAGGTTGACCCCGCCCTTGATCAGTCTCAGGGAGCCGGCGGCGGGAGCCAAAGTGCCGGAGGGTGTGGGAGAGGGCGTGATGACCGGTGTCGGCGCGCCCTGCACATACTCATAGCAGTCCGAGCGCACGTAGCCGTACTTTTTGGAAACGTCATCATAGGCGTACACCCAGTTGTAGCCGCCAAAGGCAGTGGGCGCGCCGAAGAAAGGCAGCACGCTGTTTCTGCTCAGCAAGCCGATGACCGCGCCGCCGGGCGTCTGGCGCAGGTTCACGCCGCCCATGATGATCCGGATGCTGTTCTGCCCGGGGCCGGCCGTGGGCGCCCCGGTCGGCGCGGGGCTCGGCGTGGGTGTCGTCTCGCCTCCGGTCCTGATGATATAACAGTCGGACCGAACGTAGCCTGTCAGGCTGTTCTGGGGGTCGTTGACCTTCATCCAGTAGTAGCCGCTTGCATACACCGGGCTGCCGGAATAGGGCAGTACCCTGCCCTGCTGATATTTCCAGATGGACTCGCCGGCAGGCGTTTTGCGAAGATTTGTGTTGGGAAGGGTGATCTCAAGGGTGCCCGTGCCGGCGGGGGCCGCGGTGGGCGCGGGCGTCGGCGTCCTGTTCAGGTCCGCCAGCTCCTGCTCGGTCAGCGCCCGCAGCTGGGCTGCCGGGAAATATCCCTGTATCGTCCCCGTGTCTACTTTGTACCAGGCCGAAGAGGTCTTCTCAGTAACCTTCACCACCTGGTCAACAAACAGAATGCCTATGCCGAGGCCTGTGCCGTCCGCGTTTGGGCGAATGTTGTATCCGATGCCGATCACCTTCATGTATTCAACCGCCGCGGTCGGCGCAGGCGTCGCTGTGGCAGGCGCCGGCGTGGGTGTCGCCGCCCCCGTGAAGGGCTGGGGTTTGCTGACCAGCCAGGCCGCTTCCTCCTCCTGGCTGAGCATCCGGAAGAAATCCCCGCGGATGTAGCCGACATAGGTCCGGCTCAAAGCGACAGGAATATTGGTCTCCACCTTATACCAGGTAACCCCGTTGAATATATCCTGGGACAATACTTTCGCCACCCAGCCCGCAGGAAGCCTGTCATAGAAATCTGAGGTGTCGTGGCTGGGCCTGAAATTCACCGTGCCCCCGGCGCCGACCACCACCATGCCATGGGTCACTTCCGCGCCCGCGGTCAGAAGCGGCATCATCATGACCAGCGCCATCAGCGCGCAGCCCAGGCGGGACAGCAGAGCCTTACCGGCTTTCTTCTCCATGCGCATGCACCCTATCCTCCAGATTTCAACACTCCGTTTCCATGAGTGACAGCTTTCTGCAGGTCATTCTATTACAAAATCATTACAAGGTCAAGCATCGGCAGAAAGTAAACCCTGTCCTTGCAGGCCCTGCCTGCGATGGCTTATACTGCAGGCAGGCAAAGTGAATGGCCGGGGAGGGATCAATGATGTCCGTGATGTCCTTATATACCAAATGGCTTGACATGTGCGCGGCAGAACCGGACCTGCTGGAGGAACTTTCCCGGATCCGGGACGACCGACAGGCAATCGAAGACCGCTTCTATGCGGACCTCTCCTTTGGTACCGGTGGGATGCGCGGCGTCATCGGCGCGGGCATCAACCGCATCAATCTCTTCACCATCAGGCGCGCCGCGGCAGGCCTGGCCGACTGGCTGAGCGCGGACCCCGGCAGCCGGGGAAAACCGGTGGTCATCGCCCATGATTCCCGGCTTTTCAGCGCCCGCTTTGCACGGGAGACCGCGCTGGTCCTGGCGGGCCGCGGCGTCAGGGCGCTGCTGTTTGACGCGCTCCGCCCGGTCCCGGTGCTCTCCTTCGCCGTGCGGCACCTGAACGCCGCGGCGGGGGTTGTCATCACCGCCAGCCATAACCCGCCCCAGTACAACGGCTTCAAGGTCTACGGTCCCGACGGCGCGCAGCTGGCCCCGCAGGCCGCGGACATCGTCACAGAAAACATCCGCCGGCTGGATTTTGAAGACTGCCTGCCCATGGAAGAGAAAAAGGCAAGGGGGCAAGGCCTGCTGGTGGACATCGGCAGGAAAGAGGTCGACGACGCCTATACGGCCATGGCGCTTCGCCTGATGGTGCGGCCGGAAGTGGTCCGGGCGCTGGGCGGGGAACTGAGCATCGTATATACGCCGCTGCACGGTTCCGGCAACGTTCCGGTGCGGCGCGTACTGAAGGAAGCGGGCTTTGGAAAAGTGACCGTCGTGCCCGAGCAGGAGATGCCCGATCCCGCCTTTCCCACGGTCAAGGCACCCAACCCGGAGGATCCGGCCTCCTTCACCCTGGCCATCCCGCTGGCGGAAAAGACGGGCGCCACGGTCATCTTCGGCACGGACCCGGACTGCGACCGCCTGGGCGTATGCGTGAGGGACAGGGAGGGCGTTTTCCGCACGCTGACGGGCAACCAGATCGGCTGCCTGCTGCTGCACCATATCCTGAGCGAAAAGAAGCGGATGGGCCTGCTGCCAACGGACGGCGCGGCGGCCAAGTCCATCGTGTCCAGCGAGCTGGCGCGCGCCATCTGCGAGGATTTTGGGGTCACGCTCTTTGACGTGCTGACCGGGTTCAAGTTCATCGGCGAGCTCATCCAGCAGTTTGAGGAAAACGGCGGCCACACCTTCCTGTTTGGCTTTGAGGAGAGTTTCGGCTACCTCTCCGGCACCAACGTACGGGACAAGGATGCCGTCAACGCCGCGCTGCTGACCGCCGAAGCCGCCTGCGTGTGCCTGCATGAAGGGATCACCCTCTACGAAAGGCTGCAGCAGATCTATCAGAAATACGGTTTCTATTCCGAGGCGGTGCTGTCCAGGGACTACCCGGGCAAGCAGGGCGCGGAGCAGATCCGCCGCATCATGCAGACCCTGAGGGAGGCTCCGCCGGACAGGATCGCCGGGCTCAGGGTGCTGGCGGTTCGGGACTATCTCATCGGCAGGCGCAATGAGAACGGCCTTGTCACAGACATGGGGCTTCCGGTCTCCGACGTGCTGTTCTTTGAGCTGGAACAGCGCCACTGGTTCTGCATAAGGCCCAGCGGCACGGAACCCAAAATCAAGCTGTACACCGCCGTCAGCCACAGGGAGAGCATGGAGAAGGCGCAGGCGCTTGGCAGACGGCTGACCGGGGCGGTCCTGGCGCTGCTGGAGGGCTGAGGTCAAGGGAAGATTGAGGACGGCTGGGGACTGCGTCCCCAGATCCCTCCCGGGGAGTTCCTCCCCGGACACCGTCAATAATCAAACATACTGATCAGGCACACATGAAAAACCTGCCTCGCCAGAAGGCAGGTTTTCTCGTTTTTGCTGAGGCAAAGAGGCTTTTGGCGTCCTTTTCTCAGTCCGACACCCTCACCGGGAGGATCAGGTAGGTGTACTGGTTGCCGCTCACGGGGCTGACCACGCAGGGGCTGACGTTGGTGTTGAAGCGCATCGAGAGGTCCGGCGTGTCGATGTTCTTGATCACGTCGCTGAGATAATTCGCGTTGAAAGCGATGGACAGCGGGCTGCCGTCAAAGTCGATGCTGATCTGCTCCGTCGCGGCGCCCTTCTCAGCGTTGGCGGAAATGGTGAGCGTTTGGTCCTCGATCTTCAGGCGGAGCAGGTTGTTGCTGCCTTCCCGCGCGATGAGGCTGGCGCGCAGGATCGCCGCGGAGATGGCCTGGCGGTCCGCCCGGATGGCGGTTGTCCACGAAGTAGGCAGGATCTGGCGGTAGTTGATGTATTCCCCCAGGATCAGCGGACTGAAGACACGGGTCCTGTCAAATTCCGCCAGCATGTGGGTCTTGGACATCGTCAGCGTGATGGGCTGCTCGCTGTCTGACAGCATCCGGCTGATGCTGCTGGTCAGGGAACCGGGCAGGATGTAGGAGAGGATTTCCTTTCCCTTTGGCATCTCATGCTCGCAGTAGACGCGCTGCATCGCCAGCCGGTATCCGTCCAGGCAGGTGAAGCGCACCTCATCCTTGCTGGTCTCCATCAGGCAGCCCGTGAGGATGCGGCGGGTCTCATCCGTCGAAATGGCAAAGATGATGCTCTTCACCGCGTTTTTGAACTTCTGCTGGCTGATCCTCGTGACGGATTCAGGCTCCACCTTCATGATGTCGGGGAACCCTTCCGCCGCGATGAGCACAAGGCGGGTCTTGCTGCCCATGTTTTTCACGACCGCTCGCTCGTTGTTCTCGGTTTCCAGCTCAACGTTGCCTTCCAGGTTCCTGATCAGCTCGCCCAGAAGCCGGGCCGGCAGCAGGGCTGAACCCTCCTCCCTGACCTCAGCCGGGATCAGGGACTGAATGGCCTGTTCCCCGTCGGTCACGGTCAGCTGAAGTCCTTCTTCCAAGGTCTCCAGCAGAACGCCCTCCTGAAAGGGTCTCGTCGGGCGTGCTGGCAGCGCGTGGATGACCATGCCCATCCCATGGTTGAAATCAGATGCGTTGAAAGAGACCTGCATGTTTTCCTCCCCTGCTTTTCACGGCCCGAGCCGTTACTGGCAGTAGTAATAAAATAGGCAGCAGTAGCAGTAGGGGTGTTGATACGGTGGATAAGCCTCGAATCCCTTGACCTGACAGGTTTTTTTGTTCCCTGCGCCCTGTGGGGCAAAGGGGGCTTCCTGTGGATGGCTGTGGATGAACGCGATCCGGAACATCCATTTTCCCGTTTTGATGGACCGCGGACACGCCTGTCCTGCGGAACGGCTTCGGACCGGAAGACGCTGTCCCCTGATTTCCCGCGCTTTCCCGCCGCCCGAAAAGGGTCAATTTCCGGAGTATCCACAGGATGCGCGCGCTGTTGACAAACTGTCCGCTGATGAAAAAGTCAGCTGGATCGAGCCGCCTGGAGACCTTGGATCATCTCATCCCCGGGTCTTGAACAGGCTTGTCTACAGGGACAGCCCGCCGGCCGCTGCCTTGTCCAGCAGCACGGTGACGCTTGGATGGGTACGCAGGATGGAGGCCGGTATCCTCGGGTCCACTTCGTCCTCCATCATGGCCTTGATGGCGTCGGCCTTCTGGGCGCCCATGGCCAGCAGCAGGATGCTCCTCGCGGACATGATGGTTCCGATGCCCATGCTCACCGCGCGGCGCGGAACCTCGTCCGCGGAATCGAAGAAACGGCGGTTGGCGCTGATCGTGCTCTCCGTCAGGTTGATGACGTTGGTGCCGTACACAAAGCGGTCCGACGGTTCGTTGAACCCGATGTGCCCGTTGCTGCCGATGCCCAGCAGCTGCAGGTCGACCCCGCCCGCTTTCCGGATCGCTTCGTCATACTTCCTGCACTCGCCCGTGAGGTCCTCGGCCTGGCCGTCGGGGAGGTGCGTATCCCTGATGTTGATACGGTCAAAAAGGTTCCTGTGCATGAAAGCGTAATAACTCTCCGGATGGCTTTTCGGAAGGCCCACGTACTCGTCCAGGTTGAAACTTGTCACCCTGGAAAAGTCCAGCACTCCCTCCTCATACAGCCTGACAAGCTCCCCGTAGGTGCCCAATGGGGTGGAACCAGTGGCCAGCCCGATCACGCTGTCCGGCTTCCTGAGGATCTGCGCCGCGAAAATGACCGCGGCGGCACAGGCAAGCGAACCTTCGCTTTCAAAGACGTGCAGGATCAATCGTCTGATCTCCTCCTCTTTCTCCTCATTATACCATATTCAATGGGCATTGTGCACTTTTTTTGCCGGGGGATCGTCATTCTAAGGCCCTCCGTCCCATGTTTCGGGCCGGATTTCATGATATAATCGCAGGCAAATCATGAAGGGAAAGGAAGCACATGGAGAAAGGATTGATCAGGGCATCCTCGCCCGAGGAGATGGGGCTGAGCAGCGCGGCATTCCTGGGTTTTTTTGAGCGTCAAAGGGATCTGGGCATCCACTCCCTGGCAGCGGTGCGCAATGGCAAGGCGTACGCGGTCTCTTCCAGGCCCTGGAGGGACGATGCCCCTCACACGCTGTTCTCTCTCTCCAAAAGCTTCACGTCCATGGCGGCGGGCATCGCGGCAGACGAAAGACTGATCAGCTTTGAGGACAGCATTGCAGAGGTGCTCAGCGACAGCCTGCCGAAAAAGGCCGACCCGAAACTGCGTCAGGTGAAGCTGCGCCATCTGCTGAGCATGTCTTCGGGCCTGGACCCGGTCAGCGACCAGCGCAGCCTCAGGGGAAAGCAGAACTGGGCGCGGGAGATCCTAGGCTTTCAGGTTCTGCATGAACCCGGCACCGTGTTTCACTACAACACCATGGGCACCTACCTGGCCGGGCGGATGGTGGCAAAGAGGACCGGGATGAGCCTGAGGGATTACCTGATTCCCCGGCTGTTTGAGCCGCTTGGGATCAGAAAGCCTCAGTGGGACTGCTGTCCGCTGGGCTACAACACAGCGGGCTTTGGCCTGCACCTGTCCGTCATGGACATCGCCAGGGCGGCGCAGCTGCTCCTCAACCGGGGCGTCTGGGACGGGAAGCGGCTGCTCTCTGAGGCGTATCTGTCCCAGGCGACGAAAACGCAGATTGACAACCGCAGCAGTGAAAGCGGGGAGGATCCCTCCGACTGGGAACAGGGCTACGGATGGCAGTTCTGGCAGGCCCGCCACGGCCGGTACCGGGGCGACGGGATGTTCGGCCAGGTGATGATGATCGACGACAGGAACAACCTGGCCCTCGCGGTGACCGCCGGGCTCAACGACATGGGTCTTGAGATGGACGCCCTGCATGAACTGATGGACGGCCTTCTCCGCCTGCCTGCCTCGTCCCCGAAGGAACGCGGGCAGCTTAAGAAGCTGTCGGGGGAGCTGGCCTGTCCCGAACCTCCGGACGACGGCGGCGCGCTGTTCGGCGAGGGAAGCTATCTCACCAGCGACAGGAAGACGCTAAGGCTGGAAACGCCGGACGAGGATACCCTGCGCGTGTTCTACAGGGAGCGCGGCGAATTTCTCCCCTTTGCCTACACCATGAAACGCGGTCAGGCGCACCGGGGCGAGCTGTTCGTCCTGACGCCGGGCGAGCGGCCGCAGGCCTACCTGGGTCGTTTCGGCGTCAGGGGCGGCGTGATCACCGCGCAGACGGTCATGCCGGAAGCGCCTTACAGGATGTGGATGGAGATCAGAAAAACCGGCCGCGGGTTGTCAGTCAGGATGGACAGCGTGGGCTCAGACAGCGGGACGTTTGACTTTATCCCGGCAAAATGAAGGGAAAAGCGGGGAAGTCGTGATGGCGGAAAGCCTGTGGGTCAGGGAGATCAAGCGCAATAAAATCATCCGGGACGTGGTCGTGCCATGCCCCGGCAAGGACTGGCGGGAAGCGCTGGCCTCAGCCTGCCGCGCGCTGGATATCGGCGTGCCGATGACGGTGGGCAAGCACGACCGGGATTTCATGGCATTCAGCCTTCTGCGCTTCCTGCCGGAGCATTTCCTGGAAGCGGTGCCCTTTGACCGGCTGGAGGCGGAGTACTTTGAGTCGGAGGACGGGCGGAAGCATGCACGTCCCTGAGGGTGAAACGTCCGAGCAGGAACTGCTCGGATTTGAGGAAGCGATGGCAGCGCAGCCCCCCGTCCCCTACGACCGGGGAAAATGGGTGTACGCACCGCCCTTCTATGCCCCCTACCGCTATATCCTTGGCACCAGGGGGGACAGGCCGCTCATCTGCGTCGGGCTCAACCCTTCCACCGCGGAACCCGGGAAACTGGACAATACGCTCAAGAGCGTGCAACGCATCGCCCTTGCCAATGGGTATGACAGTTTCCTGATGATGAACCTTTATGCCCAGCGCGCAACGAGGCCGCGGGACATGGACAGGGAGGCCTGCCGATATCTTTCGGAGGAGAACCTTCGCGCTTTCCGCTATCTCCTGGGCTTCACCAAAACGGTGTGGGCTGCCTGGGGCGCCGTGATGGAGACGCGGGGCTACCTGGCTTTGTGCATGCGGGACTTCATCAAAACGGGGATTGCGGAAGGAGCGCGGTGGGTCTGCGCGGGGAAAAGGAGCCTGAGGGGGCACCCGCACCACCCCCTGTACCTGAGGAAGGACAGCCCCCTGGAACCCTTTGATGAGAGGGAGTACCTTATGGAAATGGAGGAACGGGATGCGGTTTGAGGAAAAGGAGGTCACGCTGCGGGACGGCAGGGCCCTGATACTGCGCAGCCCGGGGGAAGGGGACGCGGAAGGGATGCTGGCATACCTCAGGCAGACCGCCGGGGAGACGCATTTCCTGCTGCGCACGCCGGAGGAGGTCACGATGACGCTGGAGGAGGAGAAAGCCTTCCTGAAAAGCTGCGCGGAGGACAGCCGCCGGATGATGATGGCCGCCTTTGCGGACGGGAAACCCGTCGGAAGCATCTCCTTCGCGCCGGCCGGGCCGAGAAAAAAGGTGTGCCACCGGGCGGAAATGGGCGTCGCGGTCCTCCGGGAGTACTGGGGTCAGGGCCTGGGCACCCTCCTGATGCGGGAGGCGCTGGACAGGGCCCGGGCGATGGGTTATGAGCAGATGGAACTGGCCGTGTATGAGGACAACTCCCGGGCCATCCGTTTGTATGAACGGTTCGGGTTCAAACACTGGGGGCGGGTGCGCAGGGCTTTCCGGCTGGAGGACGGCAGCTACCGGGACGACCTGCTGATGGGGATGTTCCTGAAGGAAGCGGAGGACGCGGAAGGCAGCAGGCCGTAAAACACACGATCTGAAAGGGAAAGATGGAACAGAAGGAAGCTCATCCGGATCCAGGGAAGGGGGACCTCCTCCGTTTCCTGAAGTTCACCCTGTTTTCAGCGTCCGCCGGCCTCATCCAATTCACCGTCTTCACGGCGCTGTTTGAGCTGGCGCGCCTTACTTACTGGCCGGCCTACCTCATCGCGCTGACCCTGTCGGTGGTGTACAACTTCACCATCAACCGCAGGTTCACCTTCAGATCCATTGGGAACTACGCCGGCGGCATGATCAAGGTGCTGGGATACTATCTGGTTTTTACACCGCTGTCCACCTGGTGGGGAGCGGAGCTGACAAACCTGGGCGTGAACGAATACGTCGTGCTCATCGGCACGATGCTGATCAATTTCGTGACGGAATACCTTTTTTGCCGGTTTTTCGTGTACCGCCGCTCTCTGGACACAAGGCAGGGAACGAGGGGTGGCTGAACCGCTGATAAAGGCCCGAACACGCGCCATGAGGGAGAATGCGGATGGATCTTGAAGAGCTGAGAAAAATAGACGGCGAAACGGCGCGCAACCGCGCGCTGTATGAACACGTCTTTCAGGAGAAGGACCGCCTGGCCGGGCAGGCGATGAGCGTGGAGCGGCTGACCACCCTGCGCGTGCTGGGGGAGACGCTCAGGCCGGGCAGCTGTGTTTTGGACCTGGGCTGCGGCGCCGGGGCGTACGCGCTGCCGCTGGCGGAGGCGGGGCATAAGGTGTTGGTGGTGGATCCGGTGCCCCTTCACATCACGCAGTTGAAAAGCGCCGTCAGGCCCGGCATGGCGCTGGAAACCCTGCATGGCGAGGCGCCGGGTGTGCTTGGGGCGTTCCCGGACGGCAGTTTTGACGCGGTTCTGTGCCTGGGTCCGATGTACCACCTGCACAGCAGGGAGGACCGTTTGCTGTGTCTGAGGGAATGCGCCCGGGTGCTGCGGCCCGGCGGGCGCATCTTCCTGGCTTTTATCAACGGCGACTGGGTCATCGCCACGCAGACGATGCTTTATGACGGGGCGGACTACCTGCTCACGGGCGACTATGACAGGGAAAGCTTCCGGGTGGACGACTTTCCCTTCCAGTTCCATACGCTTTTGGAGGCTGAGGAGGAGGTGGAGGAAGCCGGGCTGCACATCCATCGCCTGATGACCAGCGACGGGCTCTCGGAAATGCATGAGCAGGCGGTCGACGCCTTCACCGGGGAGCAGTTCGCCCAGTGGCTGCGCTACCACCGGCACCTGTGCGAGAAGCCGGAGTTCCTGGGCTGCGGCAACCACCTGCTGTTCGTCTGCGGAAAGGAAGACCCGGGCTATATCAGGTCACTGCGGCTAAAGATCGGGCACCGGCCGTTGCTTCAGTGCGGCGCCAGCGTGATCGTGGAGGACGCCCGGGGCGAGGTGCTGCTGCTGCGCCGCACGGACACCGGGGAATGGTGTTATCCCGGGGGCGCGGTGGAGCTATATGAAAAGACGGAAGATGCCGCGCGGCGGGAGTTGAGGGAGGAAACGGGCCTGACGGCCGGGCGGCTCACCCTGCTGGGGGTCTTCTCCGGGCCGGAGCACGCCTTCACCTACCCCAACGGCGACAGGGTGTCCAACGTGGACGTCGTATACGTCTGCCGGGACTTTACGGGAGAGTTGCAGGCCGGGGAGGGCGAGGCCGGTGAACTGACGTTTTTTGGGAGGGACGCCCTGCCGGAAAACCTCTTCCCGCCCATTGCGAAGGTGCTGCGGGACTACGTGAAAGAGCCGGGCGTACATGCCTGACGCGGTCATGACCTTTGATCAGGTCTCAAAGAGATTCGGAGCGCGTGAGGTGCTGAAAAACGTCTCCTTTCAGATCAGGAAGGGTGAGTGCATGGCCCTGACCGGCCTGAACGGCTGCGGAAAGACGACCCTGCTGAAGCTGGCTGCTGGGCTGACCCTGCCGTCTTCCGGCGCGGTCCGGGCGGGGGATGGGATCAGGATCCAGTATATCCCGGAGAGCTTTCCCAGGCTGAACCTCAGCGCCCGCGACCTCCTGCGCTCTCTGGGCAGGGTTGAGGGATCGGATCAAAAGAGGATAAAAAAGAGGATGGAGCAGCTGCTTGTGCTCTTCAGCCTTCAGGAGGCGTCGGGCATCCCCATCCGCGCCTATTCAAAGGGAATGCTGCAAAAGGTATCCGTCATCCAGGCCTTTCTGAGCCAGGCGGACGTCCTGCTGCTGGACGAGCCGCTGTCGGGCCAGGACAGGGAGTCGCAGGACGCCTTCAAGCGCCTCGTCAGGGAAAGCCTCCGGGAAGGAACAGCCGTTTTGCTGGCCTGCCACGAGCAGCCGCTGATCCGCGCGCTTGCGGGGACGGCCTTCGTGATCAGGGACGGGGAGCTGCATCCCTGCGAGGCGCCCTTTGGGGAAGATGAAGTGATCTTCCTGTTTGGGACCCCGGAACCGGGCTTTCTGATCCCTCCGGACCTTGAGGGGATCCTTCGGACCGAGGATCACGGCGGGGAACTGCTTCTTGCCGCTCAACAAGGAGCCTGCGACGAGATCCTCAGGCGGATGCTGCAGGCGGGCTGCAGGCTGAAGGAGATGCGCCATGAAAAGGATCGCTGATGCGGCCCGGCTGCAGGCCGCCGTCTACCTGAAAACCGGCAGGGCTGTGATGCCCGGGCTGGCGCTGCTGGTCTTTCTGGTCACCTTCTATTCCGTCGGCCCCGCGGACCTCGTTTCGTCCACCGCATTGACCGCGCTTGCGCTCTTCCTGTGCATGACCTGGGCCGGGATCAGCTTTGCCCGCGGAGAGGAGCCGGTCATTTCCCAGCTGGTTCAGCTCAAACTGGGCAGCTTATTGAGGGAGACGGCTTCCCGCGCCCTTGTGCTGCTTGCGGCGGCTTTGGTGGCCTCCGCTTTCTCCGCTGCCTGGCCGCTGACAAAGAACGCGGTGAGCGGCGGCACGTTCTTCATAAGGGACGTCAATGCCCGGGATATCGTGGGGATGCTTCTCCTGCTGGTTTCATCGTCGCTGGCGGGAGGGGCGTACGGCGGCCTGTTCCACTCAAGGATTGTGGGGGATACCCGGCTGGCCTGGCTGCTTGCGCTGCTCGGGTGCCTGGCGGGCGTTTTCTCCGGCGTGATCATCCGCGGCATCCCCGTGTTTGCTTACCTGTCCCCCTTGTTTCCGCCCGTCTACTCGCTGATCACCCGGTTTGACGGGTCCGTGACGTTTGAGGCGGCGGAACTGACGAAAGCCGTTGCGGCTTGCTGGATCTACGCTGCCGCGGCCTTCTCTGTCAAGATCCTGCTGCTCAGGCGCATCCGGTATTGACGCGGTCCTTCCCCTGGCAATCAAAGAGGAAAGAGGGATGAATCATGGATCCACTGAAGATTGACGTTCCGCGGGTCGCCGAAAACCTCGGCGCGCTGATCCGTTTTCCGACCGTTGCCGGGGAAGGCGAGGACAAGGCGGCCTTTGAAGGATTCCGGAAAGCGATCGAAACACTGTATCCCATCGCCGCCGCGGCGTGCGAGCGCAGGCTCATCGCCGGGCGCGGGGTGGTATGGCGCTGGCCTGGAAAGATGAGCGGAAAGCCCTGGGTGCTCATGGCGCACTACGACGTGGTGCCACCCGGGGAGACCGGCTGGGAGGGAGCGCCCTTCAGCGGGGAGGTCAGGGAGGGGTACGTCCACGGCCGCGGCGCGCTGGACACCAAGGGCACGCTGGCCTCGATGCTTCAGGCGGCGGAGGAACTGATCGGGCAGGGCTTCATCCCGGCGCGGGACGTCTTCTTCTGCTTTTCGGGGGATGAGGAAACCTACGGCCCGACCACCGGGGAGATCATCCGTTTCCTGAAGGAGAGAGGGCAGGAGCCGGACTTCGTGCTGGATGAGGGCGGGAACATGGACACCGCGCCCCTGCCCGGATTCACGGGGCTGGCCGCGATGGTGGGGGTGGCCGAGAAGGGCATGGCCCAGATGCGGCTTTCCGTCACAGGCCCTGGCGGGCACGCCTCCAGGCCGCCCCGGGAGACCCAGTCGGACGTCCTGGTCAGGGCGATGGAGCGGCTGCGGAAGAATCCCTGGCCGATGCGCTTCACGCCGCCGGTCCGGGCCTGCCTGCGCGCGCTGAGCCAAAACTGCGTCTTCCCCTGGCGGCTGATGTACAAATACCCGGACCTGTACGCCACGGTACTCACCGCCCGCTTTGAGCACGACGCCGGGGAGGAGGCGGCGCTGCTGCGCACCACCTGCGCGCTCACCCAGCTTTCCGGCAGCGCCGCCGCCAACGTGCTGCCGGATGTCGCCTCCGCCGGGTACAACCTGCGCCTGCTGCCGGGGGACACCCTGGAGGGGGCCGCGGAGCGCGCGAGAAGGATCATCCATGACGGCAGGGTGAAGGTCGAGATCCTCGCCGGGAACGAACCCAGCCCGGTGTCCGAGACAGAAGGCCCCGCGTTTGACCGGATCCGCAGCGCCGTGGCCGCCGTATGGCCGGAGGCCGTCACGGCCCCAGCCCTGATGATCGGCGCGACCGACGCCTACTATTACAGCCTGTTCTGTTCCCGGGTCTACCGCTTCTCCCCGCTGCTGGTGTCCGCGGAGGAATCCGCGGCCGTGCACGCCGCCAACGAGCGCGTCCCGGTTTCTGCGCTGGTGCAGGCAGTCGCGTTCTACCGGGCGCTTCTGGCCCAGGGGTAAGGCGTTCTGTTACTTTGCTGCCTGAAGGGGGGACCGGCCTGCCGGATTGGAAAAAGCCGCTGCCGGAGCCCCGGACATGCGGCGTTGACAGGCAACCCTGCATGTTCTATTCTTTCATCAGTTTTGCGTGTGCATTTTGATGGCTGCGGATGCAGGAGACAGGTTCCGTCCCGCTTTGCTGGCAGCCATTTTGTGTCTTTCGCGCCGGCCCGAAAGGAGGATCAGGGATCCTTCCGGGCCCTTATTCTGCTCCGGAGAAAAGGGAAATGAAACAGCGCACGAAAATCTTTCTCACCATTCTCCCGCTTCTGCTTGCGGGAATCGTTCTGATCAACCTGTTTTTCGGCATGTTTTTCCAGGATTTCGTTCTGGCGCTGGAGCAGTCCCAGGTCCAGGCGGCGAAGGAGAGCGTTTCCTCCTATATTTCGGAAAAACTGGCAAAGTATCTTGCCAACGCGAACGACTGGGGCCACTGGGACGACACCTTCCTGTTCGTCCGGGGAGAGAACGGCGCCTTTGTCCGGGACAACATCACGGAAGAGACGTTCCGGAACCTGGACCTGGACTTCATGGTCTTCACCGGCCCGGATGGCGCGATATACCATCAGCAGCACTATTCCTTCCGGGAGAAGGCGTTCTCTCCCTTCCCTGAGGGCTTCATGGATGGATTCAGGGGCGTCCTTGAGTATTCCCGCCAGGGTGACGATGCCGGGGGCCTGTTCCGGATGGGGGACGGGTTTTATTTTGTCGCCGCGACGGACATCACGGATTCCATCATCACAGAAAAGCCTGTCGGCAAGATGATCATCGGGAAACGGATCGACGGCGTCATCTCGGCGGAGATCGAAAAGATCTCGGGCTGCACGCTTGGCTCCATCCGTGAGACCGTGAAACCCGGCGCGGCGGAGCCGGACGGAACCGGGAGCACGGTCCATTCTTCCCTCACTGACAACGGGGAGGCCATCGACATTGAACTGATCGTATCCAACGCCTTTGATCCGGACAGCGCCGTGCTGTTCCCGCTGAGGATGCCCAGGACCTTCTATCTGATGGGTATAAAAAAGGCCAGGGAATTCGCCATCAACAACACCGCCGGATCGCTCGCCGTCTCCCTTCTGATCTTCCTCCTCCTGGGCCTCTACCTGACCGGGTCGTTCAGGAAGCTGATCCGGGACGTGCAGAAGATCGACCTGACACGGAAAGCCTTTGAAAGGCTGCCGGAGGGAGGAAAGGACGAGTTCGCCTACCTTCGCAGGTCCGTCAACGGCCTGCTGGACCGGATCGAACAGGGGCAGCGCGACCTGATGGACAGCCGGGAAAAGCTCAGCGCCACGCTGCTGTCCGTCGGCGACGGTGTTTTGTCCGTGGACATTGAAGGCCGCATCCAGTTCATCAACCCGGTCGCCCAGCGCCTGACGGGGTGGAGCGCGCAGGATGCCGCGGGCCGGATGGTGGAGGACGTGTTCGTCATCGTCAACGAGTTCACACGGGAGACCGTGCCGAGCCCCGTGCGGCGGGTGTTTGAGCTCAATGAGATCGTCGAACTGCAGAACCACACGCTGCTGCTGTCCAGGGACGGCAGGGAGATCCCCGTGGAGGACACGGCGTCCCCCATCAGGGACATGGAGGGGAACACCATCGGCTGCGTCCTGGTGTTCCGGGACTTCAGCGAGCGCAAGGAACGGCAGCGGCGCATCGAGTACCTCAGCTACCATGATCAGCTGACGGGCCTATACAACCGCAGGTTCTTTGACGAGGCGATGAAGCGCCTGGATACGGCGGAGAACCTGCCCCTGTCCTTCGTCTACGCCGACGTCAACGGCCTGAAAACCTTCAACGATGCCTTTGGCCACCAGAGCGGGGACCGGATGATCCAGATGGTGGCCGACGTACTGAAGACCTCTTTCCGCCCCGGCGACGTGGTGGCAAGGGTCGGCGGTGATGAATTCGTCATCCTGCTCCCCGGGATGGAGGAATCGCTCCTGGAAGGCCTGGTCGCGCGCATCCGCGGGGACGCCGAAAAGCTTGTGCTGATGGACATCCCCCTGTCCGTCTCCTTCGGCTGGAGCACCAAGACACTACAGGGGCAAAGCGCGGCGGCTGTCATGAAAACGGCAGAGGACTACATGTACCGCAGGAAGATCTCCGACAGCGCCGGCAAGCACGGCGACACCATCCGCTCCATCCTCAGCGCGGTCCTATACAAAAGCCCCGCGGAGAGGGACCATTCTTCACGGGTCGGCGCGCTGTGCGAAGCGATCGGCAGGGTGTACGGCCTGAGTGAAGAGGGAACCAGGGAACTGAGAACCGTCGGTGAGGTGCATGACATCGGCAAGATCGCCGTTGATGAGGCGATCCTCAACAAGCGGGAGGGGCTGACGGAAGAGGAATGGGCCCAGATCAGGCGCCATCCGGAAACCGGGTTCCGGCTTCTGGGCACCTCCAGCGAGTACCACAGCATCTGCGAATACGTCCTCTCCCATCATGAGCGGTGGGACGGCGCGGGATATCCAAGAGGCCTCAGGGGCGAGGAGATCCCCTGGAAAGCGCGGGTGATCTCCATTGCGGAGGCTTATGACGCGATGGTTACCGGGCAGGGGTCCCGCCTGCCCAGGAGCCGGGAGGACGCGGCGGAGGAGATCCGGCGCAACGCCGGGACACAGTTTGACCCCGGGATCGCGGAGGTGTTCATCCGGGACGTGCTCAAAGGACAGGAAGGACCTCCCGATGGCCCTGATACAACGGCCTGAAGCGGGAACAGCGCCTGCTTCCCGGATGATCAGGGCGGGCTCTCCGGCGTGTCCTGACGGAAAGAAAAGGGGTTTTATGCCGGACGTCCGCCGCCTTGCCCTCCTTTCCCTGCTCCTGTGCGCCGCTGTCCTGACCGGAAGCGCACAGGGCAACTCCGCGCAGAACCCCGGCCGGGCGGTGCTTGGCGTGTTTTCATGGCAGAGAACAAACGCGTCCGATGAGAAAGCGGCCAGGGCATTGTTTGAAACCCTGGCTGAGGTGGGCGCCGGCGAAGTGTATCAGGTCCTGGGCGGGAAGACCGCGCCCTCTTTCTGGGAGCGGGCCGGGGAGCTGCGGATCGCTGTGTACGCGCTGGCCGGACGGCCGGAATGGGGGCTGGACACAAACGCCCGGCAGATGATCCGGCAGGTCGACAGCACGGCCAAACTGATGGCGCAGATGGGCGGGGACGGTCCGGTGGGGCTCATGCTGGACGTGGAGCCCTACCTGACGAAAGCCTTCCGGAAAGACCCGGAGCGGACCATGGAGAAATACCTGACCGCGATGAAGAAGGCCTATGCCCGCGCGCGGGAGAAAGGAGTATTCCTGATCCTCTGCATCCCGCATTTCTATGATGCCATCGGGCATGCCGGCGTGCTGGACGCGCTGATCAGGGAGGCCTGCGACGCGGTGGCCGTGATGAACTACCAGAAAGAGGACGAGACCGGGCAGATCAAAACGGAGATGGAAGCCTCCCGGCAGGCGGGCAAGCGGCTCATCCACATTTACGAATTGCAGCGGCCGGGTCTCCATGACCTGACGGAGTCGAATACCTATTATACGGACGGTCTGCCCGCCGTATGGGAAAGCAGTGAAAAACTGCGGGCCTTCTTTGACTATGCGGGCCTGTCCTTCGCCCTGCACGACATTACCGCGCTGCGGGAGGTCATCGCCCGGTAGGAGGGCGGAGGGATATGCTTTCCTTGGACAGCGCTATGCTGTCTGTAAGGTTCATACCGACATTATTGCCGTTCCTTGACGTCGTTATCTCAGCGGAAGGACGGTTTTTGGCTTTCCTGAGAAAATGCCGAAGGACAAAAAGGCTTTCAGGCAATCAGGACAAAGGCAGCGTGTTTACCCCGCCTCATGCTGATGCTATTGAATGAGACGCAGATACAGTGCTATATTGTCTGCAGCATAGACTGAATAATTACCAATCCAGCGGAAAGGACAAGAAGAATGAAAAAAGCCTTTGCCATGCTGCTGTCGGCGGTGATGCTGCTGTCGGTTGTCTATTTTCCGGTTGCGGCGGCGGGTGACTTGGCCGGGGAGTGGGTCTGCTGGGCCGTTGACCGGGGCGACGGCGTCCTGAAGCAGGAATACAACGGAACCAAGGTTGAAACCATCTCCCTGCTGATACGCCCGGACGGCACGCTCAGATCGAAATCCGGATCGTCGGAAGCGGCCGGGACCTGGGAGGAGATCGAGGGTGGCGTCCGCGTCAGGATTGACGGCCAGCCGGCGCTTGATTTTCTCCTTGAAAAGGGGCAGCTGGTCCTCAGGAACGGGGCGGGGGACATCTTCTACCTCGGCCGATCGGAGGAGGCGGGCGCTTCGGAAGCGGAAGGCACAGAGTTCTTTCTCTTTCGCAAGGGGATTACGTGGACCTCCACGCCGGAACAGGTCCGGGAGGCAGAGGGCGTTGGGCAGGAAATTGATGATCTGGTCCACCCGAAGTACCCTGATTTCCGGCTGCTGGAAATCCAGGAAGCATTTGACAAGGGGGATCAGGGGAGCAGCCTGAACTACCTGTTCCACAAGGACAGCCTTCTCGCCATTTTCTATGATTCCCCTTATGAATCGGGCAGTTATATGAGCCTGGTCAACTCCATGCTCCGTCAATACGGCGAGCCCATGCCGGCTGAAAGCGACTGGGTCACTGGAATTCTTAAAAGCATGCCGGCCAGGGTGCTGACGCATTTTGAATTGGAGGATAATGGGCACAAGACCTGGATGATCCGGGAGGATACTGCCGCCTTCGTCATGGAATACAACCGGGGCGGCAGCGCTGCGCTGGCCTGTGTCAACCTGGGCCTGCTGGAGGGGATGGGGCTGAACGCGGACGGGGCATGGGACGCCTTTTTATTCGGGAAGGCGGAGGAAAACCCCGCGGGGACGGAGGAAGGGGCCATCAATGCGCAGGGTACGCGGTTCAGGTTCAGCCGCAACGGGATCACCTGGGCTTCCACGCCCCGGCAGGTCCGGGAGGCGGAAGGCGTCAGCAGTGACAGGGATTATTGGATCCACCGTGACTACCCTGACTTTCAGCTGCTGGATCTTGGGGACGCGACTGCCGCGGGCGTGCAGGCATACAGCCTGAACTACCTGTTCCGCAAGGACAGGCTGCTCGCCATTTTCTATGATTTTGTCGAATGGGAAAGCGGCAACGCGGCGAAGAGGGACAGCCTGCAGGCTGCCATGACCCAGAAATACGGAAGACCCATGCCCGAGGATACCGACTGGGTCACGCAGACCCTGAAGCGTGTGCCGGGAGAAGTGCTGACAGCCTTTCATTTGGAAGATGTGGAGCACCAGACCTGGAGGATCCATGAGGATACCGCGGCGTTTCTCATCACCTACAGCCGGCGCGGCGGCTTTGCGCTGGCCTACGTCAACCTCGGCCTGCTGGCGGAAATGGGGTACGGCGGGGACGGAGAGACCCTCCCGGACGCGGGGACGCCCCCGGACGGGATATGACGGCGGATACCGGTTCATTCATGATTGAAGCGCCTATTCCCTGAGGGCTGACTTTCAGCAGCGGATGGGGCATTTTTCCACTATGTTATCATTGCCGGCAGGGGGGATAAAGGAATCCTTTCCCCGCTATTGACTCAAAAAACCTTTTGACGACCAGCGCAGCACGGTCTGATAGCCCATGGCGGCATACCAGGGGGCGACGTGAGTATAGTGGATATAGCTCAAATCAAAGCCTTCGCCGCGCAGCAGAGCGGCAACCCGCCTGACCATGCCCGCGCCGATCCCCTTTCGCCTGAACGCCGGCACGGTGCCGACGCATCCCGGTCCGCCCACGCGGACCGTCCGACCGCCCAGCTGATGAAAGCCCATGTCCTCAACCAGGCAGAAGGACGCGATCTCGTTGTTGACCAGGGCGCAGAATACGCGGCTGTTTTTCGTGAAGTACGGCTCCCATTCAGGCTCGACCCCGCGGACCGCCCTTATCAGCTTGCCGTGTGGACCGGAATAAAACTGAAACACTGTGTCATGAAAATCGGGCAAAGACGGCAGTGCCGGCGCCTCTTTCCTTAAGTCCAGCACCATTTCCTCGTAGACCTCATCCGGCGGCAGGCCGCGGATCTGTTCCCTGTCAAAGAAACCAGGGTGCATCTGATCAAATAATTCTCTGTACATTCGTTTGGCTCCTGAGGAGGATTGGGTATTATAAATGACTAATAGATAAATTCCTCTTATATCCAAAATTCTTCAGCTAAAGCCGTTAAAAAGTCTTAATTCCAAAAAAACGGAATGTGCATAAAATATCTGCTTGTTTATTTAAAAACCATTGCATAATAATTCTGCTTTTTATTCTTTATTCTTTAAGTTGGTATAGCGTTTGTAGTACTTATGATAAACGCTTGTTTTTTTGGTTCTGGGCTCAAGTACTATCCGGGACTTATTTCTCCCACTGACCAGAATTAATCCGATTCTTTTAGCTCGCAAATGATCTATAAAGTCATCATCACCATCCCGCTTCCTGTTGCTGTACATATTGTAAGCATCTACAGGAAGAGCTATCCATCTATAATCCGCCGGATAACGTAGTAATTGATCGATGACTCCGCGCTTAGTATCTTTATATGAAGCGGCTACCCATATAATAAACAGCAGAGAAATTACAATGCTAATAATAGCAGAAACCAGAAAACGCAACCAAAGCCTCATTGCATCAAAAGCGAACATACTCAATATAAATACCAGTACAAAAGAAAAGAACAATAGTAAAAAAGACCGAGTATCTTTGAAATTCGGCTTAAGACTGCTGTACGTTTTTCGTGACTTTGCCTCCAAGGCAACTGTTATTACTCTTCCACGGGGATCAGAATAAGTAAGTATTCCATCGGCCCGTCCTTTTTTCCCTCTGTACTCAACCGTTGCTTCATTTTTTTCAGATTCCAACGTATAGTTATGCTTTTGTGCATAGTGTTCCTTCAAACATATCATGGCTTCTATCTTAACAAATTCTTCGTTCAATCTTCCCATGTTTCGCCTCCATATAATGGAACTTTGATTTTGTGGTTCCTAATACTTAAAGTGTATCACATGTGTTTGGGCGTGATATTTATTATTTAGTTTTCTCTGTTAATGTCAACTAGGACATACACCCATTTGCCTGAATAGAATCGTCAAGGTACGGTTCTTCGAGAGCAATCCAGGTACTGTCAAATCGAGTTCGCAACTTTGGACTCCGTATACCATGTTAAGCTGCCTGGTTATCCAGTGATTTGAGCGACTCCTCACTCAGGTAAGCCCTGGTCACTGACCAGTCTTCCGAGTATTCCATCAGGTACACCGT
>CAUJDI010000014.1 GCA_963169565.1 Bacillota bacterium | reverse complement strand
AAATCCGTGGTATCCTTGCGTTGAGCCATTGGGGTTCCCTCCTTGTGAATGTCTTAGCAACATCCATTGTATCGGAGTCCCAGTGGCTTGCCCATATCCTCTTGTCTTGGGCAAAGTTGCGAACTTCAGTGTACTCTATCTAAACATGAGCAGCACAGCGAAAAAGCGGGACAGGGGGGGGTGAAGGTGCCCAGCCTGTCTCGCTTTTTCAATGTTCGGATTTGGCGTCCTTGTTCTTGTCAACAAAAACTGGACAAAGAAACCGTGACTTTGAAAGGGGCAGCACCGGGGCTGTTCACACACGCGGTACGGTGATATAGTCAACGCATATTAAATGATGAGGTGACGTATGCGCAGATGCTGTCTTGTCCTGTTATTCGCTGTTCTTTTGCTGCCGTCTTATCCGGGCGTGGCGGAAACTCTGGCGGAAGCGGACCAGCTTGTGCTGGATAAAAACTACACCCAGGCGCTGGAAGCCCTGGATGGGATACTGTCGGGCGATCCGGGCAACGGCGAAGCCTACGCGATGAAACTCCGGATCCGCTTTATGGCGCTGCAGGACAGCTACCGTGCGCTGAATGACATGATCGCCGCGGACAGCGAAAAGGCCGATGACCGGTCTGCCTATCTGAACATGGCCAAACAGCTGTATGCGCAGGCGGCTTTGGGCATCGTGATCCCCTTCAGACCGGATTATGCCAGCCCGGCGGACATCAACTATGACGGCACACTGCCGATGAACCTGTCCAGCATCCTGTTGCTTGATCCGCAGAATTGGAAGGAAGGCGATATCACCGGAGTATTCGCAGCGCAGGGCGATTGGGTGTACTTCGTGAATGCCATGGATAACTTCTCCCTGTGGAAGGTGAAATCAGGCGGGGGCAGCATGCAGCGGATCCTCCCGGAGGCTGCCGGAAGCCTGAACGTCATCGGGGACTGGATCTACTATCGCGCGGTCAATGAGAACAACGCCATGTACAAGGCGCGCACCGACGGCAGCGAGAAAACCCTGGTCACCGGGGACAACTGCGCCAATCTGTACTGCAAGGGCGAATGGATCTATTACCAGAACGCCGGGGAGGACAACGCTTTTTATAAAATCAGTCCGGACGGCAGCGGGCGCGAGTATTTGAACAACAAAGGGATTATGCATTTCCTCCAGGGAGACTATCTCTATTACTCAACCCCTGATGACAACAACCTGCTGCGCATGAACATTATGACCCTAAAAAGCGAAACGCTGCTGAAGAAACAGTGGCACGTCAACACCAGGATGATGGAGGGGCAACTCTATACGGTCATCGACAGGAAAGGAATGCTCATCCTCCGAATGAATGAGGACGGCAGCGAAAAAGAGGACCTGATGAAGGTGGACGGCAAGCCCTATTGCTACGCTGTTCAGGATGGCCGGCTGGTGCTGTCCGTACGGCTGGATGTAGGTGAGCGGGTCATGATCTATGATATGGAAACAATGAAAGACCCGCAAACCCTGATGATGAACTCAACCGACGCCCTGTGCATGGACGCCCGGGGCAGGCTGTACGCGCTCAATCCGGACGGGCTGTACCTGCTGGACCTGAAGAACAATACCGCTGTCAAGGTTGAGTAGCCGCCTCGCGAAGGACAGGGACCGGTTCTGCCCAGGCGCGTTCATGACGGTTCCCAAACGGCTCTGACCTCTTGATGAAAAGGGACTGCAACGGACCTTGGTCAGCTGCCGCACAGAGAACGCCTCGGAAACACATCATCATCATGCGTTCTCATCACCCAGACGTTTGGTCTGGATGGAAAGCGATGGTGATATATCATTGTTGACATGGAAGGAGCCGATCCTATGCCCTTTGCCATTGTCCGTCAGGACATTATAAAACTGAAAGCTGACGCCATCGTCAATGCCGCGAACACCAGCCTTAAAATGGGCGGCGGCGTTTGCGGCGCGATCTTCAAGGCGGCCGGCGAAGTGGAACTGCAGGCCGCCTGCGATCAGCTGGCGCCGATCAGGACGGGCGAAGCGGTCATCACGTCCGGGTTCGGCCTTCCGGCAAAATACGTCATTCATGCTGCGGGGCCCATCTATGACGGGGACAGAAAGGCGCAGTGCGAGCGGGATCTCCGCGCCGCCTACTTCAGTTCCCTGCGGCTTGCCGCAGAACACGGCTGTGAAAGTATCGCGTTCCCCCTGATTTCCAGCGGCATCTACGGTTACCCGAAGGAAGAGGCGCTTCGGACGGCGACCTCGGCGATCCGAGATTTTCTGGAAGACCATGACATGGACGTGACGCTCGCCGTGTTTGACAAGGCAGCGTTTGCCGAAAGCCAAAAGCTGATGGGCGAGGTCGCAAGCTACATCGATGAAAACTATGCAAGCGCGCGCCTGCTTAAGCGTCAGAGACTGGCCGATGCTAAATTCCGGTCGATGCAGCTGGAAGAAGCACAAGTTGATTTTGATGCTGTATCCATGCCGTATACTGCTGTCCCATCCTCGCTGGACCGTCTGGTTGGCAGCCTGGACGAGCCCTTCTCCGAAACGCTGCTTCGCCTGATCGACGCAAAGGGGAAAACGGACGTTGAAGTTTATAAAAGGGCCAACATCGACCGAAAGCTGTTCTCCAAGATCAGGAGCATCAAGGGCTATATGCCCAGCAAACGCACGGCGATCGCCCTTGCCATCGCGCTGGAACTGACGCTGAATGAAACGGAGGACCTGCTGGAGCGGGCAGGCTTCGCGCTCTCCCACGCCGTCAAGTTTGACGTTATCGTGGAATATTTCATCAAAAAAGGGATATATGACATTTTCAGGATCAACGAAGTGCTTTTCCAGTACGACCAGCCGCTGCTGGGCGGATGAGGCTCTGCGGAACGGGGAGGATACCCCCGGGCATCTGAATACACTGATAATATTGACCGGTTCGATTTGTCGCTCCGCGGGCGACCCTGCATGCTTCCCGGGATGATAACCTGAAGCCGCAATAAGCTGAAGGAGGACGTCCCCATGAAAAAAGGTCTGACAGAACTGGTTTTCATCCTCGACAAGAGCGGCTCGATGAGCGGGCTGGAAGCAGACACGATCGGCGGCTACAATTCGATGCTGTCAAAGCAGCAGGCCATGGAAGGCGAATGCCGCATCACAACGGTGCTGTTTGACAACGATAGCCGGCTGCTTCACGACCGGATCGACCTGAAGGCGGTCAGCGCCATGACTGACAAGGAATACGCCGTGGGCGGCTCGACCGCGCTGCTTGACGCGATCGGCAGGACCATCCGCAAGATCGGAAACGTTCAGAAGCATACCGCGGAAGGCTTCCGCGCGGAGAAGGTGCTGTTTGTCATCATCACCGACGGCGAGGAGAACGCAAGCCGGGAATACTCCGCCGACAGGATCAGGGAGATGATCAGGCGGCAGAAGGAAGAATACGGATGGGAGTTCATTTTCCTGGGCGCGAACATCGACGCGGTCCAAACCGCGGGCCGTTTCGGGATCGCTCCTGACAGGACGGCGGACTATCTTGCCGACAGCGAGGGGATCGGCCTGAACTTCAGCGTGATGAGCGCGGCCGTCGCATCCTTCCGTCAGACGGGAAACGTCGACGGATCAAGCCTTGAAGCGATCCGCCGGGACGCGAGGAAAAGAGGGGGACGGAAATAAGCTGCAGGCGCTTGCGCGGAGAGGCCTGCCGGAGCGACAGACTGGAAGCAAGGCGGCGTTCCTCCGCCCTTGCTTTCCGGATTCCTTCAGGCGTGCTTTGCGCGGCGTCATCCTTGACGGCATCTTTCGTCCGCGGTAGGATCCAATCAAAAGGGGATGAACAATGGAACGGAAAAGATAAGGGCGCGTTGACACCATGGAGATATCGGCTAAGCCGCAGGACAGCATATAAAAGATAAAAATGAGGGCCTGTATCAAGCACTCAGAAGGATCATCGCCCTGTCAGGACAAACAAGGGAGGAAGCGACCGCCGTGGAAAAACGACACCCGACCCTGGGCTGCTGCGGGATCGACTGCGGGCTGTGCCCACGGTTCTACACCGAGGGGACCTCGCGCTGCCCCGGCTGCGGCGGGGAGGGATTTGATCGGACGCACCCTTCCTGTTCCTTCCTGACCTGCTGCGTCAGGCGCCGGGGGCTTGAGGTCTGCGCAGGATGCCCGGAGTATCCCTGCGCAAGGTTTGACAGGGAGGACGGCTCACGCGATTCCTTTGTCACCCACCGGCGCGTCCTGCCCAATGGGCGGAAAATCCAGGAGAACGGGTTGGACGCCTTTCTTCTTCAGCAGAGGGAAAGGATGGATTTCCTGAAGAAAGCGCTTGAGATGCACAACGACGGCCGGAGCAAGAACCTGTTCTGCCTGGCCGCCGCGCTTCTGAGCCTGGAGGGTCTCCGGGCAGCGCTTGAGGACGCGCAGAACGGCGCGGACCTGAAGGAGCGGCTTATGATGCAGGCAGAAGCGGAAGGGGAGGAGCTGAAACTCAGGAAATGAGGCCTCGCTCAGGCCGCTCTGAGGGGATCAAATCAAACTTCCGTATACAGTTTATTCCGCAGGGATCAGGCCCGCTTGATCAGATGATCCCTGGCCTTTTGGGCGATGACAAGCTCCTCGTTGGTGGCGACGACGTACACCAAAACCTTTGAATCCGCGGCGGAGATCAGGCTGCCGGGCCCTGCTTTCCCGTTCTTCTCCGGGTCAAGCAGGATGCCCAGAAAATCCAGCCCCAGGAGCGCCTGCGCGCGGACACGGGCGCTGTTCTGCCCGATCCCGCCGGTGAAAGCGATGACATCCAGCCCGCCCAGCGCCGCGGCGAAGGATCCGATGTATTTCTTGATGCCGTAGCAGTAAACCCCAAACGCGGTCTGCGCCCGTCTGTTCCCGGCCGCGGCGGCTGCCTCGATCTCCCACATCTCGCCGGAAAAGCCGGAGAGCCCCAGCAGGCCGCCTTCCCTGCTGAAGAGGGACTTGACGCGCTCCAGGGAGTAGCCCAGGCTTTCCTGCAGGTAGAGGCTCAGGCAGGGGTCCGCGTCGCCGACGCGGTTGTTGTGGGGCAGACCGGACTGCAGCGACAGCCCCAGCGTGGTGTCGATGGCCCGTCCGCCCCTGACGGCGGCCATGGAGGAGGAGCCGCCCAGATGGCAGGAGATGAGGCGCAGGTCGCCCCGCCCGGTTTCTTTTTCGATCCAGCCGGTCACGTACTCATGCGAGGCGCCGTGCGCGCCGTTTCTGCGCACACCGTGCTCCAGCATCTCCAGCGGCAGCGCGTAGAGGTAGGCCTCCTCCGGCATCCCCTGAAAGAACCCTGTCTCAAAGCTGCCGATGAGGGGAACCCCCGGCATCAGCTTTCTGAACTGGCGGACTGCCGCCACGTAGGGCGGGTTGTGCGCGGGCAGCAGGGTGTTGAAGGCTTCCATGTCCTGTAGCACCTCTTCGGTGAGTTCCGCCACCCCGCTGACGTGCTTTGCCGCCACCACCTTGAAGGCGACGCAGTCAGGCAGCCCGCCCCGCATCAGGCCGGTAACGCCCAGGAAACGGATCATCGACAGGATGGCCTCCTCATAGCCCGGCCTCGGGCGGTCCTCGGAGGCTTCCAGGGCGCCGGCCTTCTGCCTTGCGCGCCCGGATGCGCGGCCGATCCCCTCAAAGTGTCCGGCGGCCAGCTCCTCCTGAGCGTTTCCCAGGCGGAACAGCCGGTATTTCAGCGAGGTGCTTCCGACGTTGCAGGCCAATACGAGCATGGGGTGCCCTCCTTGAAGACAGAATGATCCTCTCCATTTTAGTTGAGCAGGGCCCGCATTTCAATGAGATAGAGGTTTTTCCATGCCGGGCAGGCTTTGATGATGGGTAATATCTCAGGGAATGCCAAATTGCTTGATGTTTTTTACTGTTCCTGTATAATGCAAAGAGGGGGTGTGCTTATGACGGAGGGATTCGGCACCACAAAACTGGTTCCGCTCAAGGACGAGAACAGCGTCGCGGCAAACATCCTTCAGCACGTCTATCAGGCCCTTGTCGCCAAAGGCTATGATCCCGTTGCGCAGCTGACCGGGTTTGTGATGACCGGCGACCCGACCTACATCACCAGCCATGAAAACGCGCGCAGCCTGATCTGCCGGCTTCAGCGGGATGAGATCCTGGAGGAACTGGTCCGTTCTTACTTTTCCGCTTCCCCCGCCGGCGGTCAGTGAAACGCCTGATCGGGCTGGACTACGGGGATGAGCGCATCGGCGTCGCGGTCAGCGACGCGACCCGGACGCTCGCAAGCCCGCACAGCGTGATCCGCCACCAGGGCTGGGGCCCGACGGCGGAAAAGGTATCCGGGCTGATGGATGAACTCGGCGCGGAATACATCGTGATAGGGCTTCCCCGCAACATGGACGATTCCCTGGGGTCCCAGGCGCGGGAAGTGATGGGCTTTGCCAAGCGGCTCACAGAGAAGGGGATCCGGGTCGAGCTGGCCGACGAGCGCCTCAGCAGCGTGGAAGCAGGGGAGAAGCTCAGGGAGAGCGGGCTGAGCGCGCCGGAGAGCAGGAAGCGGATCGACCAGGCAGCCGCGGCGCTCATCCTGCAGGACTACCTCGACCGGCTTCCGGGACAGGGCACAGGGTATAATCAATAGACACCAAAGGGACGGAAAGCGTCCATTACGCAAGGGAGGAACACGGTTCATGACGGATGACAGGAACAGGAAAGACCTTGAGGGATCCCCGGAGGAGATGGAGAGCAGCATCGTGGAACTGACCGACGAAGACGGGGTCACCACCGAGTTTGAGTACCTGAGCACCATCGAGCACAAAGGGGAGAGCTACGTCGTCCTCCGGGCGCCTCAGGAAGAGGAGAACGAGGAGGAAGGCGAGGTCGTCATCCTGAAGCTCCAGAAGGATGAGAACGGCGAGGACACCTACGTTTCCTGTGACGTTGACGAGATCGAAGAGGAAGTGTTCGAGCTGTTCATGGAAGAAATGGAAGAGGAAGAAGACGGGGAGGAGGCCTGAGCCTTTCCGCCGTCTGATCCTTCAGGGGCTGCCGCGAAACGCGGGAGCCTTTTTTGCTGTACCGGATGTCAGGATGCTTA
>CAUJDI010000013.1 GCA_963169565.1 Bacillota bacterium | reverse complement strand
CGTCCCGGAGCCGCCTCTGACCGGGCTTGCGCACACGTCCGTCACTGCCAGGCCATGCAGGCCGTTGAGGTACCCGATCAGGTCCGTCAGCATCGGGGCGTAAGCGCTGTCCGGGATGATCCCGCTTCGGCGGGATTCGGGGCTGTCGACCTCGAAAAGCGGTTTGACCAGCGCGATGATCTCGCCGCGGCCTCGCAGGATCTCCCGGTACACCGGGAGCGCGAGCCTTAGGGAGAGATAGCTGAGGTCGCAGGTCGCCAGGGACGGGACGGGATCAAGGCTGAGCAGGGAAGGATCTGACAGGTTGGTTCTTTCCAGATTGACAACCCGAGGGTCCTGCCTCAGCGCGCCTGTCAGCTGGCCATAACCGGCATCGACCGCGTACACCAGCTCCGCGCCTTGCCTGAGCAGGCAGTCCGTGAATCCGCCGGTGGACGCACCCGCGTCCAGGCAGGTCTTCCCCTGAACGCTGACCCCAAAAGACTGAAGTGCGCCCTGTAGTTTTAACCCTCCTTTAGAGGCGTAGGGGCAGGCATTCTCACGAAGGCGCACCTGGTCCTCCGGCCTGACCGCCTGGCCCGCCTTGGCCGGCCTGCCGTTGACAAGCACCCTGCCGGCCATCACAAGCGCTTCCGCGCTGGCCGTATCCCTGCACAGTCCGCTGAAAACGAGCCGGTCTTTCAGCGCCTGCCTGCTCATATGGTCTGCATGACTCCCTTGAGCGAGCGGAGCACGCGCCGCTCCATCCTGGACACCTGCATCTGGGTGAGGTTCATTTTCCTGGCGGTGGCCTGCTGGGAAAGCTGCTCCTGAAACCGCAGCCTGATGAGGGTCCTCTCTTCGTGGCTTAGGGTCTTCAGGGCGTTGCGCAGGTCCTCGCGCATCTCAAAATCCTCGAACCCCTTTTCCTGCTTGCCCAGGTGATCGAATACCATCATCCCGTTCTCATCCTGAGCATCCAGGGAGGAGACCTGGGATTTTTCCCTGGACGCGTGGATGCTGATGACCTGTTCAAGCGTCCATCCCAGCTCCTGGGCCAGTTCCGGCACGGTGGGTTCCCGGTGCAGGCGCTGGGTCAGCTGTTCCAGCATCCTGTCCATCTGCATGCCCTGTTCGCGCAGTCCCCTCGGGGTGCGCACCAACTGGGCGCGGTCCCTGATGTAGTTGCGGACTGTGCCTGTGATGGTCGGGGTGACGTAGGTGGTGAAGCGCAGCCCCCGTTTCGGGTCAAAACCGTTCAGGGCGTTCACCAGCGCCATCGCGGCCACCTGGCGCAGGTCTTCCAGCTCGATCCCCCGCCCGGCGAAGCGCGCCGCGATCGCGTTGCACAGCGGCAGGGCAACGCTGACCGCTTCATCGAGCGCCTCTTTTGTCCGCGTTGACGCGTAGCGCATCGCGGCGTTGTGGATGTCGTCCGCGTTCATCAATTATTTCGCTCCGATCGGCAAGGACATGCGAACGGTATGGATCCCGCACTGGTCCCCTTCCAGTTTGACGTCTGTCACCAGGGTCCCGATGATCAGCTGCGCGACCTCGGGGTCCATCCGATCGCACACCTGCGCGTCGGGCGCGCGCTGTGCCTCCAGCATGATGAGGATATTCCCGTCCTCCATCTTGCAGCTGAGGACGACCCGCTGGACGTGGCGCTCCTGATGGGTCACCAGCTCAAACGCTTCCTCAACGGCTGTTCGCAGGTCGTCGATCACGTCCATGGATAGGTTGGCCATCACGCCGACGGCGCCCAGCGAGGTCCGCACCACCAGCGACCATTCGTGGTTGGGGGGGACAGTCAGTGTCATCCTGTTCATTTTCCGTTATTCACCACCTTGACTTGATCTTTGCTGAGTATGGTCAGCAGGTCCGCGCGCGCGTCCAGGGCGTCGCTGATCCACCAGTCCTTGGGAGCGAGCAGTGTCTGCCCCTCCTCCTTGAAATACAGGAAAACCGGGATCCTGCCCGGCAGCCTTTTCAGCAAGGCTTCACAGGCATCCAACTGGTTTCGGCTTATCTGCAAGTATAACTTGACAGCCGCCGACTTGGCAAGCAGCGCGTCTTCCTGCGGGGTGGTCGGCCTGAGCTCCTCTTCCTTTGAAAGCGGCCTGACGCTTTCGACGATCAGGCTGGGGGCGCGGTCCTCCGACACAGACAGTTTACCCGAGAAAAGGAAGACGCCGTCCTCCTGGATCAGATCCGAGTGCTGTTCCCACACGCGCGGGAAGAACAGGCATTCCACCTGGCCGGTGAGGTCCTCCAGCGTGACAAAAGCCATCAGGCCGCCGCTGCGCGTCGCCTTCTGCTTGATATTGACGACGAGCCCGCCCAGCTGGATGAACCGGCCGTCCTCACTCAGGCCCCTGTCCTCCCTTTCGGCCAATTCATCCAGCGCCAGCGCCGACCAGGTGAGGGTATCCAGCGTGTCCGCATACGCGTCAAGCGGATGGCCGGTGATGTAGACCCCCGTCACTTCCTTTTCCATCGCAAGGATCGCGTGCATCGGGTATTCCTTCAGATCAGGGTACTTCCTGACGATGCCGTCGCGCCCGTCCTCCCTCGCGGCGTCAAACAGGGAGAGCTGGTCCTTGTGGTTGCTGCGCCGGCTGCGCTGGTCGGCGTCCAGCACGTCCTCATAGACCTGCATGCACTGGACCCGGCTGCCGCCCAATCCGTCAAAGCACCCCGCCTTGATCAGGGCTTCGCAGGCGCGCTTGTTCACCACACCGCTGTCCACCCTGTGGCAGAAATCAAAGATATCCTTGAAGTCGCCGCGCTGTTCCCGCTCCTGGACAATGCTCAGGGCCGCTTTCTCGCCCAGGCTCTTGATCGCGTTGAGCCCGAAGCGGATGCCCTTGATGCCGTTCTCCTCTCCCACATGGAACTTGACGCCGGATTGATTGATCCTGGGCGGGAGCACGCGGATCTTATGTTTGCGGCAGTACTGCACGTAGGCGGATACCTTGCTGGCGGCCCCCAGATAGGAGTTGATCAGCGCCGCCATGAATTCCGCCGGATAATGGGCTTTGAGCCAGGCGGTCTTCACGCACAGCAGCGCGTAGGGGGCGGCATGGGATTTATTGAAGGCATAGCTCGCGAAGGCGGTCATTTCATCGTAGATCTTCTCGGCTTTCTCCTTTTTGATCCCTCTGGCCAGGCAGCCCGGGACGCCCTCCTTCGGGGAGCCGTGGATGAAGATCTCGCGCTCGCGCTCCATGACGCTCTTCTTCTTTTTGCTCATCGCGCGGCGGATCTCATCGCTGCGGCCGTAGCTGAAGCCGGCCAGGTCACGCACGATCTGCATCACCTGCTCCTGGTAGACCATGCAGCCGTAGGTGACGGACAGGATGGGCTCCAGCTCCGGGGTGGTGTAGGTGATGCTTTCGGGATGGTGCTTTCCCTTGATGAAGCGGGGAATCGAGGCCATGGGCCCCGGGCGGTAGAGCGAAATGGCTGCGATGATGTCTTCAAAGCGCTCGGGCTTCAATTCAGAAATGAAGCTGCGCATACCGCCGCTTTCCAGTTGGAACACCCCGTCGGTGTCCCCCAGGGACAGCATCCGGTACACCTCGGGATCGTCGATGGGGATGTCCTCGTCCCTGATGTGTACGCCTGACTCGGCCATCATCAACAGGGTGTCCCGGATGACGGTGAGCGTGCGCAGCCCCAGGAAATCGGTCTTGAGCAGCCCCAGCTCCGCGATGTTGCCCATGGCGTACTGGGTGGTGATCACCTCGTCGTTCGTCTGAAGCGGCACGTATTCCGTCAGCGGCTTTTCGGTGATCAGCACGCCCGCCGCGTGGGTCGCCGCGTGCCGGGGCATGCCTTCCAGCAGGGAGGCGGTGTCCAGGAGCTTCCTGACCCGCTCGTTCACTTCCCTCGCTTCGCGCAGCTGGGGGTTGGTTTCCAGCGCTTTCTCCAGGGTCATGTTCAGTTCCATCGGCACCATCTTGGCCACCTGGTCCGTTTCCTGGTACGTGTAGCCAAGCACCCGGCCGACGTCGCGGATGACGCCCCGCGCGGCCATGGTGCCGAAGGTGATGATCTGCGCGACGTGGTCATATCCGTATTTTCCCGCCACGTAATCGATGACCTCGCCCCTGCGCTCGTAGCACAGGTCGATGTCCAGGTCGGGCATGGACACCCGTTCGGGATTGAGGAAGCGCTCAAACAGGAGGCTGTACCTCAGCGGATCCAGCTGGGTGATGTTCAGGCAATAGGCCACAATGGAGCCCGCGCCGCTGCCCCTGCCGGGGCCGACCATGATGCCCTTCTCCCGGGCGTACCTGATAAAGTCCCACACGATGAGGAAGTAGTCCACAAACCCCATGGAGATGAT
>CAUJDI010000012.1 GCA_963169565.1 Bacillota bacterium | reverse complement strand
CGTCAAGCCGCTCATCAGGGAGAGCCGCGGACTCAGGCCGCGGCAGAACCTCCAGGCGCTGGAGGCCGGCGCGCGCAGTATCATCGGCGTGGCCCTCGCCTGCGGCGTCGCAGGGATCATCGCGGGGATGATCACCCTGACGGGCATCGGGCTGAAGATGGGCTCCGGCCTGACCGCGCTGGCGGGCGGCAGCCTGCTGCTGCTGCTGATCTTCACCATGCTTTCCTCCATCCTGCTGGGCATGGGTGTGCCGACCACCGCCAACTACCTGATCACCTCCACCATCATGGCGCCGGTCGTGGCCCGCGCGCTGATGACCAGCCTGCCGGAGGTGTATACCGCCCTGCAGGGGGTCAACCCTGCAATGGCCATCCTGCCCGCCCATCTCTTTACCTTCTATTTTGGCATCATCGCCGACATCACCCCGCCGGTCGCCCTGGCGGCGATTGCCGGCGCGGCCAACGCCAAAACCAATCCCCAGAAAACCGGGGTGGAGGCCACCAGGCTGGCGATCGCCGCCTTCCTGGTGCCCTACATCTTCGTATACAGCCCGCAGATGCTCATGCTCAACGCGCATTGGTATGAGGTGGTGCTGATCGCCGTCACCGCTGTCATCGGCATGTTCGGCATCGGCATGGCCGTGGAGAAGTATTGGGAGAGCAGGCTGAACGTCCTCCAGCAGCTGATGGCCCTGGCCGGCGGTCTGCTGCTGATCATCCCCGGCCTGGTGACCGACGGGATCGGTTTTTCGCTGATCGCACTGGTCGTTCTCTGGCAGAGGATCCAGAAGCGGCAGGCAAAAGCGGCATAAGCGGAACAAGACAGCAGAGCCCCGATCAAAAACCGCGCCCTCTATAACGGACGCGGTTTCTTGATTTGGTCAGGCGGCGGCTGGGGATCCTGCCTTTTTAGTCCCCGAAGGAGATGTTGATGCGGCGCGCGGCCCTGACGATCTGGTCGTCCGGGTCCACGGGCTTGGGGACGCCGGCGACGTCCTCGAGCTTGTTCTCCGTGATCACGCCGTTTCTGAGCGCCACCGTCAGGCCGAACCTGCCTTCCCGGATCAGTTCGGCCGCATGCACGCCGAACTGCGTTGACAGCACGCGGTCGTAGGCGCAGGGGCTGCCGCCCCGCTGCATGTGCCCGGGGATCACGGAGCGGCACTCAACGCCGATGAGGCTTTCCAGATTGGCCGCGATGTGCTGGGAAACGTTGCGGAACTCCCGCTGGGCGCGGGCGGCCTCCCGCTCCTTGCGCTTCATCCCGGCTTCCTCCACGCTCATCGCGCCTTCCGCCGCCGCGATGATCGTGAAGTGCTTGTTCAGTTTGGCGCGGTCGCTGATGACCTTGGCGATCTTCTCGATCTGGTAGGGGATCTCCGGCAGCAGGATGACGTCCGCGCCGCCGGCCATCCCGGCGTACAGGGTCAGCCAGCCGGCTTTGTTGCCCATGATCTCGACGATCATGCAGCGGTCATGGCTGGCGGCGGTGGTGTGGATCCGGTCGATGACGTCCGTGGCGATGCCCACTGCGGTATGAAAACCGAAGGTGAAGTCCGTCCCGAAGATGTCGTTGTCGATGGTCTTCGGCAGGCCGATGACGTTCAGGCCTTCCTGCCTGAGCAGGTTGGCCGTCTTGTGCGTGCCGTTTCCGCCCAGGGTCACCAGGCAGTCCAGCTTCATGGCCTTGTAGTTCATCTTCATCGCGTAGACCTTGTCCACGTTGTCTTCTTCCACGACACGCATGTTCGCGAATGGCGTGCGGCTGGTCCCCAGGATGGTGCCGCCCATGGTCAGAAGGCCCGAAAACTGGGATTGCTGCATGATCTGGTAGTCCCCGTCGATCAGCCCGCGGTAGCCCGCGCGGATGCCGACGATCTCTGCGTCCAGCGCCTGGTAGGCCGCCCTGGCGACGCCCCTGATGGCGGCGTTCAGCCCCGGGCAGTCGCCCCCGCTGGTCAGGATGCCGATCCGGATGCTCATTTTTTACCTCCGAAAAGTCAAGGCGGCGGCTGTTGCCGCCGCCTCTTTTCACTTGATCCCGAAGATGCCCAGGAGGCCGCGCGAGATGGTGCGCCCGACGGAATACCCTGCGCCGGAGGCCGTGGAGCGGGTGAAGTTGTCCAGCATCTTCTCGCCCAGGCTCTTGACGGTCTTCTGGGTCTTCGGCTCCCTGGCAGGCTTGATGTCCGCCTGGACCGGCACCTGCCGCTGCGGTTCATACTGCCCGGTCTGGGGGTTGTACACCAGCACCGGCGGGGGCGCCTGCTCCACCTTGCGGGCCTGCTGGGGCGCCTGCGGCACGGGCTGCCAGGAGGGCTGCGGCGCGGGATAGCTCACCGCCGGCTGCATTTCACGTTCGATGTACTGCCCCGTGGCCGGGTCAAAGATCTGGATGGTGTTTCTCTGCTGCACAGGTTCTGCCTTGACGTCCGGTTCCAGGACGCCTGTTTCCTCCAGGATGACGCGGGCGGCGCCGAGGACGCCCTGGGAGGAGAACTTGGCGGAAAGCATCTCATAGGCGCTTTCGCGGTCAAAGGTATGGGTGTACTTGTCCTTGACCTCGCTGGTGTCGATGATGGTCTGGCGCAGAGTCTCCGAGATCGAGCCGATGGCCGACTGCGGCGGCAGGATGACCGCGCGCTGGGTGACGGAGGGCGCGCCCTGCTCATCCAGGAAGGACAGCAGCGCTTCACCGGTCTGCAGCTGGGTGATGGCCTGCTCCGTGTCAAAGGCGGGGTTGGCGCGGAAGGTCTGTGCGATGGTCTTGATGACCTTCTGCTCCAGCGGGGTGAAGGCGCGCAGCGCGTGCTGCACCCGGGCCGCCAGCTGCGAGAGGACGGAGGAGGGGACGTCGCCGGGGTTCTGGGTGATGAAGAACACGCCGACGCCCTTGGAGCGGATGAGCCGGATGGTCAGCTCCACCTTGTCCATCAGCTCCCTGGGGCAGTCCTTAAACAGCAGGTGGGCTTCGTCAAAGAAGAACACCATCCGGGGCAGCTCGCTGTCGCCCTGCTCAGGCAGCAGCTCATACAGTTCCGCCAGCATCCACAGCATGAACACGGAGTACATGTTGGGCCGCAGGAACAGCTTGTCCGCCGCGAGGATGTTGATCATCCCCTGCCCGGACTCATCCCGCACCAGCCAGTCGGACAGGTCCAGGGAGGGCTCCCCGAAGAACTGGTTGCCACCCTGGTCCTCCAACACCGCGATCGCGCGCTGGATGGAGCCCACGGAAGCCTTGGCGATGTTGCCGTAGCGCAGGGTGTAATCGGCCGAGCGGTCGCCCGCGTAGGTGAGCATCGCGCGCAGGTCCTTCAGGTCGATGAGCAGCAGCCCTTCGTCATCTGCGATGCGGAACACGATGTGCAGGACACCTGCCTGGGTGTCATTGAGCTGGAGCATCCGGGAGAGCAGCAGCGGGCCCATTTCGCTCACCGTGGTCCTCACCGGGTGACCGGATACGCCATAGACGTCCCACAGGGTCACCGGATTGGCATGGGGAACGAAATCCTCAAGCCCCACCGCCTGCATGCGCTGGCGGATCCTGTCGTTCATTTCGCCCGGTTTGGCAAGTCCGGCCAGGTCGCCCTTGACGTCGGCCATGAACACGGGCACCCCCAGCTGGGAATAGGCCTCCGCCAGCACCTGCAGGGTGACGGTCTTTCCGGTGCCTGTCGCGCCGGAGATCAGCCCATGGCGGTTTGCCATCTGCGGGAGCATCACAACAGGGCCCTCGGCGCCCGTTCCCAGCCAGATCTTCTTGTCCAGCAGCATTGTTGTCTCCTCCGTTCGTTTTAAATTACTATTCGGTTATGTCGCGTCGATTCGCTGTATCGCCATTCTACCATATAACGGGGCCGTGGAACAGACGGAAGTCTGTACGCCGCTAAGCCGTTTCCCGTACCATGGCCACGGCCTGGGCGGAGATGCCCTCCTCCCGGCCTTCAAACCCCAGCCCCTCGGTGGTGGTGGCCTTCACCGATACCTTTTCCTCCCTCAATCCCAGCGCCTGCGCGATATTCCTGCGCATGGCGGGTATGTGGGGTGCCAGCATGGGTTTCTGCGCGACGATGGTCAGGTCGCACTGCAGGGGACAAAACCCTGAATCCGCCATGATCCGCCGTGTCTTCTCAAGCAGTTTCAGCGAGGGGATGCCCCTGTACTCCTCCCTGCTGTCGGGGAAATGCTGCCCGATGTCCCCGAGGGCGCAGGCGCCCAGCAGCGCGTCGCACAGCGCGTGCAGCGCGGCGTCGGCATCGCTGTGCCCCAACAAGCCCGTGCCGTGGGGGATGACGACCCCGCCCAGGATCAGCGCGCGCCCAGGGACGAGGCGGTGTACGTCAAAGCCCGTTCCCGTGCGCGAAGCACCGGAAACCATCATTTCTGCCATCTTCTTGTCTTCCTGCGTTGTGATCTTGAAGTTGCGCGCGTCCCCCTCCGAAAGGCTCACCGGTTCCCCCAGCAGTTCCACCAGCCCGGCGTCGTCCGTGAGGCTCCGCGGGCTGTGCGCGTAGGCCCGCAGGATGAGGTCACGCTGAAATCCCTGGGGCGTCTGGACCTGGAAGACCCCTTCGCGTGAAAGGGTCCGTGTGAGCCCTGCTTCCTGCCGCCTTAAGGTATCCTTCACCGGCAGCGCCGGGACCGCCGCGCCGTATGCAGCCGCGCCCTGGATGACCCTCCGGATGAGGGAGGGGCCGGGGAAAGGCCTTGCCGCATCGTGGATGAGCACGATGTCCGCGTCCCCGGGGACCTCTTTCAGCCCGTTCTCCACGGAATGCCGGCGCTCCTGCCCGCCTGTTGCAAGATGGACGGGGCCCTGATGCGCGGCCCTGAGCGCTTCCTCAAACAGGCCGCTTTCGCCCTCCCTGACCACCAGGATCATGTGATCGCAGAAGGGGCGAAGCGCGCGCAGCGCATACAGGAACAGCGGCTCGCCGCCAAGCGGCGTCAGAGCCTTGTTCATCCCGGCCTGAAGGCGCGTCCCCGCGCCCGCCGCCACGAGGATGCCGCAGACCTTCACAGAAGGTCCTCCCCGGACAGGCGGCTGAGGATGAAGCTGTAGATTTCAGCGGCCTTCTCCGGCCAGGCGGCGCGGAAACGCTCCGCCAGATCCGCTGTGGGGAGGGAAAGGTCCAGCCGCATCAGCTGCATCCCGCCCTCTGCGATGCCCATCTGCGTGTGGTATTCGTTGCGGCCCGCGTGGCTGATGGAAGCGAATTTCTCCCGCTGCATGCGGATCTTTTCCCTGAAGCCCGGCGCGGCTTGCTGCACCCGTTGGACGGCGCTTTCGCCCAGGCGCTTCATGAACAGCCCGATGGCCTCATCCCCCAGGGGGGTGATCTCATACCGGTCGTCCCCCGGGATGCTGTCCCTGGCCAGCTGGCTGTTCTGGCAAAGGTCATGCAGTGCGGTCTGCAGGTCGAAGTAATTCATCAGGTCGTTTTCGACCATGAAGGCGATCAGCTGCAGGTTGGTGCAGGGACCCAGCTCGCGCAGTGAATACAGGGTGAGCAGCTTTCGTTCCAGGTCGCCCAGACGGTGCCGGGGCAGTTCGGCCATCTCCGCTTCCTCTCCTCAATTCCTTTCCCAGAAAGCCCGGGCAAGGGATGTGATCTCTTCCTTGGAATATACCCTTTTCAGCTTCAGATGGGAAGGGAGGAGCCTGCTGTATGCCTCCTGGGCGTAGCGGTCGTCCATCAGCAGCAGCACCCCGCGGTCCCTCTCCGAGCGGATCAGCCGTCCCGCAGCTTGGAGCACTTTCTGCATCCCGGGGAAACGGTAGGCATGGCCAAAGCCGTCGCCCAGCGCTTCCTGAAGCCGTTCCCGGATGCGTTCCCTCTCCGGATTCACCTGGGGAAGGCCGACCCCGACGATCATCGCGCCGATCAGCGCCTCGCCCGGCAGGTCCACCCCTTCGGCGAACACGCCGCCAAGCACGCACAGCCCCAGCAGGCGGCTTTCACCTTGCACGAACGCGTCCAGGAAAAGGATCCTGGAGGCCTCGTCCATGCCGGGCTTCTGGACGATCAAAGGGAGGTCCGGATCGAGTTCCCTCAGGACCGGCTCCATGGAGCGCAGGTAGGCGAAGGAGGGGAAATAGGCGATGTACTTGCCCGTCCTGGAATGATAGAGCGCCAATATGGCCTCCGCGGCCGGGAGAAGGCTGGCGGCGCGGGAATGATACCTTGTGTTGAGCGGGAACTGCAGGGACAGCAGGTGCTCTTCCGGGAAGGGGGAGGGCAGGGAAAGGCAGGCGTCCTCCCGCTCTCCGCCCAGAAGGCCGCGCATGGCATCCAGCGGGCTCAAGGTGGCGGAATAGTATACGCAGCCGGCCATGCGCTTTGTGGCTTCCTTCAGGTGCGGTGCGGGATTGAGGCACAGGACCCTCACCCCGCCCCTGCGCGGGTCCGGGTCATGCAGGATCGTATAGTCGTCCCCCTGCTCAAAGGCTCTGTTCCAGGCGGAAAGGAAGGCGATGAGGTCCCGCGCCAGGCCGGCGCCGCCGGGGCTGTAGGTCCCGGCCAGCTCACTCAGCAGTTCGGCGGCCGCGTCCGGCAGCCTGCCCCCCTCACCTGAGGACCCTTCCGACGCCAGTGTTCTGATCAGAGAGGTATATGCCTTGTACAGCTTGCCGGACCGCCCGTGGGTCCTGCCGGCTTCGCGGCGCATCGTCAGCAGCCGTTCCGCCTGGATGGTGCCTGACAGCATGTCCCGGGCCCGATCCGGCAGGTTGTGCGCCTCGTCGATCAGCAGGGTCGTGCCTCGGGGAATGTCAAATATGCGGCTCAGCCTGACCTGGGGGTCCAGCGCGTAGTTGTAGTCGCAGATGACCAGGTCCGCGATCTCGCACAGAGCCAGGGAGAACTCAAAGGGGCAGAGCAGGTGCCGGGAGGCTGTTTCGGTGATGAAAGCCGTGTCCCAGTTCTCTGCCATCAGCGCTTCCTCGGCAGCGGTTTGCTGGCGCAGGAAATGGCCCCGCGCGCGCTCGCAGTGCTCCGGGTGGCAGCGCATCTCCTCCATCGGGCAGAGCTTCTCCTTGGCATTCAGCACCAGGGAGTGGAGCCGAAGGCGGTCCCCGCGCATCCGGTCGGCTTCCTTTTGCGCGGAGACCCGCTGCGTGCCCCGGGCGGTGAGGCAGAAGACCTGCTCGTTCAGACCCTGCCCCAGCGCTTTCAAGGCGGGGTAGATCGCGGCGGCGCTCTTGCCGGTGCCGGTGGGCATCACGGCGAACAGGCGGCGGCGGCGCGCGATGGCGGTGTAGACCTGGGCGGCCATCTCCCGCTGGCCGGGGCGGTATTCCGGATAAGGGAAGGGAAGGTCCTTCAGGGAGGCGTCGCGCGCCTCTTTCCAGGAGATCAGCTTCGCCTGCCACCCGGCCCAGGGGAGAAGGAGGGAGAAGAAGGCGTCCCGCAAACGTTCTGCTTCCCAGGTTTCGCTGAAGGAGGCCGTCACTCCGCCAAAGCGCGTGACGTAGCTGACCCTCAGGCAGACCGCCGGGATGCTGTCCCGCTGAGTGAGCATGAAACCGTAGCACGCCGCCTGCATGAGGTGCTCCTGCATTGGCGAAACAGGCGGCGGGGCGGGGGAAAGCTTGATCTCCTCAATGACCGGAGGCTTCTCATCCGCACTGTACAGGTCCATCCGGCCGGAGATCTGGACGGGAAGCCCCTGCGCAGTGCCTTCCCACCGGAGGGTCTCCTCAGCCTTCGCCCGGCTTGCGCCCTGGCGGGCAAGATGCCCCTGTCGTCCCAGTTCCATCTGCTGTTTTGAGACCGGCATGATGTCCGGCGGGAAAATGGAGAACCCCACCAGCGCGCGGACGGAGGCCCTCAGCGCCGACCTGTCCGCCTTCACGGCAGGTCCTCGTAGCGGACGTGCATCAGCGTCAGCCCGCGGGCCGGGGCCGTCGGGCCCAGCAGGAGGCGGTCGCCCGTCCTGATGGCCCGGGCAAACGCGTCCCTGTCCAGCCTTCCCTGCCCGACGTAGATCAGCGTGCCCGCGATGATGCGCACCATGTTGTATAAAAAGGCGTCCCCGGATATCCGCAGGACGATCTCATCCCCCTGCCTGTCCAGCGACGCTTCGGTGATGGTGCGTTTTGTGGTCCTGGCGGTGCCGCCCGCGGCCTGGAAGGCCGCAAAATCATGCGTTCCCAGCAGGTCCGCGAGCGCGGCGCTCATGGGAGCCGTATCCAGCGGCTGTGGCACGAAGGCCGTGAAGTCTCTCCGCAGCGCGCTTGGGGCGCGGCGGGAAAAGATGCGGTATTCATAGGTCTTGCCGCGCGCGGAAAAGCGCGCGTGCAGGGTATCGGGGACCCGCAGGGACGCTGTCACCCTGACGTCATTGGGCAGCAGGGCGTTGAGAACGAAGGGCCACCTGTCGTCCGGGATGGGGGAGTCGGTATCAAAATGCGCCCGCTGGCCCAGCGCGTGCACACCCGCGTCCGTTCTGCTGGCGCCTGTGGCTGATACTGCGCTGCCGGTCACCCTTGAGAGGGCTCGCTCCAGCTCTTCCTGGACGCTGGGCCCGTTGAGCTGACGCTGCCAGCCGGCATAGGCGGTGCCCTCATACTCCAGCGTGAGCAGCACCCGGCAGGGCTGCCCGGCTGTCACTTGAGGATACCCGGCAGGAGCAGGATGATGAACAGTCCCGCCATGCTGAGAAAAGCGATGAGATCGCGCCGGCTGAACTTCAGGACGTGAAGCCGCGTCCTGCCTTCCCCGCCGCGGTAGCAGCGGGCCTCCATCGCCATCGCCAGATCCCCCGCGCGGCGGAAGGCGCTGATGAACAGGGGCACCAGCAGGGGGATCATCGCCCGCGCGCGCGCCATCAGGTTGCCGGTCTCAAAGTCGGCACCCCTCGCGGTCTGGGCTTTCATGATCTTGTCGGCCTCCTCGGTGAGCGTGGGGATGAAGCGCAGCGCGATGGTCATCATCATGGCCATCTCATGGGCGGGGAAGCGGATGACCCTCAGGGGGGAGGCCAGCCGCTCCAGACCGTCGGTCAGGGTGACCGGCGGCGTGGTCAGCGTCAGGATGCTGCTGCCGGTGACCAGCAGGATCAGGCGGAAGGTGAAGTGAAGCGCGTTGAGCAGGCCTTCCTCCCAGATGACGATGCTGCCCAGGCGCAGCAGCTCACGGCTGCCCGTGCCGAAGAAGAGGTTGAGGATGAAGGTGAACACGATGAGGATCCGCATGGGCTTGAGGCTCTTCGCCATCATGGGGAAAGGGAGCCTGGCCAGCCAGGTCGCCATCGCCAGGTAGAGAAGGACCGGCAGGTACATGAAAAGGTCTTTCACCAGGAAAACCCCGATGATGTACAGGAAGGCCAGCAGGATCTTGGCCCGCGGGTCCAGGCGGTGCACCGGGCTGTCGACCGGGTAGTACTGCCCCAGGGTGATGTCACGCAGCATGTCCGCTGCCCCCCTTGATCAGGTCGGCCAGTTCTCCGGCAAGGTCCTCCAGCAAACAGCGGTCAGAAACCGGGAATCCCTTTTCCCTCAGCAGACGGGCCAGCCTGAACCCCTGGGGCACGTCCAGCCCCATGGCTCCCAGGCGCTCATGCCGGGAGAAAACCTCAAGGGGACTGCCGTCCATGACCAGCGCGCCTTTTTCCAGCACCGCCACCCGGGTGGCCAGTTTCGCCACGTCGTCCATGGCGTGGGAGATGAGCACGACGGTGGTGCCCGCGCGGTTGAGACGCCGGACGTCCTCCAGCAGGAAGTCCCGGGCCCTCGGGTCCAGCCCGGCGGTCGGCTCGTCCAGGACCAGCACCTGGGGCTTCATCGCCAGTACGCCCGCCAGGGCCGCCCTGCGCATCTGCCCGCCGGAAAGCTCAAAGGGGGAACGTTTGCTGATTTCAGAAAAATCCAGCCCGACGATGGCCATGGCCTCCCGGACCCTCGCGTCGATCTCCTCCTCCTTCAGCCCCATGTTTTTTGGTCCGAAGGCGATGTCCTTGTAGACCGTCTCCTCAAAGAGCTGGTGCTCAGGGTACTGGAACACCAGGCCGACCCTGAAGCGCAGCGCGCGGCGGCTGGAATCCTTCCCGTTGATGTCCTGCCCGTCCAGCAGCACATGGCCGGAGGTGGGCTGGAGCAGGCCGTTGAGGTGCTGGGCGAGGGTGGACTTGCCTGAGCCGGTGTGTCCGATGAGCGCCAGCAGTTCCCCGTCATTGATGGTGAGGTCCACGTCCCTGAGGGCGTGGGAGGTATGCGGCCCGCTTTTGTAGACGTGGCTCAGTTTTTCAAGCACGATGGGCACAGCCGCGTCACCTCCTCAACCATGTCCTCAACGTTCAGCACGTCCAGGCGAGCGTCGACCCCGCGTTCCCGGAGCAGCTTGGCCAGCCTTGTCATCGGCGGCACGTCCAGGCGCAGCTCGCGCAGCAGGTCCACCCGGGAGAAGATCTCCTTCGGGCCTCCGTCCATGACCACCCTGCCGTGATCCATCACCAATACCCGCTGCGCGCGGGCGGCTTCCTCCATGAAATGGGTGATCCAGACCACAGTGATGTTTTGCACGCGGTTGAGCCTGAGTACCGTGTCCAGCACTTCGGCGCGCCCCTGAGGATCCAGCATCGCGGTGGCCTCGTCCAGGATGAGGGCTTCCGGCTTCATCGCCAGGATGCCCGCGATGGCGACGCGCTGTTTCTGTCCGCCGGAGAGCAGATGGGGCGCGCGGTCGGCATGTTCCAGCATGCCCGTCAGGCGCAGCGCTTCGTCGATGCGCCCCGGCATCTCCCCGCTGGGCACGCCGATGTTCTCCAGCCCGAAGGCGACGTCGTCATACACCCTGGTGGCGACCAGCTGGTTGTCCGGGTTCTGGAACACCATGCCCGCGGTGCGGCGGATGTCCCAGGTGCGGCCGGCATCCGACGTGGCCATGCCGCTGACGGTCACGCTGCCGGAAGAAGGCAGGAACAGGCCGTTTAATAGTTTGGCCAGGGTGGACTTGCCCGAACCGTTGTGGCCCAGCACGGCGACGAATTCGCCCCGGCTGATGCTGAAGCTGACCCCGTCGATCGCCGCCTCCGCCTCCGGGTCATAGCGGTAGGTCAGGTCCCGCACCTGAAGGTGCGCCGTTTCACTCATGATGTCTCCCCGCGGTTGAACGCGCCGCGCATATCAAAGCGATCATAAAAATCCGCCATGTAGTCCAGGAAGCGGTCTTCCCGGATGGCCTGGTGGGCCCCCTCCATCAGGCGGGTGAGGTGCCGCAGGTTATGGATGCTGCACAGGCGGGCGCCGGTGATCTCCTCCGTGTTGAGCAGGTGGCGGATGTAGGCGCGGGAATAGCTCCGGCAGGCCTCGCAGTCGCAGCCCTCCTCGATGGGGCCGAAGTCCGCCTTGTACTTCGCGTTGCGCACGACCAGGCGTCCGCTGGCGGTCAGCACGGTGCCGTTGCGGGCGATGCGGGTGGCCAGAACGCAGTCGAACATGTCCACCCCGCGTTTCACGCCCTCCAGCAGGCAGTCCGGCGTGCCCACGCCCATCAGGTAGCGCGGCCGGTCCTCCGGCAGGCAGGGCAGGGTCACGTCCAGCATGTCATACATTAGCTCCTTGGGTTCCCCCACGGAGAGGCCGCCGATGCCGTAGCCGGGGAAATCCATCGCGGCGAGCGTCCTTGCCGACTCCTGCCGCAGTTCCTCGTAAAAGCCGCCCTGGACGATGCCGAACAGGGCCTGTTCAGGCCGGGTGTGCGCTTCCTGGCAGCGATTCGCCCACCGGTGGGTGCGCTCCATGTCCGCCCGTGTTTTCTGTTCATCACTCGGGTAGGGCGTGCACACGTCAAAGGCCATCGCGATGTCCGCACCCAGGTTCTCCTGGATCTTCATCGCGTTTTCCGGGCCCATGAACAGCGGGCTGCCGTCCAGGTGGCTGCGGAAGGACACGCCGTCCTCGGTGATCCTGTTCAGCTCCGCCAGGGAGAAGACCTGATAACCGCCCGAATCGGTCAGTATCGGCCGGTTCCATGCCATGAAGCGGTGCAGCCCTCCTGCCTGCGCAATCAGCCCGTCCCCCGGGCGCAGGTGGAGGTGATAGGTGTTTGCCAGCAGGATCTGCGTGCCGATCTCCTCCATTTCCCGGGAGGTCATCGCCTTGACGACGGCCTGCGTGCCCACCGGCATGTACACGGGGGTCTGCACGTCCCCGTGCGGGGTGTGCAGGACGCCCAGCCGCGCGCCGGACTGGCGGCAGGTGTGAAGGAGTTCATATCTGACGGGCGGGTCTGTATGCAAGCGTTATTCTCCGTTTTTGTTTTTGTCAGCAGCCACGCGGGAATGGGCTATGGGGCGATGTCGGGCCAGACCCTGGTCAGCAGGTCCAGTTCCTTTTTATAGGGGTCAAAGTGACGGCTGTGCGCGAAGGATTCCGGAAGGTTGTCGGGCGTGGTGACGAACACCATGGCCTTTCCGGTGATGGGGTGGCTGAAACTCAGCCGCATCCCCCAGAGCGCGATGAGGCCGGACGCGCCGGAGGCATTGTAGCGCGCGTCGCCCAGCAGGGGATGGCCGAAATGCGCCATCTGGGTGCGGATCTGATGCGCGCGCCCTGTCCCGAGCTTGACCGCGGCCAGGCTCTTCTCCTCGCTGTGCGCGATGGTCTGGCCATGGAGCACCGCTTCCTTGCCCTGGAGCTTGAGGTATTGGGGCAGCACGCTGACCATGTTGGTCTGAGGATCCTTCCTGAGATAGTCTTTCAGGGAAAAGCGGTCAGGCGTTTCGCCCTCGCAGACCAGGACGTATTCGCGATGAAGCGCGCCTTCCTTGAGCTGCTGGGCGAAGCGGGCCGCCGCCTTGCTGGTGCGGGCGAAGACCAGCAGCCCGCCGACGGGCCGGTCCATCCGGTGCACCAGGCCCAGGAAGACCTCCCCGGGCTTGTCATACTTCTCCTTCAGGTAAACCTTCAGCAGGCTCAGCAGGTCTCCGTCCCCGGTGCTGTCGCCCTGGGTGAGCATCCTTGGCGGCTTGATCGCGACGAGAACGTGGTTGTCCTCATACAGGATGGGCGGATAAACGGGATTGCTCAATTCTTCGCTCCTTTTGCCTGCCAGCGCGCGCTGGCCCCGGCGGGCAGCACGCCGCCGGAGGAAACCGGCAGGCAGAGTTCCTGGGCGCTGATGCTGCCCGACAGGCGGTCCGGGATGGCCCGGCTGAGGATATTCCCCAGCACGGCGGGCTGAAAACCGGTCGTGTAGCCGTTGATCAGGAAGAAGAGGGGGTCATCGTCCAGGAGCTTTGCGCACAGCTCGGCCAGCGGATACAGCTCGTCTTCCAGCTTCCACACCTCGCCCCCGGGGCCGCGGCCGAAACTGGGCGGATCCATCAGGATGCCGTCATACCGGCTGCCGCGGCGAAGTTCCCGCTGGACAAAGGCCTTGGCGTCCTCCGTGATGAAGCGGCAGCGGTCCTCCGGGGCGCCTGTGAGCAGACGGTTTTCCTTTGCCCAGGCGACCATGCCCCTTGCCGCGTCGACGTGGGTGACCTTGGCGCCTGACATCGCGAGGGCCACGGTCGCGCCGCCGGTGTACGCGAACAGGTTCAGCACCCGCGCGCCGGGCTGATGGCCTACGAGGGATCGCATCCAGTCCCAGTTCACGGCCTGTTCCGGGAACAGCCCGGTGTGCTTGAAGCCGGTGGGTCTGACGTAGAACTTCAGGTCTCGGTAAGCCACGCTCCAGCGCTCGGGCAGCGGACGGCGGAAGGCCCAGCTTCCCCCGCCCTCGGCGCTGCGGGTGTAGATGCCGTCGGCCTCTTTCCAGGCCTCGGGGGCTGCCTTCGGCCAGATGACCTGCGGGTCCGGCCTCGCCAGGAGAACGTCCCCCCATCGTTCCAGCTTCATGCCATCCCCGGCGTCCAGCACCTCAAAGTCCCGCCAGGCATCAGCTGCAAACATCACAAACCCCTCTCCCTTTGCATGACCGGGATTATAGCATGACCGGGGGGTGCTCACAAGCAAACCGGACCCTGCCGCACGATGCCCGAAATGGAAAGACCGCCGGACGTGTGCTTGCGTCCGTTGACAGCACAGCCCGGCTCGGATTCCGCGGCGCAGCAGATTTCAGTTTTCATTCAAAAAAGTACTTCCCCGCCGTCATCACCTGCGCGTCCACGCCGTCGGCTTCAGCCTGCTGAGCTTGTACCTTGGAAAGACGGAGCCCTGTCGCTGAAGTCTGACAGGAAAGAGGCTGAGGATGAACTGAAGCAGATCAAGAGTGAGGAAAAAGAAAAAGGGGGATAAACAAAGTCTCCATGATATCCTGATGAAGAAAGAACTGCCGCTCGATTGTGTGCGGCAGTTCCATATTTGTCCCGCCTGATCAGGGGGAGGCAGCCTCTTCCGGCGTCAGGTCCGTGTCTTTCGCCCAGTGCAGGGCAGTGTCTACGGCGTGCATCCAGCCCCTGCGCGCCTTCGAGCGTTCCTCCGGTGAAAAGCGGGGCCGGAACGCTGTCTCATCAGCCTGCAGGGCGCTGACAGCAGCGGCCGGGTCTGCGAACATGCCCACCCCGACCCCGGCCAGCAGGGCCGCCCCCAGCGCCGTTGTTTCCTGTACGCGGGGCCTGAGCACCGGGACGCCCGAAATATCCGCCTGCATCTGCATGAGCAGGCCGTTGGCCGAAGCGCCGCCGTCGACCCGCAGCGCGCCGGGCGCAAGCCCCAGGGACTGCGCCATCAGGCGCAGGAGGTCGTCAGACTGGAAGGCGATGGATTCAAGCGCCGCGCGGGCCAGGTGATAGCGGTTGGTCCCCCGGGTCAGCCCCACCAGCGTCCCCCTTGCGTACATGTTCCAGTGCGGCGCGCCCAGGCCGGTGAAGGCCGGGACGAAGCAGACGCCCCCCGTGTCCGGGACCTTTGCCGCCAGTTCCTCTGATTCCGCCGCGTTTTTAATGAGGCCCAGCTCATCCCGCAGCCACTGGATGGCCGCGCCGGCGACGAATACGCTGCCCTCCAGCGCGAAAACGGGCTTCCCGCCGACGCGCCAGGCCATGGTGGACAGGAGGCCCTTGTCGTTTGAGACGGGAACGTCCCCCGTGTTCATCAGCATGAAGCATCCGGTGCCGTACGTGTTCTTGACGTCCCCGGGCGTGAAACAGGCCTGGCCGAAGAGGGCGGCATGCTGGTCGCCCGCGAGCGCGGCGACGGGCACAGGCGCGCCCAGGATGTCCGGGTCAAGGCTGCCGATGACGGATGCGCTGTCGACCACCCGGGGCAGTACGGCGCGCGGGATGTTGAAGATCCTGAGCAGATCGTCATCCCAGTCCTGCGCTTTCAGGTTGAACAGCATCGTGCGCGAGGCGTTGGTCGCGTCGGTCACGTGGGGATGGCCCTTCACCAGACGGAAGGAGAGATAGCTGTCCACGGTGCCGAAGCAGAACCGGCCTTCCTCCGCCTTCCGCTGAAGCCCGGTCTCATCCAGAAGCCAGCGCAGTTTTGAGGCGGAGAAATAGGCGTCGGGGACCAGCCCGGTCCTCTCCTGGATGAGGGGGGAGAGCCCTTCATCTTTCAGCCGCTGGATGATGGGCGCGGTGCGCCTGCATTGCCACACGATGGCGCGGCAGACGGGCTTCCCGGTTTCCCTGTCCCACAGCAGGGTGGTCTCCCGCTGGTTGGCGATGCCCGCCGCGGCGATTTGGGAAGGCTTGATCCCGGCCCTGGCTACCGTTTCCCGCAGGGCCTTCACCGTGCTTGTGACCAGATCCTCCGGCTCGTGCTCGACCCAGCCGGGAAACGGATAATGCTGCGCGAACTCAAAGGCCGCCGACGCGAGAAGGCGGCCTTTTGGGGTGAAGATGATTGCACGGGAGGACGTGGTCCCCTGATCCAGCGCAGCAAGATACTGGCCTTCCATGCGCTCTCCTTCCGGTTGATGGCCGGCTATTCGATCCGGATGCCGTACATGCGGCTGTTGTCCCTGCCGGACGTGCCGATGACCAGCACGTCGTTGTACACCGCAGGGGAGCCTTCGATCGTCCCGCCCAGGTCCAGGGTGCTGATGACCTGGCCTGTCAGGCCGTTGACAAGGTAGAGTCTGCCGGACAGATCGGCCTGGATGATCCGGGCCCTGCCGTCCGTGGCGTAGACCGCCACTGGGGAGGAAACGGCGCCCGCGGGCAGCGGCACCTTCCATATCTGCTCCCCTGTACGCTTGTCCAGCGCGAGCATGGCCCCGCCTTCGTCCGTTTTGTTCACGGTGAAGATGACCAGATTGCCGATCTCACCCTGGCCGACCACGGGGCTGGCCTTCACGCCGCTGCGCTCGCTGTCGTCGTATTTCGCCCTGACCTTGAAGGACCAGGCTTCTTCACCCGTCAGGGCGTTGATGCGGCGGATGACGGCGTTCCCGTCCCTGCGGGTGCGGTTGAACACGGTGGTGCCGGTGTACAGCGCCAGGGTATCCTCGCCCTCCAGGTCCAGCGCGGGCGTGGCGTCTGTGTTGTCCCCGGTGTCAAAGGCCCACACGGTCTTCATGGCGGTCGTGTCCACGCACCGAAGGATCCCCTGCTTGTCCGCGACGAAGGCGTACGGCCCGTACATCGCGGCGGAACCCTCGATGGAAACGGTGGTGTCGTCCTGGTTTCCCTTGCTGCGCAGATAGGTGATCTCAGGGTCGATCGTGATGGTCCTGGCGTTCATGAAATCAAAGACGGTGTTGAGCTTGACGGTATACAGCAGGCCGTTCTCCCCTGCGATCACCAGGCTGTCGCTCTGCCGGTCAAACAGCCCCGTGCCGTCAAAGGCTCCGTTGGTGGAATACTGCAGCTGGTTCTTGGTCTTACGGCCGTTGATGAAGTCCAGCTTCGTCTGGTCGATCAGGTTGTAGATGTAATACCCGATGTCCCCGGTCTTTCCGGGGAGCTTGGAAACGCCCTGCCCAAAGGCGATGATGGGTCGGCCGATGGCATCCACGGCCACGCTGCCCTTGAGCGGGAAGCCGACGTCGATCGGGTCTCTGGTGGGCAGGCCGTCATTCAGGTCAAGGAAATAGACTTTTCCGTCCTGCGCGGCGAAGATGACCTCCTTCAGCGCCTTGACCTGCTTCTTTTCCTCGGAGAGGTTCATCATATCGCGCACCTCGACGGCCCATTTGACGATGGCGGGCTGACCCGTCCATCCCAGGCCGTAGAGGGTGCCCGAGTCGGAAGTGCGCAGGCCGCCCAGCTCGGTCTGCCACAGGATGCTCAGCTCCTCCAGCGGCATGTCCGCCGTGCCGAAGGACGCGTTCCCCCGCATCCCGTCGCCCCTGAAGGTGAACACGCCGCCGGGGTAATAGGTGTACAGATCCCCGCCCTGCATGTTGATGGGGGTCTCCCTCGCATAATCGCTCTGCTTCCTGCTCCCCATGTAGGCGGCCTCGGTGATCTTCATCCTGGCCGGCGTCCGGGCTTCCGAGGCTTGGGTGATCAGGACGGGCATGGGGGTGGCCGTAGGCGACGGGGTCACCGGCGGCTGGGTGGGCGCCTGCTCCGGCAGGATCTGCTCGGCCGCGGCGGAGACAAGCTCTCCGGGGAGCTCGACCAGCATGTCCCCGGGGATGACTTCCTCAGGGAACTCCGCCAGCATGTCCTCGGGGATGTCTTCCTCGGGGAACTCCGGTGCTTCGGGGGCGGACGTGAACGGCAGCGGGGTAAAGACCGGGAGAAGGGCCTGCAGCGAGGGAGTGGACTGGGGCGTGACCGCCTCCGGGGTTGCGACGGGTTCCGGGGCCGCTGTTCCGGCGGGCGGCGGGGTAGGCGTGAGGACAGGGGCGAATGTCGGCGTCACTGCCGGGGTGATGACAGGGGTGAATGCCGGTGTCATCGATGGTGTGACGGCTGGCGTGATCAAGGGGGTACTGACGATCTCGGGCGTCGATGTGGGCTGGACGACGGTCAGCCGGACGGTCTTGTCCGTCTGGTACCAGGTCTTGTTGTACATGATGCCGGCGGACAGCGTGGCGGTCATGGGCTTGTCCAGGATGGCGGTGACCGTCCAGGTGGTGCTGGCGGGCGGGTCGGCGGATTCTTTCACGCCTGCGATTTCGACCCCTTCCTCATCCAGGATCCGCACGTTTTCGATGCCCTGGCTGGCGGTGAGGGTGAAAACGGTCCTGACGCCTGTCTGAACGGTCTCCTCCGGGGTCTCAAACTTGATCAGCCGCGGGGGTTCTTTCTTCTTCAGGCCCAGCAGGGCCAATCCGCCGTCCACCGCGCTGTGGGAGAGCGTCCTCGCCTGCCCCAGGATACCGGCCGCGTCTTTGGGAATGAAGAAGTAGGCTGAGGCGAAGAGGACCGCGGCTGCCAGCAGAAGGGCCAGAAGGATCCAGGGCCAACGCCTCGGCGGCAGGTCAGCATCCTCGTACTCGTCGGTACGTACAGGCTGAGTATAGACAGCCGGGTCGCGCCGCGGGGGGTGGTAATCCGTTTCCTCATACACGTTCGGCGGTGCAACACGCCCTCTGGGCTGCCCCCCCTGAGGGCGGGCCGCGTCATAACCGCCCAGCGGCATGGGCGCTTCCTCATCCGGCTGATAGCCGGCGCGAAGCGGCGCTTGGCGGGTGTTTGGCGTGTCCGCGCTGCGGTGCCTGTCGGCCCTGCGGCGCCGCGCCTGCGGCATGGAATTCGGATTGGACAATGCTCTGCTCCTTTCTCTGGGGACAGCGCGCCGACGCGTTAAAAGGCGGTCTTCTCCTCAAGCCAGGTCTTCAGCCCCTCAAGGGGAACCCTGTCCTGGGCCATGCTGTCCCGGTCGCGGACAGTGACGGTGCCGTTTTCCAGCGTGTCAAAGTCCACCGTCACGCAAAAAGGTGTTCCGGCTTCGTCCTGGCGGCGGTACCGCTTGCCGATGGAACCGGATTCATCATAGTCAGCCATGAAACTTCGGGAGAGCTCCCGGCAGACTTCCCTCGCCTTGTCGCCCAGCTTGTTCTTCTGCAGCGGCAGCACAGCGACCTTGAACGGCGCCAGGGCCGGGTGAAGATGGAGAACGGTCCGGGTATCGCCGTCGGGAAGGATCTCCTCATCATAGGCGTCGCACAGGAAGGCCAGGGCGGCGCGGTCCGCGCCCAGGGAGGGCTCGATCACGTAGGGCAGGAAGCGCTCGTTGGTGACCGGGTCGATGTATTCCAGGTTCTCCCCGCTGTGCTCCTGATGCTGCTTCAGGTCAAAATCCGTGCGGTCGGCGATGCCCCACAGCTCGCCCCAGCCGAAGGGGAACAGATACTCAAAATCAGTGGTCGCCTTGGAATAATGCGACAGTTCCTCCGGCTTGTGGTCCCGAAGCCTCAGGTGATCCTCCCTGATCCCCAGCGACAGCAGCCACTCGCGGCAGAAGGTCCGCCAGTAGGCGAACCACTCCAGGTCTTCCCCCGGCCGGCAGAAGAACTCCAGTTCCATCTGCTCAAACTCGCGGGTCCTGAAGGTGAAGTTGCCGGGGGTGATCTCATTGCGGAAGGACTTGCCGATCTGGGCCACGCCCAGGGGCAGCTTTCGCCGGGTCGCGCGGACGATGTTCCTGAAGTTGACGAAAATGCCCTGTGCGGTCTCCGGACGCAGATAGATCTCCGCCGCGCTGTCCTCGGTGACTCCCTGATGGGTCCTGAACATCATGTTGAACTTGCGGATGGGGGTGAAATCCGCCTTTCCGCAGATGGGGCAGGTGATGCCCTTTTCCCTGATGCCGTCTTCCAGCTGCTGGTTGCTCCAGCCGTCCGCCTTCAGGTCCTCGCCTTTTGCTTTCGCGTCGTCCTCGATGAGCTGGTCGGCGCGGAAGCGCGCCTTGCAGGCCTTGCAGTCCATCAGCGGGTCGTTGAAACTGCCCACGTGGCCGGAAGCCACCCAGACGGAACGGTTCATCAGGATCGCGGTGTCAAGGCCGATGTTGTGTTCGGATTCCTGGACGAACTTCTTCCACCAGGCGCGCTTGACGTTGTTCTTGAACTCCACGCCCAACGGGCCGTAATCCCAGGTGTTGGCAAGACCGCCGTAGATCTCGGAACCGGAAAAAATAAAACCGCGCACCTTGCACAGCGCGACCAGCTTGTCCATCGTCAGCGGCACAGCGAATCCTCCTTCACATAAACGTATTCATGATATGCACAGGGCTTTGATTTGTCAAGAAAACCGGCGGTTTCAAGGGAACGGCGCAAGGCGCCGGCCGCATGGCGGAGGATGCGCGCGCCCCCCGAACTTGATGCTTCGGGGAGGCCGTGATACACTCTTGACGGAGAAACTGTCAGGAGGCGATGAAGGCGGAAATCCGGCTAGTCAGCGAAAACAGGAAAGATTACCTGGACCTGCTCCTGCTGGCGGACGAAGAGGAGCGCATGATCGACCGCTACCTTACAAGGGGCGACATGTTCGCGCTTTATGATCCGGACGCGCGCGCGGTCTGCGTCGTCACAATGGAGGGAGAGGGCGAATATGAGATCAGGAACCTCGCGGTGGCGCCGGATCATCAGCGCCGGGGATACGGCAGCGCGATGGTCGCTTTCCTGTTTGATTTTTACCGCGGCCGCTGCCGGAGGATGACGGCCGGCACGGGGGACAGCCCGATGACGATCCCTTTCTATCTGTCCTGCGGGTTTCATGAAGCGTACCGGGTAAAGAACTACATGCTTGACCATTATGACCGCCCGATCTATGAAAACGGCCGGCAGCTGTTTGACCAGGTGGTTTTCCGGAAAGAATTTGTTAATGACCCCTGACCGGCATCCGGCAGGCGTTCAAACTGAGAAAAGGCGGTCTGATGATGAAAAGGAAGACGATGAGGATACTTTCTCTGGTACTGGCTTTGTTCCTGGCGGCACCTCTTGCAGCGCTCGGGGAACCAAAAGACATACAGGGCGAACTGCAGCGCAAGGGGATCCCTTTCCAGGCGGAGTACCCGGGAAACCCGGTGGTCCCCGGTGAAAGCCCCGCCACGGGACTTCCCTGGGAAGGGGTCTATGCCCCGGTGTTATTGGTCCTTGACAACGCGCAGGATGCTCATCCTCACTGGGGGGTCGGGGACGCCGACATCCTTTATCAGGTCCCCAACGCCGGGGCGGGCGCCACCAAGCTGCTGGCGCTGTTCTCGGACAAGGCTCCTTCTGACGCCGGCGGCAGCCGTTCCTCGCGCACGCCTTTCGTGGACGTCGCCCGAGGCTGGGGTGCGGCCTTTGCCTACGCAGGTTCCCCGGGCGACAGCGTGAGCGATAAGGCGAGCGTACCGCTGAAACTTCGCGAAGCCGGGATGCGGCGCAACACCCTGTCCTTTGACCTGTTGGGGAGCAACGATTACTCCCGCCGCATCAGCGGATACGCAAGCCCTCACAACCTGTCTGCCGACATCGCGCGTATCCGTGAGCTGGCGCTGCGAAACGGCGCCGTGTTCACCCCGAAGCCCTTCCTGTTCACCGATGTCCTGCCCGAAGGCTATCCCCCGGTTTCACGGATCGAGATCCGGCATTACGGCGAGACAGCGGACGCGGGTGACGGCAATCCGGCCAGTTTCTCTGCCTTTACCTATGACGCTTCGTCAAATGCCTGGCACCGGGAGAACGCCGCCGGGCCTTACGTGGACAGGGACACGCCTGACGCGCCCGTCCCCTTTGCCAACGCCATCGTCCAGCGCGTGAAGTTCAGTTACTCAAACCCCTATATCCAGCTGGATCACCTTGTCGGGACCGGGGCGGCGGACATCTTCATCGGCGGCAGCTACATCAAAGGCGGCTGGCAGCGCGAAAGCCTTGATGACCGCACGGTGTTCGTGGATGAGAACGGCAAGGAACTCAGCCTCCTGCGCGGAAAAACTTTTATCATCCTGACCAATGACGTGACCCGGGTGACGGTGACGCCCTAATAGCAGACCATGAGAAATCCCTTCCGGATCCAGCGGACCTGAAGGGATTTCATATTTATGGCCTATCGCTTGTTCTTCAGCTTCGCCGCCACCATCTCCGCCGCGCCGTCGTATTCGTGCCGGGGCAGGTACAGCGACATGAACGTGAAGGCGTACGGCCGGTACAGCGTGATGCGGCCGGCGCGGGGGGAGAGCCTGTACCGCGCGGCGTCCTGCCAGAGCAGGTATTCCTCATGCGCCAGGAGGAAAGGCTTGCCTTCATTGTTTTTCTGGAAAGCCTTCCTGTCATAGCGGATCATGCGCGACCAGCAGGCCGCCCTGGTCGGCCTGATCCAGGTACGTTTCAGCACGCCCTTTGGGTCCAGCATGTACTGCACCGTTTCCCGGCCCTGCAGAAACAGCACCAGAAGGCCCAGCGCGATGAAGGAAAGGCCCAGCGCCAGGGCCGCCGGCAGGATGCCGGTGGACTTGAAAAAATAGGTGAACGCCGCGGAGCCGCTGAGGACGTAATCGATCACCAGCATCACGAGGACCGTGAGGACAGAGGCTGCTGCCGCGATCCGCAGCAGCAGCCCCGGACGGGAGACGTCGCTGACGGCCATGCGGCTGTCCTCCCATACGTAGCGCACGGAAGGATTGCCCAGGCTCCGCCCGCATCCCTCGCATTGCGGCCGTGCGTTCTGGCGCATGCACTTGGCGCAGTAATAGACCAGCATGTCCCTTCCCTTCGCAGGCATCCGGGCAGCGCTGCCCGGTTTTCCGTGTCTGAGTATAGCAGATATCTGCCGGGGCGGGCAAACGGACCGCTGTCTGAGCAACAGGACAGGCGGCGGTTTTTGGAAACGTGCGGATTTGAAAAAAGACGGTCGGCAATGTATACTGTCAGAAGGTTTTGTACTGAGCCTGGCAACATTGTATGCTGGGCGGCGGCACCGAAACGGCAGTGCGCAGACCATCCTCTCTCTATATCAGGATGCGTTCTTTGATTTGTTTGCATAACCGCCGGAAATAACTGCACGATGGGGAGGATAACATGGAAGTCAGATACGCTTCATCGCCTGAAGAGGTCAGGTCAATGGATACGAAGGGGCTGCGGAAGGCTTTTCTGATCGAAGAGCTATTTGTGCCCGGGGAGGTCAGGAGCGTTTACAGCCACATCGACCGCATCATTGCCGGTGGTGCGATGCCGGTTTCCGAGCCGATCAGGCTCGACGCGGGGGATGAGCTGCGCGCCGAGTACTTCCTGCAGCGCCGCGAGCTGGGTCTGATCAACATCGGCGGCGCGGGGAAGATCGCGGTGGACGGGAAGGAGTACGCTCTGCGTACCCGGGACGGGATGTATATTTCACGCGGCAGCCGGGACATCGCCCTTTCCAGCGATGATCCCAAAAACCCGGCGAAGTTCTATTTCAACTGCGCACCGGCCCACAGGGAATGCAAAACGGTAAAAATCAGGCCGGAGGATTGCCAGAGTGTGGAGCTGGGGACGCTGGAGGAGAGCAATCACCGGGTCATCACCAAGTACATCCTGCCCGGCCAGGTGGAAAGCTGCCAGCTGGTGATGGGCATGACCCAGCTGAAGCCCGGCAGCGTCTGGAATACCATGCCCTGCCATACCCACGCGCGCAGGATGGAGGTCTACCTGTATTTCAACCTTCCCGCCGATGCGCTGGTCATGCACTATATGGGCAAGCCTGAGGAGACCCGCCACCTGGTCGTGCGCAATGAGCAGGCCGTGATCTCCCCCTCCTTCAGCATCCACGCCGCAAGCGGTACGCGCTGCTACACCTTCATCTGGGGCATGGTGGGCGAGAATCAGGACTTCGGCGACATGGACGGCGTGGCCATGTCGGATCTCTACTGATACCATGGGAGGAATGGATATGGACCTGTTTTCCTTAAGGGGCAGGACCGCCTGGATCACCGGCGGCAGCTACGGCATCGGCTTTGCCATCGGCTGCGGGCTGGCGGAGGCGGGCGCCCGGATCGTGTTCAATGACATCAGCGGGGACATCGTGGACAAAGGCCTCTCGTCCTATCAGGAAAAGGGTATTCCCGCAAAGGGCTATGTCTGCGATGTGACAGACGAGCCTTCCGTGCAGGCATTGGTGAAGCAAATAGAACAGGACGCGGGCCCTGTTGATATCCTGGTCAACAACGCCGGCATCATAAGGCGCATCCCGATGGCGGAGATGCCGGCGGAGGAGTGGCGCAAGGTGATCGACATCGACCTGACCGCGCCTTTCATCTGCGCCAAGGCGGTCCTCCCGTCCATGATCAGGCGCGGCGGCGGGAAGATCATCAACATCTGCTCCATGATGAGCGAGCTGGGGCGCGAGACAGTCAGCGCCTACGCGGCCGCGAAGGGCGGCCTGAAAATGCTCACCCGCAACATCGCAAGCGAGTACGGCAGCCGCAACATCCAGTGCAACGGGATCGGCCCGGGCTATATCGCCACGCCGCAGACCGCGCCTCTGCGGGAAAAGGGGGAGGATGGGGGGATGCACCCCTTTGACCGGTTCATCCGCGGCCGCACGCCCGCCGCGCGGTGGGGAACGACGGACGACCTGGTCGGCCCCGCCGTGTTCCTGGCCAGCGCCGCCAGCGACTTTGTCAACGGTCACGTCCTGTATGTGGACGGCGGCATCCTGGCCTATATCGGCAAGCAGCCCTGAGACGGGACTCTCTTTTTGATACGGTACGGGAATGAGCACGCACTTCCCTTGTTTTTACCCGTTCCTTTTATTGTCGGAATGGGCAAAAGGCTTGACAGTAAATACATGCGCGTTGTTTAATGGGGTCAACAACAGGGCGGCAGGACCGCCGCTCAATAGATCTGAGGAGGAGTTTTCTATGAAAAGGATCCTGACACTGGTTCTTGCTGTCGCGCTGATCCTGGGCCTGGCGTCCGCCGCGTCTGCGCAGACGGTGCTGAAACTCGCTGAGGTCCACAAGGAAGGCTATCCCACCGCCCTTGCCGACGTCGAGTTCGCCCGCCTGGTGGAGGAGAAGACGGAAGGCCGCATCAAGGTGGAAGTCTATCTCGGCGGGACGCTGTACGAGACTGAACCCGCATCCATTGAGGCGCTGCAGCTGGGCGACCTGGCCTTCTCCCGCGTTTCGGCGTCCCCCGTGTCCAACTTCGTGCCCGCCATCAACGCGATCCAGATGCCCTACCTGTACAAAAGCGGCGCTCACATGTGGGCGGTGCTCAACGGCGAGATCGGGCAATCCTTCCTCAAGGGAATCGAGGAGCATGAGACTGCCGGCCTGATGGGCCTGTGCTACTACGACGCGGGCAGCCGCAGCTTCTACCTGACCAAGGAAGTCCACACAGTCGCCGACATGGCCGGCCTGAAGATCCGCGTGCAGGACAACGCGATGATGAAGCGGATGGTCGAACTGCTGGGCGCGACCCCGGTCACCGGCATCGGCCCCACTGCCGTCCGTGAAAACATCGCCACCGGCGTCATCAACGGCGCGGAGAACAACTGGCCGACCTATCAGAACATGGGCGACTATGAAGTGGCGAAATTCTACATCCTTGACCAGCACACCCGCGTGCCGGAGATCATGCTGGCCTCCAAGGCTGCCCTCAAGGACCTGAGCCCGGAAGACATGGCCATCATCCGCGAGTGCGCGGTCGCCGTGCAGCAGTTTGAGATCGACGAGTGGGCCAAGAAGGAAGCCTCGTCCGAGGAGATCGTCCGCGCGGCCGGTACCACCGTCATCGAACTCACCCCTGAAGCCAGGGCGGAGTTTGAGGAGCGCATGCTGCCGCTGTACCAGGAATTCGGCGCGCAATGGATGGACCTGATCAACCAGATCAAGGAGATCGGCAAGGATTTCTGATACCGGCAACACTGGAGCGGGAGAAATCCGAAAGGGTTTCTCCCGGCTCTTTACCGGGAGGAGGCAAGCTCTTGGCAAAAATCCTCAGGGACATTGACCGCGCCGTCCACAAGATCCTGCGGTATATCGCCAATATATCGCTGGTCGCCATGGTGCTGATCCTGACCTATACGGTCGTGCTTCGCTATGTGTTCAACACCGGCCTCGCATGGGCGGAGGAGGTCCCGCGCCTGCTGGTGGCGGTCTTCGTTTTCCTGGCCTGCGCGATGGGGGTGCGGGACCATGTCCATATCAGCGTCAGTTTCGTATACAATCTGTTCAGGAAAAACGGGAAGATGCAGAAAGCGCTGATCTTTCTGGGAGACTTTGTCGTGCTGGTCTGCGGAGCCTTCATGTTCTACTATGGGGGTCTGCGGGTATTGAAGATGATGAGTCTTTCGGGCGTTCAGCCCATGACCGGGCTGCCCAACTGGGTCCAGTATATAGCTGTTCCGTTTGCCGGCCTCATCATCGTCTACGACAGCCTCCTGTTCCTCTTTGGCGTCATCAAGCCCGACGACCTGATGCATGCCGAACCGGAGGTGGATTACACAGGGCAGGTTGAACGCGAGCGAAAGAAGAAAGCGGGAGACGCATCGACATGAGCACAGCGACGCTTGCCACCATCATCCTCATCGGCGGTTTCTTTTTCCTGATATTGCTGCGCGTTCCCATCACCTTCGCGCTGATGGTCGCCACGCTGGGCAGTGCCCTGGTCGGTGGCACGAATCTGACACAGATGATCAACTCCATGGTATTGGGGGCCAACAATGTTGCGCTGCTGGCTATCCCCTTCTTCATCATCATGGGGGAGATCATGTCCGAGGGCGGGATGAGCGAGAAGATCGTCGCGCTGGCCAATCTGGCCGTCGGACGCTTCCGCGGCGGTCTGGCCTACGTCAACATCATGGATTCCATGTTCTTCGGCGGCATCTCCGGCTCCGCCGTGGCGGACGTCTCCTCCCTGGGTTCCATCGTCATCCCGATGATGAAAAAGCAGGGATACAGCGCTGAATTTGCTGTTGGCCTGACCGTCACGACCGCCTGTCAGGGGGTGCTGATCCCGCCCAGCCACAACATGGTCCTGTATGCGCTGGCTGCCGGCATTTCCGCCGGCGGGGTGCTCATCGGCGGTCTCCTTCCCGGCATCCTGCTGGGGATCTCCCTGATGGTGCTGTGCCTGTTCCTGTCCAGCCACTATGATTTCCCGGTCGGGAACAGCGCGGACTACAAGGGCAAAAAGGCAAAAATCCTCTTAAGCGCCATCGCCCCGATGATGATTTTTGTGATCATCATGGGCGGCATCGCGGCAGGCATCTTCACCGCCACGGAATCCTCGGCGATCGCCTGCGTGTACACCTTCATCATCACCTATTTCGTGTTCCGCTCCGCGAAGCTGCGCAATTTCGGGCACGTGCTGCGCCGGTCGCTGAAGACCCTGGCGATCGTGATGACGCTGATCGCGACGGCCAAGGCATTCGCCTTTATGATGACGGACCTGCGCATCCCGGAGCAGATCACCCGCGCGCTGCTGGGCCTGACGCACAACAAGTACCTGCTGCTGCTGCTCATCAACGCGCTGCTGCTGCTCCTGGGCTGCTTCATGGACATGGCGCCGCTGATCATGATCATGACCCCCATCCTGCTGCCGGTGGTCACCAGCCCTGAAATCGGCATGCACCCGGTGCACTTCGGCGTGATGCTGATCTTCAACCTGGCGGTCGGGCTGTGCACCCCGCCGGTGGGCAGCGCGCTGTACGTCGGCTGCGCGATCGGGAAAACCTCCCTGGAGAAGACCTCCGTCGCCATGCTGCCGATGTACCTGACCATGATCGTCGCGCTGATGCTGGTCACCTTCGTCCCGGCCATCTCCCTCTGGCTGCCGGGCCTGCTGTGAGGCTGTATGATCATTCACGGCAATGACAGGGAAGCCAAAGCCTGCGAGCCCGGCGTGACCCGGAAGGTCCTGGCTTGGGACGGGGAGCTGATGATGTGCGAGATCCGGTTCGTCAAAGGCGCCAAAGGCAGCCTGCACGCGCACCCGCACCGGCAGGTCACCTATGTACTCGAGGGCAGCCTGCTGTTCACCCTGGACGGAGAGACCCGGCGCGTCTCCCGGGGGGACTCCATCCTGATCCGGCCGGATCTCCTGCATGGCGCGGAGGCGCTGGAGGATGCGGCCCTGATCGACGTATTCAACCCCTGCCGGGAGGACTTTTTATAGGGGGCAGATCCCTGTATACTGTGCGTCAGGAGTGATCATGGCGCTGTTTTTCATGCCGGAAAAGGAAAGGGGTACCTCATGATTGACAAACTGTCCCTGGCCGGGCTGGTCCCGGTGATCAAGGTGGAGGACGCGCAGGACGCGGTGCCGCTTTGCGCGGCGCTGAAGCGCGGCGGACTGCCCGTGGCGGAGATCACCTTCCGCACCGCGGCGGCGGAAGAAGCCATCCGGCTGGTGCATGAGGCGCTGCCTGACGTGCTGCTGGGTGCGGGCACGGTGCTGAGCGTCGGCCAGGCGGATGCCGCCATGAAGGCCGGTGCCGGTTACCTGGTGACCCCCGGCATGAACCCCGAGGTGCTTCGCCATGCGCTGGAGAAGGGCTACCCCATCCTGCCGGGCTGCGCGGGGCCTACGGACATCGAAACGGCGCTCCGCATGGGGGTAAAGGCGGTCAAGTTCTTTCCCGCCGAGGCGCTGGGCGGGGCGAAGATGATCAAGGCCCTGCTGGGTCCCTACCGCGAAGTCGGCTTCGTGCCCACCGGCGGCATCAATGAAAAGAACCTCGCGGAATACCTTGCCGTTCCCCAGGTGCTGGCCTGCGGCGGCAGCTGGATGGTGCCGGAGGACGCGATCGCGGCGAAGGACTGGGAGCGGGTCGAGCGGCTGACCCGGGAGGCGGTGCGGCTGCTGCTGGGGTTTGAACTGCGCCACCTCGGCATGAACACCGCGGGCGAAAATGAAATGAACGAAGCGGCACAGAGGCTGAGCCTCCTGACCGGCTGGCCCGTGAACCATATGGCCGGGGGGAACAGCTTTGCGGGCGACGCCTTTGAAGTCATGAACGGGCAGGGCCGCGGCCGCAACGGGCACATCGCTCTGTCCTGCAACAGCGTCGAACGGGCAAAATGGCACCTTCAGCGGCGCGGGTTCAGCTTTATCCAGGAGAGCGCCCAGCGCATGGGAGACGGAAGGCTCAGGCTCATTTACCTGAATGAGGAGATCGCCGGGTTCGCGCTCCACCTGATCCAGAAATAGGAGGCTGTCATGAAGAGAGTTGTCACCTTCGGGGAGATCATGCTGCGGCTCAAGTCCCCCGGGCATGAACGGCTGCTGCAGAGCCCGTCCCTGGAGGCCACCTTCGGCGGGGGAGAAGCGAACGTGGCGGTCTCCCTCGCGGGCTTCGGGGTCCCGTCGTCCTTTGTCACGGTGCTGCCGGACAACGCGATCGCCGACGCCTGCGTCAGGGAACTGCGCGGATTCGGCGTGGACGTCAGCGGCATCGTGCGCGCCGGGGACCGCATGGGGATCTACTTCCTGGAGACCGGCAGCAACCAGCGGCCCAGCAAGGTGCTCTACGACCGGGCGCACAGCGCGCTGGCCGAGGCGCGACCGGGGATCATCCCCTGGGCTGAGGTGCTCAGGGACGCGGGCTGGTTCCATATCACGGGCATCACCCCCGCCGTCAGCGCGGGCGCAGCGGAGCTGTCCCTGGAGGCGGTCAAGGCCGCCGGGGAGGCGGGGCTGCGGGTCAGCTGTGACCTGAACTACCGAAAGAACCTGTGGAAATACGGAAAGAGCGCGCCGGAGGTCATGAGCGAGCTGGTGTCGAACGTGGACACGGTCATCGCCAATGAGGAGGACTTCCAGAAGTGCCTTGGCATCTCCGCGGGCAGCCACGAGGTGGACAGCGGCGAGATCGACCCGGACGCCTACCTGTCCATTGCCCGGCAGGCCATGGAAAGGTATGGGAACCTGAAGGTGATCGCGATCACCCTGCGCCAGTCCCTCTCGGCGGACCATAACGTCTGGCAGGCCTGCCTGTACGACGGGAAGGAGTTCATCCTCAGCCGGGCCTATCCCGTCACGGACATCGTGGACCGCGTGGGGGGCGGGGACAGCTTCAGCGGCGGGCTGATCTGCGGCCTGAACCGCTACGGGACCAGGAAGGAGGCGCTGGAGTTCGCCGTTGCCGCCAGCTGCCTGAAGCACACCATCCCGGGGGACTACAACCGCGTGAGCGTCTCGGAGGCAGAGGCGCTGATGAAGGGCAGCGGATCGGGCCGGGTGCAGCGCTGAAACCAAATCATCGCAGACCTGTCCGTTTCACGGGCGGAATGAACAGTGTGGCGGGCATGCCGGGATGTTTTAGGGGGGACGGACAGATGATCATGATCCGGTTGCTGGCAGGGGAAAACATCCTGAAGGAAACCTCCCATCAGAACAAGGCGCAGCTGTATTATCCCGAGGCCTACCCGCAAGGGGCCCGCCTGTATGTTTCCGCGCCGGAGGGGCATCTGTGGGTGCAGGTGGACCAGGCGGTCGCGCCGGCGCTGGTGTATTTGCCGGAAGGCAGCCTGACCTATTCCGTTCCCTGGGGGGATGAGCGCCGTGCCTATCCGCCGCAGGCTTTCTCCGGGGCAGAGCATCTTGTCAGGGCCTGGCTTCCTGAAAGGGAGGAGATCACAGCCCGGCGCAACCTGGCGCATAATCCGGCGGACCAGCGCGGTGAAACCGGGGTTTATCCGCACGCCAGCGCGAACGTGGAGACGCGGAATGAATCGGTATTCGCGGCGCGCAACGTCATTGACGGATATACTGTCAATTTCTCCCACGGCGGCTGGCCTTTCCAGTCCTGGGGGATCGGCGGCCGCGCGGATGCCTGGCTGATGGTGGCGTTTGGCCGGGAGGTGCTGGCGGATGAAATGGCGCTGGTGCTGCGCGCGGATTTTCCGCACGACGCCTATTGGGTCAGCGGCCGGGCCGTTCTCTCGGACGGGGCTGTCATCCCCTTCACCCTGCAGAGGACCGGTGAACCGCAGCATTTCAGCCTTGGATTACACCGCATCACCTGGCTGAGGCTGGAAGGGCTGGTCAAGTCAGACGAACCCTCCATTTACCCTTCCCTGACCGAGCTTATGGTCTACGGCCGGGAACTATGCTGAAGGGGCGGCTCCAGGCAGGGATCACAGCAGGCTGGGCCCTATCCTGAGCAAATGATATGTGCTAATAGGTCTCCCTGCCGGGGAGCGCCTTGTAGCGCGCGAACAGGGCAAGGCAGTCTTCCCGCTGCAGGGGGATCAGCCTGTAGGCCATCTGATTCATCGTGTCATAGAAGACCCTGTCCCGAAACCCGATGTCTTCCGCGTCTTCCCGGTTGCACCCGATATAGATGTTCCTGATGCCTGCCCACAGGATCGCGCCCAGGCACATCGGGCAGGGCTCGGAGGTCGTATAGATGTCCGTCCCCTCAAGGCTGTGAGTGCCCGTTTTGCGGCAGGCGTCACGGATCGCCTCGATCTCGCCGTGGCAGGTAGGATCCCGGTAAAGCAGCACCCGGTTGTGTCCCCGCCCGATGATCTTTCCGTCACGCACCACGACCGCGCCGAAGGGGCCGCCGTGGCCGTTTTCCATGCCGTACTCAGCTTCCTGGATGGCAGCGTCCATCGGTGACTTTTTCATGCTGACCGCCTTTCTTCAGGGAGGAACGCAGCCTCCTGTCATGTATTTTGCCTTATTCAATGATACCAAATATCACATGAGATTTCAACCCGCCCCCTCCGCGGCCGGGGCCGCATTGACACAAGCGGAGGCCGGTGCTATGATCGGCTTGATTTTCCTGGCGTTTCATTCACTGTCTGTGTGATGATTTCTTTCAACCGTCGCCGGACATGCCGTACGGAACCAAAGGGACCTTTCCACCACCCACGCAGCAGCATAGCCCCTGAACTGACCGACATCCTTCAGTCGAATGACCGTCACAATCCTCTGTGATCACTGAAGCGGATATGATCCCTGCGTCGGCAACATTCAATTTCCATAAAGACCATAAAGGGAGAGAGAATATGAGAAAGGCATTGATCGGACTCTGTCTGCTGCTTCTGGCCGCGTTTTGTTTCGGCCCGGGGATTGCCGCGGCCGAAAAGGCCGCTTTCACAGGGGAATGGGTCTGTGTGGCTATCGATCTTGGCGACGGCGTGAAAACGGCGGAGTATCAGGGCGCGCCTGTGGGGGAGCTGATGAAGCTTAAGCTCGATGAGGGCGGCAGCCTGGTGCTGACCTCCCAGGGCGGTGAGATTCCCGGCAGCTGGACTGAGTCAGACGGCGGGATCACCCTTGACATCGAAGGCCAGAAAGTCGTCTTTCGTTTCACGGAGGGGCAGCTGGTCAATGCGGACAACGGGGTGACGATGTACCTTGAGAAGACCGCGTCCCAAAGCGCCGGCGGGCTGTTTTCCCTGATCAAGGGCAACAGGTACACCGGGAAATGGGTCGTGTCGGCAGTTGACGAGGGGGATGGCGTGCTCAAGGAGCAAGTCAACGGCGTCAGCGTCTCCAGTTTGAGGTCATTCCAGATCAATCAGGACGGCACGCTGGTGATGACCTCCATGGGGTTTGACACGAAAGGCGAGTGGAAGGAGATCAGCGGGGGCATCGCTGCCACCATCGAAGGTGAAACTGTTGATCTGCTGCTGGAGGACGGGCAGCTTGTGGGCAGCGATGGCGGTACAGTCATCTACTTCAGACGCGCGGGCGCGGATAGCGGGCCTCCCCCGACGCAGGTGCCGCAGTCTGACAAAGGGTTCGCCGGCGTCTGGGAAGCCCTCCGATATGAGATGACGGGCATTTCCCTTGACATCAAGATGATATTCCCCGACGGCTGCCGCCTCACCCTTCGCGGGGACGGAACGGGGGAAGCCTTCATCACCAAAGACTATGTTGAGAAGCTCACCTGGTCACAAAGCGGCGGCAGCCTCAGCATCTCGGGAAGTTACGTCCTCTCCGACCCGGTGTATGACGCGGAAAAGGACGAACTGAGGGCGTCCTACGGCACCAGCGACCTGACGATCGTCTTCCGCAGGACGGCAGATGCGGATCCGGCCGCGACCCCGGCGCCGACCTCCGAACCGACCCCTGAACCAACCCCGGCACCGACCCCTGAACCGACCCCGGAACCGACCCCTGAGCCGACTCCGGAACCCGCTCAGGATGTTCAGGGCGAGGCAGAGTGCGTGACAAACCTGTTCACTGCGCTTTTCACCGGCGACGGGTGGAGCGAAAACAGGAACTGGCGCAGCGACAGGGAGGGGTACTCCTCGGTTCGCTATGAAATCAAGGACGCCTCAGGGATGGTGAAGGCCAGCCTCTCGTTGACAGCCAGCAGCGAAGGGGTGCGCGGCTACCGGGACAAGGTCAAGCTGCTGACGGATTACGCGGTACAGGCGGGAAAGGACGCGCCTGGGGAGACGCTCATCGGCGGTGTCAGCTTCCTCAGCGCGGAGTATGAGAGATGGGGCTGGAAATACATCGAGTATGCGGCGCGCGTGCCCGAATCACGGGTCACCCTGACCGTCACCGTTGAGGAGCCGCAGGTCATCGGCGGCATGCTCCAGGAGGTGCTGGACTCCATCTCCTTCAAACTGCCCGTGCTGGATCCGCCCAATGTTGACCCGCCGATGCCGGAAGACGGCGCGCCGTATCAGCCGGTACCGGGCGCGGTGAGCATCGGGGACAAGACGATCAGCGCCAAGTGGCTCAAGCCTGACAAGTCCATTTTCCTGGACAGCATTTTCGACAACCGCATCGCTTTTTACGGCGGCAGGCTGTACGTGCTGACAGGCAAGGCCCTGTACGCCTACACGATGGAGGGGGACGCGCTGGTTCCCGACGCGTCCTTCAACAACGGCAGGATGGCGCTTGATGACGACTTTGAATACCTGGCTGTCGGCCGGGACGGCATCCTGTATCTGTCCCAGGGCATTTTCAAGGTCCTGTCCGTCAGGGACGGGGCGGTGATCGCGGACACCAGCCTCTCCGGAGACCTTGTCATGCATCCGGGCGGCGAGTGGGGCCTGACCTTCTGGGCCAATGCGGACCCGATGCTGGTCCGCGCGGAGGGGGACAGCCTTACCTCAGAGCCCTGGGTGTTCTCAAATCTCTCCGACGCGGCGAACCGGAAGGGACGCTTCAGCTCCATCAGCTGCATCTCCATCTCTGACACGAACATCTACGTCGCGGGAATGGACGCCACAAAGGGGGATGCGCAGCGGGTCGCCGTGCTTGACCTTCAGGGGAATGAGCTGATGACCTTCGGCGCGGAGGACTGGACGGCCGATGACGCCTTCGGGTCCGTCACCGGGATCCTGGAGACGCCGGTGGGCATCCTGGTGCAGGACGGGAACTACCGCTCATTCAAGCTGTACTCCCGCCAGGGCGAATTCATCGGCGCGGCCGACTGCGACAAGCTTCTTGGAACGGACTACCCCTGGCTTTCCTCCATGATCCCCTATGAGGGCGGCGCGCTGGTCGCGGCTTCCCAGTCACGGGAAGACGAATCCGCGGACGAACTTCTGATCTTCCTGCTCAGCGGATTCTGACATTTCTCTGATCCTGCAGCGGAAAACGGAGACTTACCGGCTCCGTTTCCATTGATGGGTCCGAATTGTCTTTCAGGTCTTTATGATTGGTTGGCATTCCGGGCAGACGTACACGTTCCCGCCCATATAGCTCATCCGCTGCACCCTGCCGCCGCAGACGGGGCAGGGCTTCCCAAGGGCGTTCCTGCTCATAAGGGTGGCATAGCCTCCCGGCCGACCGAAGAGGTCCTTTTCCGTGTCGCGGCCGCCCAGCCTGGCCATTTCGCGCAGGGTCTCCGTGACCCGCAGGTACAGCCCGCCCAAAGCTTCCGGGCTGAGCGCGGAAACCCTGTTCTTGGGGTGGATGCGCGCAAGAAAAAGGATGTCCTGAAGCACCCCGTTGCCCAGGCCGGGAATGCGCTGCTCCGTCGCCAGGAAGGCCTTTGCGCTGAGCTTTCCGGACTGTGAAGCCATGGCCATGAAACAGTCTTTGGTGAAGTCCCCGCCCAGCGGGGAGGGCTTTTCCCGTGCCGCCTGGTGATAAACGCTGTGGTATCGATCTTCACTGCACAGGTGGATGCCCGCGTACATCTGCACCGTGCAGGTCAGGGCGGAGCCGTTGTCAAAGCGGAGGTAAAGCTGGTGCTTTTCGGGCACCGGGCTGCCGGGAGCGTGATATCGCAGGTTCGCGCCGTCGTTGAACAGAAGGAGCAGGCCGTCCATATGGACTTCGAGGATGCCGCCAAACGCCCTGGCTTCCAGGACTGTCCTGTCGACCAATGCGGCGGCATACCGGGCCGGTTCCCCGGTATAAAAGGCGAAGCCATGCGGCGCCGTGCCTGCGGCGGCATCGATGATCTTCAGTCCGCGGATGTTTTCATTGATCTGGCGGGAAAGGACCCCGCACTCCGGAAGCTCGATCATGTTTCTCTTCTTTCGGGTTCATCCCATTGACCTGAGTCGGAAGCCGCGGCTTGATCTTCTATGGCGTTCCTGCCCCGTTTTTTAGGGATCGGCTATCGGGTGACGGATTCAGCCTTTCAGCATTTCATGAGTCAGGTCGCCGAGGATCCTGACGCCGGCCACGATCTGTTCCTGCGACGGGAGAGAGAAATTCAGCCGGACGCCGTTGCTGGGCTGGTCGGGATCGGTCGTGAAAGCGGACCCGGGCACGGTGATCACCTTTCGCTTGAGCGCTTCCTGCACGAAGGGCATGGCGTCCGTCCCCTCGGGGAACCAGACCATCTGGAACAGGCCGCCCTGCGGGCGGGAGAAACGGACCGCGGGGTGGAAGCATTTCTTCATTTCATCATACATCAGCCTGCTCTTCTCCCTGTACAGCGCGCAGCTGGCGGCGATGTGCTTTTCGTATGCCGGGCTTGTCAGGAACTCATGGCAGACGTGCTGGTAGAGCGTGCTGGAGTGCACGTCCGTGCCCTGCTTGGCGATCTTGAACTTGTTGAACAGATCCTTGTGGAACACCAGGAAGCCGACGCGCAGGCCGGGTGCCATGGTCTTGGAGAAACTCCCCGCGTAGATGACCCGCCCGTCCTCATCCATGGACTTGATGGTCGGGACGTGCTCGCCTTCAAAACGAAGTTCCCCGTAGGGGTTATCCTCAAAGATGAGCACATCGTACTTTATGGCCAGGCGGTAGATGGCCCTGCGCTTTTCCAGGGAAGTCGTATATCCGCTGGGGTTCTGGAAGGTTGGGATCAGGTAGAAGAAGCTGACCTGAGGCCTGGCGAAGGCCACTTCCAGTTTCTCAAGGTCCACGCCGTCCTCCTGCATCTTCACGCCCAGCAGTTTCCCGCCGTAGGAGCGGAACGCGTTCATGCAGCCGACGAAGGAGGGGTCTTCTACGATGACGGTGCCGCCCAGGTTGACAAACAGCTTGGCGGTGAGGTCCGCGCACTGCTGGCCGCCGGAGAGGATGAGCACTTCATTGTCCTCGAAGCTGATCCCTTCGGTTTTTGAAAGGTGGGCTTTCAGGCTCTCACGCAGAGGCGGATAGCCCTCTGAAATGCCGTACTGCAGCATGGCCGCCGGCTTTTTCATAAGGATCTCCTCCGCGGAACGCCGGATCTCGGCGACCGGGAAGGATTCCGGGGCCGGGCTGCCCCCGCCGAAGGAGATCATGCCGGGTTCCCCGGCAAGTTTGAGCAGGTCCCTGATGATGGAGCCGCGGGCGCCGGCCATTCTGTCCGCGAGGCGGTATTCCATTGCGTTTCCCCCTACACTTTGATAGCAAAGATATACCATAGAAGGCGCTCTTCTTCAATAATATCCGGATAAGGTGAATAATGTTGACATCATTCCCCGCTGTTTGTACACTTGGGCTGGATATAGAACCGCGATTCATCAAACCGGTACAAAGGACATGTGAGATCAGGACAAAATCAGCCGGAACCAGGAATGCATAAAGGTACAATCATTTTTTCAGACTGTGCCTCCGGCAATCATCAGAAACGGAGTGTGCCTATGACAAGCAACACCGACCTGCTCAACTGGATCGACGAGATCACCCGGCTGTGTACCCCGGACAGCGTCCACTGGTGTGACGGCTCTGAGGAGGAGTACCAGCTCCTGCTGGACAGGATGGTCGCCTCAGGCGCCGCCGTCCGCCTGAACCAGCAGCTCCGCCCCGGCTGTTACCTTTTCCGGAGCCATCCATCCGACGTCGCGCGGGTGGAGGACCGCACCTTCATCGCCTCTCCCACCCGGGAGGAGGCCGGCCCTACGAACAACTGGAGGGATCCGGAGGAGCTCAGGGCGACCATGCTGGCGCTCTACAGGGGCTGCATGAAAGGGCGGAAGATGTACGTCATCCCCTTCGTCATGGGTCCGATCGGCTCGGAATTCTCCCTCTTCGGCGTGGAGCTGACCGACAGCCCCTATGTGGCGGTGAACATGCGGCTGATGACCCGGATGGGAACGAAAGCCCTTGACGCGCTGGGAGACGGGGACTTTGTCCGCTGCCTGCATTCCGTCGGCGCGCCGCTTGATCAGGGCCAGGCGGACGTGTCCTGGCCCTGCGCCCCGATGGAGCATAAATACATCGCCCACTTCCCGCAGGACAACGCCATCTGGTCCTATGGCTCCGGTTACGGCGGCAACGCGCTGCTGGGCAAGAAATGCTTAGCACTCCGCATCGCGTCCGTGCAGGCCCGGAAGGAAGGATGGCTGGCGGAGCATATGCTGATCCTGGGCCTGACAGACCCCAAAGGGCGGAAGGCCTATTTTACCGCCGCTTTCCCAAGCGCCTGCGGCAAGACCAACCTGGCCATGCTGGTGCCCAAACTGCCGGGCTGGAAGGTCGAGACCCTGGGCGACGACATCGCCTGGCTGAGAAAGGGAAGGGATGGAAGGCTGCGCGCGGTGAACCCGGAATCCGGTTTCTTCGGCGTTGCGCCGGGCACATCCTACAAGTCCAATCCCAACGCGATGCACAGCATTGAAAGGGACACCCTCTTTACCAACGTTGCCCTTACCGATGAGGGGGACGTCTGGTGGGAAGGGATCGGCACGCCGCCGCCTTCTCACCTCATCGACTGGCAGGGGATGGACTGGACCCCGGAGAGCGGTAGGAACGCCGCCCATCCCAACGCACGCTTCACGGTCTCCGCGGCCCGGTGCCCGGCCATCGCTCCGGAGTGGGAGGACCCGGAGGGCGCGCCCGTCAGCGCGATCCTCATCGGCGGCCGCCGCCCCGGCGTCGTCCCCCTGGTGACGGAGAGCCTGAGCTGGCAGCACGGTGTGTTCATGGGATCGGTGATGGGGTCGGAGATCACCGCCGCGGCGATCTCCGACGCCATCGGCCAGGTGCGCCGGGACCCCTTCGCGATGCTGCCCTTCATCGGGTACAACGTGAAGGACTATCTCCGGCACTGGCTGGAGGTCGGAAAAGCCTTCCTGCCGGGTCAGCTGCCCCGCATCTTCTCGGTCAACTGGTTCAGAAAGGACGCCGGGGGCAGGTTCCTCTGGCCCGGATACGGTGAAAACGCCCGGGTGCTGAAGTGGATCTTCCAGCGCATGTTGGGCGAAGCGGAGGCCATTGAGACCCCGGCCGGCCTGCTGCCCGCACCAGGCGCTTTGGACCTGGAGGGTCTGGAAGGGGTCGATGAGGAACAGGTCAGTCAATTGCTGAAAGTAGACATCCCGGAATGGAGGGCGGAGGCCCGCTCGATCCGGGCGTACTATGACAAACTCGGGGAAGGGATGCCTTCTGAACTTAAGGATGAGCTGGGCGCCCTTGAACAGCGCCTGGGAGATCCGGTCGATCAGCCTTCAGCGCCATGAGGGAAGGGCCGATGGGATTCGGGGAGCACTTCAGGGAGGCGGAGCCGTGGATCATCGGGCTGCGCCGCTGGTTCCATGAGCATCCGGAACGCTCGCTTCAGGAAGAGAAGACAGCCGGGAGGATCAGGGAAGAACTGGAAGGGATGGGCATCCCTTGGCAGGACCTGCCGCCCGGCCACGGCGTCGTCGGCGTGATCCATGGCGGGAAAAAGGGGAAAACCATCGCCCTGCGGGCGGACACCGACGCGCTGCCCGTCACTGAAACGACCGGACTGCCTTTCGCCTCCCGGAACGCAGGCGTGATGCACGCCTGCGGACATGACGCGCACATCGCGATGCTGCTGGGCGCGGCGAGGGCGCTCAATGACAGGCGGGAGGACCTCAGCGGCACCGCGCTTTGTGTGTTCCAGCCCGCGGAGGAGATCGGGCAGGGCCACCGGGAGGTGCTGGAGTATTTTGACTCTGTGAACAAACCGGACGCGGTCATCGGGCTGCACATCTGGAGCCTGATCCCCGGAGGGCAGATCCTGCTGCTGCCCGGCTCCGTCTTTGCCGGGGTGACCAGCTATACCGTGACCATCCACGGCCGCGGAGGCCACGGCGGGCGGCCTGACCTGGCGGCGGACCCCGTGAAGGCGGCCTGCGAGCTGGTGCTCAAATACGCTGCCATCCCCAGCAACTTTTACGACGTGCTGGACCCCTGTGTGGTGAACGTCGGGCACATGGAAGCGGGTACGGCCGGCAACGTGTTCCCCTCCCAGGCGAAGATCCACGGCAGCCTGCGCTGGCTCAAGCCGGGCGGGGAAGGGAAGATCCTTGAGATCATGAGACGCATGGCCCGCGGCGTTGGGGAGATCTACGGCGTGACCTGCGAAGTGGACTGCATCGCGAGCATCCCCCCGGTGCGCAATGACGAAGGACTCATCAGAAGGGCATTGGGCCTGCTGGACCGAGTGGAGGGCCTTCGCCCGGCCGGGCAGGCGGAACCCGTCTTCGCAGGGGACAACGTGAGTTTCTATCTGGAAAAAGTTCCGGGCTTCTATGGCATACTGGGCGGGGGTAAAGCGCAGGGTCCTGTGTATCCCCACCATCACGAGCGCTTTGACCTGGACGAGGCGGCGCTGCGCAAGGGGGCCGAGTTCATGGCGGTGTTCGCCGAGGATTTCCTGACGCGCGGGGACAAGGCGTAGCTCTTCTGTGTGTCGACAAAGTGTCTGAGGATACTTTGCCGTTTTGGATGAACGGGCATCATCGCCTGGCCGCTGCGCTCCCGCCCATTGAAAATGCAAGGAGTGAGTCTCTTCGCAAACCTTACCGCCCGCGCGGCAAGGCCGAATGAAACGGTTGCGGTCAGAGGGCCGTGCCCTCTGAGACTCCCCTAAATACTGATTGTCTGCATATAAAATCCCGCCGAAAGACGGGATTTGGTTCATTTGATCACCAACGTCGCTATAAGCGGATGTCCGTGACCTCTTCAGGAACGTCTTTATATTGATCCAGCGCTTCCATGGCCTCGCCCTGGAGGTAGTCTTCTGCCTGCTTTTCCGCGCACCCGGTATAATCCGCCGGGTCCATCATCTTCTCCAGCGTTTCCCAGTCAAGCGCGAAGGCCGGATCCGCGGCGAGGCGTTCCAGAAGGTCGTTGTCCAGCCCTTCCTCCTTGACCCGTTTCCCGGCCTGCATCGCGTGAAGCCTCAGCCGCTCATGCAGATCCTGCCGGTCACCGCCCAAAAGGACTGCATGCATGAGGATGTCCTCCGTCGCCATGAAAGGCAGCTCCTCCCGCAGGTGCTTTTCCATCATTTTCGGGTAGACCGTCAGGCCGGAGGCCACGTTGTGATACAGGGCCAGCAGCCCGTCCGCCGCCAGGAAACCCTCCGCCAGGGAGAGCCTGCGGTTGGCGCTGTCGTCCAGCGTACGCTCCAGCCACTGTTCCGCCGCGGTGCTGTGCGCGTTGAGGGCATTGCTGATGAGAAAACGGGCCAGGCCCGCCATCCGCTCGCACCGCATGGGGTTGCGCTTGTATGGCATTGCGGAGGAACCGACCTGAGCGGTCTCAAAGGGCTCCTCCACTTCCTTCAGGTGCTGCAGCAGGCGGACGTCGTTGGAGAACTTGTGCGCGCTCTGCGCGATGCCGGACAGCACGTTGAGCGCGGCGCTGTCCGTTTTCCTTGAATAAGTCTGGCCGGAAACCGCGACAGGCCGCTCAAAACCCATGCTCCGGGCTGTCAGGAGGTCCAGCTGTTTCACCTTATCATAATCCCCGTGGAACAGCGACAGGAAGGAGGCCTGGGTGCCCGTCGCCCCTTTGCTGCCCAAAGGGCGCAGGGTAAGGAGAAAATGTTCCAGCGCGTCAAGGTCCGTCAGTACGTCCTGCAGCCACAGGCAGGCGCGCTTGCCCAGGGTGGTCGGCTGGGCGGGCTGGAAATGCGTGAAGGACAGCAGCGGCAGGCCCTTGTGCTTTTCCGCGAAGGCATATAATGCGCGGGCGACGTTCACCAGCCGGGCCCGGACCAGCCTCACTGCGTCCCTGAGGATGAGGACGTCGGCATTGTCCGTCACGTAGCAGCTGGTCGCGCCCAGATGGATGATCGGCGCCGCATCGGGGCAGACGGCGGCAAAGGCCTTCAGATGGGCCATCACGTCGTGGCGCAGCTCCCGCTCAAGCCCGGAGACCGCCTCAAAGTCGACGTCCTCCGTATGCGCGCGCATCTGCGCGAGCTGTTCATCCGTGATCGGCAGTCCCAGCTCCTTCTGCGCCTCTGCCAGGATGACCCAGAGCCGGCGGAACAGCCGCGCACGGTGCGCCGGGGAGAACAGCCGCTGCATCTCGCCGCCTGCATAGCGGGCGGAGAAGGGGCTCTGGTATCGCTCTTGCGTGATATCGGGCATTGTTCGTTATCCCTCCTGTGCTGCTGCGGTTTATCTTCCGGCAGCAGGGTCGACCCACCGGATCATCCGTTCGATTATAACATAGGAATGTAGACGTACGGCAAACATCAGTGAACCCAGCCGTCTTTCTTGACACCCGCGCCCTGAGCGTCTACAATCGAACCAATCGATAAGGAGAAGGATCGCCGATGAGAAACGCCCTCAACTGAACCGTTTTTGACCGCTGAGGCGGAAAACGAATGCAGGGACAGCGTCCCGTGCCGGGAGGATAATTCCGGTGTGCGGGTCTGTCCGGAGGGAACTCATGGCGATCATACAGATCAAAGAGCTTCATTTTACCTATGAAGGCAGCGCGGAGCCCGTTTTCTCCGGGCTGGATTTCATCATGGACAGCTCCTGGCGCCTGGGGCTGGTGGGCCGCAACGGCCGGGGCAAGACCACGCTGCTGCGCCTTTTGGCTGGGGAACTTTCAGGGCGGGGGCAGATCATCAGCAGCCTGCCCTTTGACCTGTTTCCCTTTCCTGTGGACGGGGACGGGCCCGCAGGGGAAACGCTGGTCAACGCGCTGGCGCCCTACACCGCGTGGGAGAAGGAGATGGAAGCCTGCCTGAAGGCTGGCACGCCTGATGCCATCGAGCGATACGGGGAACTGGAGCATCTCTACGTCTCCCGGGAGGGCTATATCATCCGTGAATATCTGAAGCGGGAGGCAGCGCTGGCGGGCATCCCGCCGGACGCGCTCTCCCGCCCCTTCCGCTCCTTCAGCCCGGGCGAGCAGACCCGGTTGATGCTGGCCGCGCTGTTCCTGCGCCCGGGGCATTTCCTGCTCATCGACGAACCGACCAACCACCTGGACAGCGATGGCCGGGATATGGTCGCCGGCTATCTGAAAACCAAGACCGGCTTCCTGGCTGTCTCCCATGACCGGGACTTCCTGGACAGCGTGTGCGACCACATCCTGGCACTGGAAAAGCATGGGGCGCGGGTGGTCAATGGCAATTACTCCGTTTATCGGGAGAACAAGCGCCTTCAGGACGAGTTTGAGCGCGGGGAACGTGACAGGATCATGGAGGACATCGGCCGGCTGCGTGTCTCCGCCTGTGAGAAGGCCGGCTGGAGCGACCGGGTGGAGGCCACGAAGGTAGGCGTTGGCCACATCGACCGGGGATATGTTGGTCATAAATCCGCTAAAATGATGAAGCGGGCGAAGCAGATCGAGGGCCGCATCCAGAGGGGGATCGCGGAAAAGGAAAGGCTGCTGAAGAACATCGAGTACACCGCGCCGCTGAAGCTCGCTCCCCTGATCCACGGCAGCCCGACCCTGCTGCGCTTTGGCAGGGTGTGCTTTGGCTATAACGAGCATCCGCTGATCGACAGTCTGGATCTGACGGTGTCCCCTGGGGAGCGCCTGGCGATCGCCGGCGGGAACGGCGCGGGCAAGACGACCCTGCTCAAGCTGATGACGGGGGAGCTCACCCCCCTGTCCGGGACGGTCTGGCGGGCTTCCGGCCTGGTCATTTCCCTGCTCCCGCAGACGGCAAGCCTCTCCGGCACGCCCAGGGATATCGCGCTGACAAGGGGGCTGGACCTGACGCGGTTCTTCACCCTGATGCGAAAGTTCGACATGCCCCAGGAGAGCTTTGAGCGCGACGCGGCGGGCTTCTCCCTGGGGCAGAGGAAGAAGCTGCTACTCTCCCTCAGCCTGGCTTCCAGCGCGCACCTCTACCTGTGGGATGAGCCGCTCAACGACATCGACCCGGAAAGCCGCGAGCAGATCGAGGACCTGCTGTCCGGCACGCAGGCCACGATGGTGTTCATCGAGCATGAGCAGACCTTTATAAAGCATGTCGCGACCAGGGTGCTGCGGATCGAGAAAACAGCCGGAGCGTAATCGTGACCGGGGCGGTATCCCCCGGCTTGTCCGGCCGGGAGATCACGGCGCGGCCGGCGGACGCATGAAGGATTTTCATACATTCTGTTTATTTGTCAACAGAATGCGGAAGATTGAACATAGGCAAGCTTGCCCTTACAATTGGCTGATGGTAATATAATGAAAGGCAAACGTTTCTGTTTGCCTTGTAGACGGAAAGCCAGGCGGGAGATTGCTTTAGCCGATTCAGTCTGAGAAACCTGTTCCTTGGGTCTTTCGTCTTTTGTTGCCGACAAGCCAGGACCCAGCCCCGCGCGCTTCTGCGGCGGCCAGTTGGATCCCGGTACAGAATGATGTTGCGGGCGGCGCCTGCGCGGCGGAGATTTCCGTCCGCGCGGCGAAGCGCATGGAGGGAACGGCATGGATGCGGACGGTGTGTTTCCCCAGGCTTGTGAACCGGCTGAAGGGCCGGGGATGCGGAAGGCCTACTGCGTGCAGTGCATGACCGGGTATGAGGCAAGGATCGCGGACCGCGTTACCCTGCTGTACCCGGAGATCGCCGCGCTGGCGGTGATCCAGGAGAGGCACCGGAGCGAGAACGGGAAGAAGACCCTTGTGCGTCGGGTGATGCTGCCGGGCTACGTGTTCCTGTTTTCAGGCTTGCCCATCCCCTTCCGCAGCATTCTGCCGATGCAGCACGTGCTCCGCTTCCTCACCTACGGGCAGGGGGAGGATCTGGCGCTGCGCGGGGAAGACCTCCGCTTCGCCGGGTGGGTCCTGCGCCACGGGGGTCTGATGGGCTGTTCAAAGGCGGTGCAGGCGGGCACCAGCCTGCGGATCGTCGAAGGCCCGCTGCGCGACCACATCGGCAACGTGGAGAAGATCGACCGCCACAACCGCAACGTGTGCCTGGATATTATTTTCTCCGGCAACCACCGCAGGGTCTGGATGCCCTTCCTGTGGGCAGAGGAGACGGATATCGCCCGAGCGATCATACTGGATGTGCAATGAGATCAGTTTATTCGCGATAGTCTATCCTTATTTGAAAGAATACATGCGAATTGAACGGCTGAAAACACTTGGGATATTGAATATACACACTGAGTTGAGCACGATTGCTTCTTAGCTGAAAATCAAAAACGATTTCGTAACAGCATGAAGGACTTGATTGAGGTGACCGTGTACAAGAAATATGTGAAACGTCTCCTAGACATCCTGCTTTCTTTGGCAGGGATCGTTGTGCTGTCACCCTTTTTTCTGCTCATCCTCTTCGCCATCCGGCTGGACTCCGACGGCCCTATGTTCTTCACGCAGAAACGGGTGGGCAGGGGAAAGAAGCTGTTCAGAATCCTCAAGTTCCGCACCATGCAGACCTATACCCCCAGGGACGTGCCCACGCACCAGCTACCCAACCCGGACTTCTTCATCACAAACGTGGGCCGCTTCCTGCGCAGGACCAGCCTGGACGAGCTGCCCCAGATC
>CAUJDI010000011.1 GCA_963169565.1 Bacillota bacterium | reverse complement strand
TCAGATATTAGCGATTTCAGCCAGCTCTCGTTATTTGGAGAATCTTCAATTACGAACTCCTGACCTTTATGTACAGACTGAAAGTATCCATTGATAAAACTGTTTTTGGAATGATAGCTTATGTTCACATTTTTAAACCATTCAGGCACTTGCCATATGGACCTGAGATCTGACCCAGGTGCCGTCAGAACTAATTTTTCAGAATATTGGAAACAACCGTAGCCAGGCATATTAGTTGCTTGTCCCGCCAGAGTTAAATGCTCTGTTGGCAGATATAATGTATTCCCCTTCTCATTTTCGTCGAATTTTGCGTGAGGATGCCAGTAATAATCTCTCAACATATCGCCTATAAGAATTTTTCCAATTTGAAGATAACCGTAGATTATGTGTTGATTAGGCGCTCCTTGCAGGTATTGAATACTACTTTTGTGACTGTATTCTGTGCGCTTGAACCATCCGAAGAAGAGAAAAATATCGCCAATTCTTACCTTTTGGTTTTGCAGGTGCGTCTGAGCCCTATCTACCTGACCAAAGGCGGGTTTCCAATCATGAATTGGAACTGCTCTATCGACACATCGGATATCCGGGTCAAGATGGCAACAACAATCCGGAACGTAATGGGAAGGTCCTAATTGTTTCCAAATATCATCATAGCTATAATTCTGGATAGATAATTCCGAGTATTTCAATCCACTTGAACGATTTAAATTTGGAATCGGCATGGATAACAGAGTACCATCCGGCAAGATAGGACTTGCACAGCCACCATTTGAAGGTGAAGAATCGAAACCTTTTCTTGATAATATAATTTTCATATTCTATTGCACCTTGAAATACATGTAACTATTTCCTTCTCAGAGTTTTCTTGATTATTATAGAGATATGTTTTACCACTAATACCATTTTGACTATAAATGAAACACGAATTATTACTTGGGAATAATATACTGCTATTTATGAATTCGGAAAAATCTACGCAATCACGGTCAACAATGTAGCCTCGATAATGCTTGTCTATACCTTTCTTGCTTGAAACCCTTGGGTCAGTTATAAAGATGCCAGGGAATTCATTTCTTATTAGGTTTGCTAATTCCTTTTTTTCTTTTCCACAAACATCACCCCAATAAACAAAACGATTAGAAAGGAGTACAAATTTCCCACATTTATCTTTTTCTTGTGCTTCTTTATTGTGTGGATTAAAATCTGTTGCTATGAGATCGCCATTTTCTACACGATACGCTTTATGATCTTCTCGGTTCCTATATTCATTAATGGAATAGTAGCTTATCATATCACTTACGCTTGTTATATTTGCTAGATATATAGGACTATATTCTTTATCCTTATCTTTTCCGGCTAACCCTTTGCCACACAAGCCCATGATCCACACGTCATTCCCATGTAAAAAATCCTCAGCAGCCTTTGTTCTCATTCCTCCTTTTTCCCCGCCTTTGCAGCATGCAAGTGTCAACAGGTTATTATTTACGCATGGTGCAAATCCGCTATCGTTTGTCATTGCATACACATACAATACAGTCTTCCCCATAATTGCTGTCCTCCTTAATCCTTTGCTTACTAATTACAGTTTTTACATCACGAAATAATTCTCTTTTTACTCCTTTCGCTCCAGTATTTTGGCGGTTTTCTTTTCCCCTTTCGAGAAGTATCTCCACAACCAATTGATGACACTCATCCGCGGCCACAGGTACATGACAGCGTTGAACAGCTCATCCTTTTCAAGGAGCGGGGTTTTCTCGCCGAAGAGCTCCATTTCCCATCCTTTCCGTCCTATGCGAAGCTGTTCAACCATCTGCCAGTCCAGAATGACCGGTATCCCCTGCTTATGCAGATAGAATTGCAGGGACTCCCTGGAATACAGAACATTGCGGAAATCACTGTCCCTTATCAGTTCAATCTTTTCCTGTGTTGTGTTTTTCCCTGTCAAGGTGTAATTCCCGCGAGCATAACAGAGAAGCCTGATCAGGGCGGTCCAGGTTTCAGGCTGCAATACATCGATCATTTCAAGAAGCTGCTCATCTGGATTTTCCGGATAGTAAAGATCCCGCTCTTTCCTGTCTTGATTATTCCGCTGAACAAGCGCGCGGATATCCGGCTTGCTTTCTATCCATTCCTCCATGGATATAGGTTTTTTTAGCATGGGGTAACCTATCTGCGCTACGATTGTAATGGAACAGAGATTGGAAGAGCAAAATTTCTCATCCTCAACAAGGATGTATTCATTGCCTGATTCATCCTGATGGATCAGCGACTTGTCCTTTTTCTTGATTTTGTCGGAATAATAGTACGAACGATAATCATCCTGGCTCGACTTATGATTCGACCGCTGCTGAAACACCTTGTGGCCTTTCAGTGCAGCAAGTGCAGCGTCGTTTGCCGTATCCAGGAATTCCTCATTCACACGGATTTCAATGTGAGTGCCCTTCAAGGATTCTTCTGGGCTGCCGTGAATACCGTCACGCGCCATTGGAGTCTTGCAGCCCGGACAAGCCTTGACAGGCAAGTCAAAACAGAGCTCCGCGCGTTCATCTGTTTCAACACGGCCGCATTTCCTGCACTGCCAATGAGGCTCCAGCGGGTTGAGTCCCTTGTCAATCAGGTAAAACAAGAACGAACCGCTGCCAAAACTGCAATTCCAAACCGACTGCCCGGCTTCTTCCGCTGCTTCCATGATGGCTATATAGAGGAACATGACCTTATCCTTATCATCCTCTCCTGCGATCATTGTGAGGTATTCCCATTCTGTATTAAAACGGTCTGAAATAAACGCGGGAATGTCTCCCGGGTACCGTTCATGAAGCTTTCGCAGCAGCAGTTCTCTCAATTCATCCATAATGGCATCCCACCTATCTGATTATTCGGTATATTTTGATAACGCGGTTTCCAGGTTCAATTTGATTTCGTCCTTCATGGATTGCGGCGACAGGACTTTGACGTGCAGGGCATACTGCATCGCCCAGAGCTTCATGGCTTCTTCGTTCACCTGGACAGTGACGGTCATTTCATCTTCGCTTACGTCTGATAGCTTTACATCTTTTCCGAACCAGTCGATAACGTCATTCACCAGGTAGCGCTTGGCGCGGAAGGTGACCCGGACACTGTCGCCTGAGAACATATAGATGTGCTCTGCCATGTGTTTGGGCAAGTCCAGCCCGTTCTCCAGCCCGCGCACTTCCTTCATGGGCTTGGCCGGCGTATCGAGCAGTTTGATGCCCGTGATCCGGTCAAGGCGGCAGTTGGCGACGTTGCCATACTTGTTATAATTGCAGATCAGATAGTATTTCCCGTTGGTGGCCACCATCTGGTATGGATTGACGATGTGCACCTTTTCCTGCCCGTCTTCTCCTTTTCGGGGATGCAGTTTCTTGTCAACGTCATAGGCATTGTAGAGAAAGCTGACCTGGCGCCGCCTGCTGATGGCCTGATCCAGCACTTCAATGGTCAGGAACAAGGATTTATTGGAAGGCTTGTTTTCCTGCAGATTTCGGACGTGCCTGACGTGCGATTTGAAGTAGTCGTTTGACAAGCCTTCAAGCTTTTCGATCAGCTCCCTGCATTGACTGTTGGGAATATGCCTGGAAAACAGCAGGCTGTCGATCAGCAGCCGCAGCTCAGCATCCGAAAACTCATGCTCCAGATACCAGTCAGTGAATATAGGTTCGTCCTCACCCGTTTTCCCTTTGCGAACGATCTCCGTGTATTCGATCTGAAAGCCATACTCAATCAGGTCCATGAGGTTGCGCTTGACCGCTTTTCGGTCAACGCTCATGGCATAATCATCCCTCAGGATGCGGATGATATCCTGCTGGCTCAGCCTGTGGTCAGCGTCCGTGCGGCGCTTCATGATGTCCAGGATATTGAGGATCAGGAGCTTCTTGGGCTGCGCAGTCGCCATATGATCACCTCTGGAGGTGAGTATACCTTTTATGGGAAAGCGGAGCAATCTCCAATGTGACAAAAAGCGAACATCACCCGCGACCGCATTGCCTTTCACGCGCCAAACCCAATTGCCCGCTGAGGCTGCCCCATCGGTAATTCCCCGCTGAGGTCAAAATCCTCCGCGCACAGGGCGATGACATCCTCATTGCTGACAGAATCAGCATCACGGGCGAGTATCCGGTTCGCCTGACGCAGCCGCGCCTTATCAAAGAGATTCCGCACAAACCTTCCGTTCCCAAAGTCCCGTTCCTTTCTTGCGCTCTCAAACAAAGGCAACAGTTTTTCCTTAACGCCTACATTTAATGTCATATGTGCCTCTGATGCTATGGCATGAAGTATTTCATATAGCTCAGCATGACTGTAATCAGGGAAGGAGACGTGAAAGCCGATCCGGCTGCGAAGGCCTGGGTTCTTGTTCAAAAAAGCATCCATTTTATCCGGATACCCGGCAAATATCACGACCATATCATCCCGCCGGTTCTCCATTTCCTGAACGATGGTGTTGATCGCCTCATCGCCGTACATCCCATCCCTTTCATCCACCAGCGAGTATGCCTCATCAATGAAAAGGACGGAGCCCGAAGCAGCCTTGAACTTATCCCTGACCATCTGCGCGGTCCAGCCCACATATTTGCCGACCAGGTCCGCCCTTCCCGCTTCCAGCAGGTTCCCGGTCTTCAGCACACCGTTATCCTTCATGATCCGGGCGAACAGGCGTGCGACCGTTGTCTTCGCTGTCCCGGGATGGCCGGTAAACACCATGTGCATGGGCAGGGGTGCTGAAGCCATGCCTCTGTTCCTGAAGAGCTTCTGTGCCTTGCTGTAGTTCAGGGCTTGTACGATCATCTCCTTGGCTTCCTGCAGGCCGATCAAACCCATCAGCGTATTGTACGCACTGCCCTTTGGCTGTTTGGAACTGGCACTTTTATATGCTGTTTCAAAATCGGAATACTGTGGATAGACTTGTGTTTTTAACTGCCTGCCGAGCCATAGGTTGAATTCGCGGTTCAGGTCAGCCGCCAGATAGCCCTTGCTCTCATCCTGAACGTTTTTGTACAGTGCGCTGTCCGGCCTGACATGATACCTCCCGGCAAGGCCACGAAGGTACTCCCTTGCCTTTTCGCCGAATACGGTTTCCTCATTCAACATAACAAGCGTCACGTCCTCAAGGCATTCAATGAGTTTGTCTTTCATTTTTTCCTGGCTGCGGGGCAGGCAGAAGACCGTCAGCACGTCATTGCAGTATTCTCGCATCACACGACACAGGTGGCTCACTGTGTCGACACTGACACAGGCGTAATCGCCTTCCTCTTCATCCAAAGCCGACAGGCAGACCATGACCGCCCCGCCAAAGCAGGTTTCGCAGACCAATTCATACTGCTTTCCGGGCGCGTCAGACGTTTCATCAAATACAAAGGTGCAGAATCGCCTGTTCCTGATGCGTCCGCTGGCATGAAGGCTGGAAAGCAGTATTTCGGCCATTTCATCCCGAACGTCAGCCGAGTCTGTCTGGATCAGGTAATGGACCGGGTGACCGAGGACGGAAGGAGTTTTCGCGCCTGCATAAATGCGTTTGATCTCCGGCACCAGCGTTCCCCGGGCCAATAACCCCTCTGCTTTTTTCATAAGCTCCTCCTGGCTCCAGTCACAGGACAGGATTGCCTCCTCAAAATCGACTCCCCGAGCGAATCTTCCCATCAGGCCGGCAAGGCTGAACCGCTCAAGGATGGTGTCGTCGTCTTCAATGAACCGGTTTCTGACACCCATCCGGAGCAGTGACTGGAGCATTTTGATCGTGATCTCCTTGATCACAATCTCTTTGTGCCGGATGCCGGCCTGTGTAAGGAACTCCTGCGCCACTGTATCCAGGCATTCATGCCTTTTCGAAATCGCCGCGGCTGTCAGTTTTCCGTCGCTTAGGTTTGAAATGAAAATGTATGCCTGCCGTTTTTGGGCATGGAAGAAAGCCTCGCTTGCTGCCTGCAGGGACGCGGCATACACAGATTGCTCCCTGGATACCAGCGGCTCCGGTTTCTCAGTCAGTTCAGACTCGATTTGAAAGATTACCATCTCCTTCCCTCCTTCCGTCACTCACAACTTAACAGATGAGATGTTCTGTTTTTAACCCATTCTATTATTTGGCGGCATGATATGGGGAGTGAAATGAACATACTCCCGTTTTAAGCCATCCGTTCAGTTGCTTAATGCAACGGTAAAGAAACCAAATCATCATATCCAATTTTTATCGCAATCCCACAACGAAATGATTGCGGGAATCCCCCTGCCCTGATAGGATGGGAAAGGCTGAAAAGCCGGTCATGAGGAGGAAGAACGTATCAGAACCAATTATCACACCCACACAGCGCGCTGCCTGCACGCAGTCGGATCTGACGAGGCCTACGTCCAGTCGGCCATTGAGGCAGGCTATACGCAGTTAGGCTTTTCTGACCACACCCCCTGGCCCTGCAATGAAAGCATCCAGTCCCACATGAGGATGTCCCCTGATGAACTGGACGGCTACGTGAGCTCCGTGCGCCGCCTGGCAAAGGAGAACAGCGGAAAGATCGATATCCATCTGGGCCTTGAGGCGGAGTACTACCCGGAATACATGAACTGGCTGAGGGATACCCGGGAGCGATATGGGATAGAGTATCTGCTCTTCGGCAACCATTACGACCGGGTCCGGGAGGACTTCTATTTCGGCGTTCTCAGAAGCCCGGAGGATGTGCGCCGCTACGCCCGGCATGCCGTCCGAGCCATTGAGAGCGGCCTTTTCACCTGCATGGCCCACCCGGACCTGTACATGCAGGGATACGCTCGCTTTGACGCGGAGTGCAGGAGCGCCGGCAGGGACCTTTGCCAGGCGGCAAGGGAGCACAGCGTGGTGCTGGAATACAACCTGTCCGGTCTGTACAACCATTTCCGCAGGGGAGCGGGTTACCCCTGCCCCGAGTTCTGGGAGATCGCGGCGGAGGAGAAGGCCGAGGCCATCATCGGCATCGACGCGCACAGCCCGGACCGTTTCGGGAACAGGGAACTGTTTGACCTGGCCGTCATGCACCTGAGAACCCTGGGCATCCGGCGCAGGGAGAGCATCGCGGAGCAAAGCTTCAGGCCCGCGTCCATCGCATAGGGTTGCCATCACTACAGTAGTTTGAGGAGGGGGCCCATGTCAGAAACGGCAAATCGATCCCGAGAAAACCCGATTGTGTGGCTCTACCGGGTGATCCAGGGCGCCCTGATTGGCGGGGGCGCGATCCTGCCCGGCGTGTCCGGGGGCGTGCTGGCGGTGGTGTTCGGCATCTACCGGCCGATGATGGCCTTCCTTTCCCACCCCGTCGCCACGTTCAGGGCGCAGTACAGGCTGTTCATCCCTGTCATCCTGGGCGTCGGGCTGGGGTTCTGGGGGTTTGCCAAGCTGGTGGACTGGATGTTCTCCGGCTCCTCCCCCATCCCGCTGGCGCTGTTCGTGGGGCTGATCCTGGGCACGGTGCCGCTGCTGTACAAAGCGGCGCAGAAGCCGCAGGCGGGGTCCGCGCTGACGCAGGCGGAGAAGAAGAACAACCTTCTGGCGCTGATCATCGGCTTCATCGCGCTTCTGGCGTTTCTCATCCTGGTTTCAGGGGGGCAGGGGCAGGATCTGGATCCGACCCTGCCGCTCAGTTTCCTTTCGGGGATCATCTGGGGCTTCAGCCTGGTGGTGCCCGGGCTGTCCTCCTCCTCCATCCTGCTGTTCATCGGCATCTACACGAAGATCATGGCGGCCGTGAAAGACCTGGACCTCTCGGTCGTCCTGCCCCTGCTTCTTGGCATCGCGCTGGTCGCCTTCCTGCTGGCCCGCTTCATCGACAGGCTGTTTGACCGGCACTACGGCGTCGCCTCCAACGCGGTGGTCGGCCTGGTCGTCGCCAGCACCCTTGCCATCGTCATTATCCCCCCGCCTGAGTACCGGCTGACGACCGTGACTGAGGGGATCATCTGCGCGCTGGTCGCCGCCGCAGGTTTTGTCGGGGCGCATTACCTGGGCAAATGGGGGGAGAAGATCAAACCCAACGATTGAGAAAGGAAGATCAGCGTATGGAAAAGCCCTTTGTCTGCTTTGGCACCGTGACCATTGACTGCGCGCCGGAACACGTGCCCGCGATGATCGATTTCTACTCAAACATTCTGGACCTGAAACTGGGCAACAGCCCGGAGGACCCTTTCCCCTTCCTGTCGGGCAAGGACAAGCTGTCGGGCGCGGATTTGCGCATGATCCTCCAGCCGCTGGAGGATTATCTGCCGCCTACCTGGCCGGGAAATGAGCGGGGTACACAGGTGCACATCGATCTGGGCGTCCGCGATCTGCCGGCAGCCGTCGCATACGCGAAATCCATCGGCGCCAAGGAGTCGCCCGTGCAGTTCAGCGAGAACTGGCGCGTGATGCTCGACCCCGCCGGACACCCCTTCTGCCTTTGTCTTTTCCCGGAAGAATAACATGAAAACAGCCAATTAAAGACAGCCCGCGCGTCCGACGCGCGGGCTGTCCCTTATCCGGGAAGGATGGCTTACTTTGTCCCGAGACCCCAATCCATCAGCTGTTTGATCAGGGGATGGTCCCGGGTCAGAACGAGCACGCTGTTCGCCTTGAAGCTGCCCCGCAGCGCCTGCAGGGAGCGCCAGAACTGGTAGAACTCCGGGTCGGCCTTGTAGGCGCTGTTGTAGATGCCCATGGCCGCCGCGTCGGCCTTGGCACGGGTCTCGCCCGCCGCGCGCACAGCGTCCGCCTCGATCTTCGCCGCCTTCAGGTCCGTGTCGGCAACCAGCATGCGGTAGGTTTCCTCGCCCTGGCTGCGCAGCTGCTGGGCCACCTTCGCGCGGTCCGCCTTCATCCGGTCATAGGTCGTTTCCACGTTGGCCTGGGGCAGGATGGTGCGGTGCACCTGGATGTCCATGACCTGAATCCCGCGGATCACCATGTCCCGGTTGATGGTCTCAAGCCCCGTTTTCAGCGCGGAGTTGAGAGCGTCCTTGTTGGAGATGAAATCTTCCGCAGGCAGGCGGTTGATGGCCTGTACGATGACGGGGTGGATGAGGTTGTCCAGCTGGTTTTCCGCGTTCATCGAGGTGCCCAGCTTCAGGCTGAACAGCGCGGGGTCCGCGACGCGCCACTGGGCGTAGGTGGTGATGTTGTACTGCTTCTTCTCGCTGGTGTTCACCGTTTCCGAACTGGAGGTATAGCTGAACAGCAGGGAGGAGAACTTGTCCACTTTGTCCACAAAGGGCACCTTGAAATGAAGCCCGCTGCCCCGCCTGATCGCGACGGTGCCGGAGGCGGTGATCTCATCCTTGAGCAGCTCCCTGTAGTCCTCATGGAAGGTGTTGTTGTCGTCCAGGATGATGGCCTTGATGACGCCGAAGCGGCTGACCACAGCCTGCTCGGCCTCGCTGACGATGAAGAAGGCTTCATTGAGCAGGATCAGAAAGGCGATGAGCGCCACCGCCAGGATGATGAGGAGCCGTGTGTTCTTTTTGGCGAAACCCTTGAGCGCTTCCGCCGCCTTGTTCGCAGCGGCCGGCCGGTACGGGCTGTTCCAGCCGCCCTGATTGTTGTTGTTCATCTCAGATCCCCCCTTCAGGCGCGGGGGTGCTGACAAGGTCTTCCCCCAGGTCCAGGTGCTGCAGCACGTTGCTGCCCTCGTCCGTTACCACGATGCGCCCGGCCCCGCCCAGGATCTCCTCCATCGTTTCGATGATCATCCTGCTGCGCGCCGAAGCCGGCTCCGCATTGTACTCCTCCAGCACGGCCTTGAACCCCGCGGTGTCGGCCTCCGCCTTGGCGGTGATCTCCGCGTCATAGGCGATGGCGCCCTGGGTCAGTTCATATGCCTTGGAGCGGGCCAGCGGAAGGACCTGGAACTCGTACTGCTGCGCTTCGTCCAGGCGCCTGGTCATCTCGTTCTTGGCGTTGTTCACGTCCTCATAGTATGAAGTGACGGCCTGGGGCACGGTGATGTTCTGGATGTGGACGGCGTGCACCTTGACCCCCATCCTGTATGAATCGATCAGGGCCTGGAAATCAGGCAGCACCTCCTGTTCGATGGCATCCTTATTGAGCAGCGCCTCGTCCAGGGACCGGTTCTGGATGTTGCGTCTGAGGATGGCCTCAAACGCCAGGTGCATCGTGCCCTGCGGATCATCCACGTCAAAGAGGTATTCACGCACGTCCCGGATGGTGTACTGGTAGATCGCTTCCAGCTGCACGATGCTGTTGTCGTTGGTGAGCATCACGGATTCATCCTTGACGTCAAGGTATTCCGCCGAGGTGCGGCTGGTGCCCCCGGTCGTGGTACGGTATCCGTATTCCACGTTGTGGATGGTGGTCACGCTGCGGGAGACCACCTGCTGAATGAGGGGCATGCGCCAGTACAGCCCCGGCCCGTTGGTGTCGGTGACCTGGCCGAAGGTGAGCACCAGCGCCTGTTCCCCCTGGCCCACCCGGTACAGACCGCCCAGGCCCAGGGCCAGGATGACGGCCAGCACGCCCAGCCAGATCAGGACCCTGCCTTTTTTCTTCGCTTGCATCGCTTTCTCGCTTTCATTCATATTTGATGGATTATACCCACCCGGAGGAGTCCCTCAGCCGATGACGCGGATGAAGTCACACAGCCATTCCATGTTCAGGATATCATAGGGCTTCAGTTTCAGCTCATCCCCCGCCCGCAGGTAACCCTTCATGTCCCTGATGGGGCCGTAGAAGGGATTGAAGCTGTCCCTGGCGATGCTGGCGCGCATGAAGTGCAGCAGCTGGGCATTTCTGATCCCCAGTTCGGAAGAGGTCAGGAAGCGCAGCACTCCCGCCCCAAGACCCCACCAGAGCCCCGTGACGTTGGGGTCCCCCCTGTCGATGACGCGCAGGATGTCCAGGCTGCCGTTGAGGTAACTGCTTACGATCTCGGTATAGTAGCGCTCCCAGTCCCACTGCGGTGCCGCGATGTACTCCTTCGGATTCCCCTCGCCGTCCAGCCTTGCCACGAAGGAGAAAACCCGTTCGGGCACGGTGATGCCCTGAAGGCCGGGGTAGCGGGGCGTCAGGGCGACGTCCGCCCCCAGCCGCGCCGCGGTCAGAAGGCCGTTGATGCAGGTGGCGGGCTGATTGGGCAGCACGTCTTTCCAGACCGCCATCACCTCCGCGTCAGCCCGGACGGCCTTGACCCCCAGCCCGAAGGCGTTGATGTCCGCGGTGTGGCGGTTGTAGTCGATCTTCGGGGTGATGTAGGCGACCTTCATGCTTTTTGTCGCCATCGCCGCCGCCATGCCGCACAGGAACATCGCCTCGTAATAGCGCCCGTAGTAGGTGCTCAGCCGGAAATCTTCCCGGATGCGGGAATAGACAAGGGTCAGGCAGTCAGGGTGCTCCAGGGCGAATCTGAGGGAGGGAAGGGTCAGCTCCGACGCGGTGATCAGCAAGAGATCCGCGTCCTTTGCCTGCTCGGACAGCTTCTCATAGACGTTGTTGGGGGAAAGGTTGTCGACAGACCCGGACGTGACCCTGTCGCCCATCTCTTCCTGCATGGCAAGACGTCCCCGTTCATGCGCGCCCAGCCAGTTGTCCTCCGCCCTGCCGGCGGGATAGGCAAAGACCACGCTGGCGCCGCGCTTCTGCCCGAACAGGCGCGTCATCAGACCCGGGGCGGGCTTTTCCTCCGGGGCAAGCATCAGGACGGGTTCCTGGCGCGGCTGGGAGACCAGTTCCATCTGCGGCAGGAGTGCCGCGACCTGATCGGACATGGCGGAAATTGTGGTGTCCACCGGCAGGCCGTAGACCTTCAGGTATTCCAGGAAGGCGTCCCCCAGCGGCAGGGGCGTTTTCACTTTGGTATAGGCGGCCTCAAACTGCAGGTACATCGCGCTGAAGTTGAGCCCTTCCTCACTTTCCGTCCCCGCGGCCCAGCGCTCCTCAAGCTCGGCCAGCTGCTGGTATTTCTCCCCGGCGGAGAGCTGGATGTTCTTGAACCTGCCGGTTTTGTCGTAGCGGAGATAGGCATAGTAGACCGCGGTGGCAGGGTCGTTCTCATCCAGCTGGGGCACCACGCGGGTGATGTCCGCGCGGACGGTGGGGGATCCGAAATGCTTGAGGATGCTGACGCGCTTGTTGCCTTCGATGACGTAGTAGTGCCACAGGTACTCGTACACCTGCACCGCGTCGCGCAGCCCCTCGCCCATGTGGATGGCGCAGAGGTGGATCCATTTTCCGGCAAACTCGCTGTTCTCCCCGTGCAGCGGCATGAAGCCCGAGGAGAAGGAGTTGGCGCGCGCGGCGGTATAGGTGCCCACGACGCGGGAGAGGGAGATCTCCCGCTGCGGCTGCTTCATGTACGCCATGATGCGGGTCTGCCCGGTGAGCTCATCCAGCGCCGCGAGGTTGCCGCGCTCCCCCCTGGCAGTGCGTTCCCTGTATTCCCGCTGAGCCGTCTTCACAGCCCGGCTGTACTCAAACCGCGCTTCCTGGTGCAGATTCCTTTCCATAGGCTCTCCCCCAGTCATATCGGGTCTTGATGTAGCTGATCCGCTTGCGCCGGATTGGCGGAGAGATGTGCAGGTCCAGCAGGCTGTAGCCGTAGGCGTTGTAGATCTGCGTTTCCCCGTACTGAATGCTCCGTTTGCGGCTGGCGTAGGTAAGGTGCTGGTGTCCATGGAAATGCCAGGCGGGCCTGAACAGGTCCAGCAGGACGCGGTAGGCCTGGAAGCCTTTGTGGAAACTGTCCTCCCCGTCGCCCAGCCCCCTTGCGGGCGCGTGCGTCACCAGCACGTCGAACCCTCCGTAGAAACTGATCTCCTGCATCCGCCGGGTGACCTGCCGGGCGGCCTCCTGATCGCTGTAGTGGAAGGGCTTGGGGCTGGTTGAATTGCATCCGCCAAAGCCGATGAAGCGCACGCCTTTCATCACCTGCATCCTCTCCTCAAGGTTGATGCAGCCCTCGGGCGGGTTTGAGATCATCTTTCCGTCATGGTTTCCGTGCACGTAAAACAGTGGAGCCGACACCATCGTGGTCAGGAAGGACAGGTAGGAGGGCTTCAGGTCGCCGCAGGACAGGATAAGATCGACCCCCCTGAACAGGGATCTGTCAAAATAGTCCCAGATGAAGGGACTCTCCGTATCCGCCACAGCCAAAACCCTGAGTTTTACCACGCGTGCCTCCTGATATCCTGCCAGGATCAGTATACAGGATGAGAGATAGTGCGTCAAAGACGGGGCAGGCGCTGGCTTTGCTTCATAGCCTGCGATGCGGTATGATAGGGAACAGAAAGAAACGGCCGGTACTCTATCGGCATGGAGGGTATTATGAGCCTTGCGGACAAGGTGTTCATCGACAACTGCACGCGCATCCTCAGCGAGGGCGTATGGGACAGGGGACAGCCGGTCCGCCCGAAGTGGGAGGACGGCAGCCCGGCGCACACGGTCAAGCTGTTCGGGCTTGTCAACCGCTATGACCTGACAAAGGAGTTCCCCATCCTGACGCTGCGGCAGACAAGGCTTGCGAACTGCGTGGACGAGCTGTTCTGGATCTGGCAGAGGAAGTCCAATAACGTCAGGGACCTGAACAGCCGCATCTGGGACCAGTGGGCGGATGAGGACGGCAGCATCGGCAAGGCTTACGGATATCAGCTGGGGGTAAAGCACCGTTACAGGGAGGGCGAGTTCGATCAGGTGGACCGCGTGCTGTACGACCTGAAGCACAACCCCGCCTCCCGGCGCATCATCACCAACATGTACGTGCACGGGGACCTGCACGCGATGGCGCTCTACCCCTGCGCCTATTCCATGACCTTCAACGTGTCCGGGAACCGGCTCAGCGCCATCCTCAACCAGCGTTCCCAGGACATGCTGGTGGCGAACAACTGGAACGTATGCCAGTACGCGGTGCTGGTCATGCTGCTCGCCCAGGTGAGCGGCCTTCAGGCGGGAGAGCTGGTGCATGTGATCGCCGACGCGCACATCTACGACCGTCACGTGCCGCTGGTGGAAGAGCTGATCAGCAGGGAGCCGTTTCCCGCGCCGACGCTTTCCGTCAATCCGGACGTCACGGACTTCTATGCGTTCACGGTGAAGGACATCGCGCTGCATGATTACCGTTTCCACCCCTTCCCGGTAAAGATCCCGGTGGCGGAGTGAGAAAGGAAACCCTGATATGAACGCCATCGTCGCCGTGGATGAGCACTGGGGGATCGGCAGGGACGGCGGGATGCTGTTCCGCCTGCCGGGGGACCTGAAATACTTCAGCCGGATGACCCGGGGGAAGACCCTGGTCATGGGCCGGGCAACCCTTGAATCCCTGCCCGGCGGCCGGCCGCTGAAGGACCGGCGCTGCCTCGTTCTCAGCCGGGACCAGGGCCTTCGGGTGGAAGGCGCGGAGGTGCTGCACTCAAAGGAGGAACTCGCCTGCGCCGTCAGGGATATCCCAAAAGACGAGGTCATGCTCATCGGCGGGGAGAGCCTGTACCGGGACCTGCTTCCATACTGCGAAAGGGCCTATGTGACCAAAATACGCGCTTCCGCCTCCGCCGACCGCCATTTCCCCAACCTGGACGAACTGCCGGCATGGCATCTTCTGGAAGAGGGGGAAGAACGGGAGGAGAACGGGCTGCGGTACGCGTTCTGCATGTATGAGAACAGGGACGTAAAGCCCCTGCATTTATAAGACTTTATTGACCAGCATGTGAGTGCCACTTTTGTCCGGAAACCTGATACACCGGATCAAAGGGGAAGATCCGCGCTGTTCACCGGATAAAGCCCTGTAACCGGGTCCTTCTGAACGTAATCACAGAATACTGCCTTTGAACCGCCCTGTTCGGACAGCAGGCCAACGGCGCGGGGCACGCCCGCTGTCCGCGGGAACAGGCGGAACAGTATCTGCCTGGCTTCGTGAAGCCCTGTGCCTTCCTGTTTGAGGGCGGCGGGCAGCACGCTGGTTTTCGTGGATGCGAGGCGGTCCGTCAGCATCAGGTCCCGGAGCAGCCCGGCCTCCCCCGGCAGGCGCTCAGCAAGGCGGGCATAAATGAGGTTCGTCAGCGCGTCCAGGGACAGCGGCCCCCTGCCCTCCTCTTCCGTCCGGATGGCCTCTCCCAACAGGAAGAACAGCTCGCTGGGACGGATCCCGGCATCCCCGGTCAAGTACTTCAGCGTCCCGATAAAACGTCCGCTGTTGTACAGCTTATCCAGCGCGTGTTCGATGATATGCAAATCGGACATGTCTCCCTCGCTCATGAAGGGGGTGCTCTTTACCTCATAGGGCGGCAGAGGGTCAAACGCGCAGGGGTATGTCTCCGGCTCCTCCCGCATCGCGCTGCCGTGCAGCAGCTTGAGGAAGCCCAGCTGCAGCTCATGCGGGCGCAGCAGGAAGGCCTCGTCAAAGCCCCGCAGGAACATGTGCAGGGTCTCCCCGGGCAGGCCCGCGATCAGGTCCAGGTGCACGCGCGCGCGGCCGCAAGCGATGAGCCTTCCGGTCATATCCGTCAGACGCTTCATGTCCGTCCTGCGGCGTACGCGTCTGAGCGTGGTTTCATCCATGGACTGCAGCCCGATCTCAAAGCGGAACAAGCCCGGGGGCGAAAAGGATATGATGTCCAACGTCTCCTCATCCAGCAGGTCCCCCGCGATCTCAAAGTGAAAAACAACGGAGCCCGGGATCCCTTTCCCGGCTTCCCCGGCGATGAAGCGCAGGAGGACCTTCGCGCGCTCCCTGTCCGCGTTGAAGGTGCGGTCGACAAACTTGACGGTTTGGGTGCCCGAGTTGGCAAGCAGGAGGATCTCCTCGCAGGCGCGGTCAAGGGAACAGGCCCGCGGCCTGTCCCCGCGCCCGGAAAGGCAGAAAGCGCAGGAAAAGGGGCAGCCGCGGCTGGTTTCGATGTAGGCGATGCGGCCGTTCAAGGCCTGCAGGTATCCGGGACCAACCGGCGAAGGCCACTCCCCGCTTTGATCCATCGGGGGATTGGCGCGTATCCGGCCATCCTCCCGGAAGTAAAGCCCCGGGACCTCCTTAAGGCGGCCTATCCCGCCCAGCGCATCGGCCAGCCTGGCAAAAGGCAGCTCGCCCTCGCCGGAAATGACATAATCAGCCTCCGGGAGGGCGCATAGTGTTTCCTCCGCGCAGAAGGAGACCTCCGGCCCGCCCAGCACGATGACGCAGTCCGGCAGCGCGGCGCGCAGAGGGGGGAGCAGTCCGGAGATTGTCCTGATGTTCCAGATAGTACAGGAGATGCCCAGAAGGTCCGGCGCGGTGCTGATGACGCGGTTTTTCAAGCCTTCCGGCGGCTCGTTTACTGTCCCTTCCACGACAAGCGCTTCATGCGGCAGGGCGGCATAGGCCTTCAGCCCCGCCTGCAGGCACCAGGGTGCGAGGGAGGAATGGACGTACTGCGAGGCGATGCCCAGCAGCGTGATCCGCAAAGGTAAGCCCTTCTCAGGCATCTTTTCCGACCCCCCTTCTCCCTTTCTTCAGGCCATGCTACCACAGCCCAGTATGAAAAGACACAGGCCTTCCCAAGCGGAAAGGCCTGTTAGGCTGCAATAAAACTAAACCCAGGGGAGTTTAGGAGGGCACAGCCCTCTGACAGAAATTGTTTCATTCGGCTTTGCCGGGCGGGCGGGGCGGTTTGCGCAGCAATTCATTCCTCGCATTTTCACGGTCCGGGAGCGCAGCAACCAAGTGAAAATGCCCGTTCTTCCAAAACGGCAAAGTGTCCGCAGACACTTTGCCGACGCTCAATACGCCTTGGCGAAATACATCACCCTGTCCGCCTTCTCCCCGCAGCATACACAGGTTTCAGCGATGGGGGTCTGGTCAAAGGGCATGTTGCGGCTGGTGGCGGAGAAAGCGTCCTTGATCCTGTCCTCGCAGCCGCGTTCGCCGCACCACATCGCCCGGGCATATCCCTGGCTGACCTGCTCACCCAGTTCTTCCATGCTGAACACGTCCCTGGTGCGGGCGAGGCGGAAGGCGTCGGCGATGTCGAACATGTTCCTGCGGATGTCCTCCAGCAGGGCCTTGACCCCCTCCGCCAGGCTGTCCAGCCTCAGGGTCCCCTTTTCAAAGGTGTCCCTGCGCATGTAGGCCGCGACGCCGTTTTCGATGTCCCTGGGACCGATCTCAAGCCGCAGGGGCACGCCTTTCAGCTCCCACTCGTTGAACTTCCATCCGGGGGAGACGTTGTCCCTGTCATCCAGCTTCACCCGGATGCCGGCGGCCTTGAGCAGACTGAAAACCTCTTCGCATTTATCCTTCACTCCGCCCTTGTGCGCGGCGATGGGCAGGATGACCGCCTGGAAGGGAGCCACGGCCGGGGGCAGCTTCAGGCCGCGTTCGTCGCCGTGCGCCATGATGATGGCGCCGATGAGCCGGGTGGACATGCCCCAGCTGGTCTCATGGCAGTACTCAAGCACGCCGTCCCTGTTCTGGTACTGGATGGAAAAGGGCACGGAGAAGTTGGTCCCGAAGTTATGGGTGGTGCCGGCCTGCAGGGCTTTGCCGTCCTGCATCATCGCCTCAACCGAATAGGTGGCGCGGGCGCCGGCGAATTTCTCCTTGTCGCTCTTCCGGCCCGAGAACACGGGGATGGACAGCACGTCCTCGCAGAAGGCACGGTAAAGCTCAAGCATCTGGAGCGTTTCCTCCTGCGCCTCCTCCGCCGTGGCATGCACCGTGTGACCCTCCTGCCACCAGAACTCCGCCGTGCGCAGGAAGGGGCGCGTGGTCTTCTCCCAGCGCATCACCGAGCACCACTGGTTGTACTTCATCGGCAGATCGCGCCAGGAAT
>CAUJDI010000010.1 GCA_963169565.1 Bacillota bacterium | reverse complement strand
ACGCAACCGGCCGCGACGCCCGCAAGGCCGTCAGCGATGCCCGCCGCAGGGTGGCCGCAGCCATCAACTGCAGCCCGCAGGAGGTCTATTTCACCAGCGGCGGCACGGAAAGCGACAACTGGGCCATCAAGGGCGCAGCGTTTGCCAATCAGGGGAAAGGACGGCATATCATCACCAGCGCGGTCGAGCATCACGCCGTGCTGCATACGGTGGACTGGCTTGAGAAGCAGGGGTTTGAAGCCAGCAGGCTGCCGGTTGATGAGCACGGCCGCCTGGACCCGGAGACGGTCCGTCAGGCGATCCGCCCGGATACCATTTTGATCTCCGTGATGGCCGCCAACAACGAGATCGGCACGATCCAGCCGATTGCGGAGATCAGCAGGATCGCGAAAGAGAACAGGATCCTCTTCCATACCGACGCCGTGCAGGCGGTCGGCGCGATCCCGGTGGACGTGAAGGCCTGGGGCGTGGACATGCTCTCCCTGTCAGCCCATAAATTCCATGGGCCGAAGGGGATCGGGGCACTCTACGTCAAGAAAGGGACGCGCTTGGATACGTATCTTCATGGCGGCGCCCAGGAAGCTGGCCGAAGGGCCGGAACCGAAAACGTCCCCGCGATCGTCGGCCTTGGCGCTGCCATCATGCGGGCGTGCGGGATTCAGCCAGAGACGGCTCCGCGCATCGCAGCGCTGAGGGACATGCTGGCGGAGGGCATCCTCAAGAATATACCTGACGTGCGTCTCAACGGCGATCCCGTCAACCGGCTGCCCAACAACGTCAACGTGTCCGTACGCTATATCGAGGGAGAAGCGCTGCTGCTGAGGCTGGACATGATGGGCATCGCCGCGTCCTCCGGGTCGGCCTGCACCTCCGGCTCCCTGGATCCTTCCCATGTGCTGCTGGCGATCGGCCTGCCGCATGAGATCGCGCACGGCAGCCTCCGGCTGACCCTGTCGGAGGACACCACCCGGGAAGAGGTGGAAGAAGTGCTCAAGGTCCTGCCCGGTGTCGTCAGGACACTCAGGGACATGTCCCCCCTGTTTGACCAAGGGGACATCAAATAAGGAGACCAAAACAATGTACAGCGATAAAGTGATGGATCACTTCAACCGGCCCCGGAACGTGGGCGAACTGGAGAATGCCAACGGTATCGGAACCGTCGGCAACGCGAAGTGCGGGGATATCATGCGGATGTACCTGCGCGTTGAGGACGGCGTCATCAAGGACGTGCGGTTCAAGACCTTCGGCTGCGGCGCCGCGATCGCGACCAGCTCCATGGCGACGGAGATGGTGAAGGGGAAAACGGTGGAGGAAGCGCTGCAGCTGTCCAACAAGGCAGTAATGGAAGCGCTTGACGGGCTGCCGCCGCAGAAAGTACATTGCTCAGTGCTGGCTGAACAGGCCATCCGAGCGGCCATTGAGGATTACCGGAAAAAGAATGAACAGGGGGCGTAAATGCCTGAACTGTCGGGAAACCTGTCCGGGCTCAGGGAAAGCACCCAGAAGCACCTGAAGGAGCTGTACGACGTACCGGTCGGCCCAACGGAGTTCCTGCCGGCTGAACTGGCCGGACGGATGGCTGAGCTGACCGGACTCATCAACCGGGAAATTGCTGTATATATCGCCCGCAGCGGCGAGATCCTAAGCGTCACCGTCGGCCAGAGCGACAGCGTTCCGCTGGAGGATTTCGGCCAGCGCCGGAGCCTGAAAAGGCTCAGCCGGGTCCGCTGTGTGCATACCCACCCCAACGGGGACGAGATACTGTCAGACGTCGACCTTGCCGCTGTGGAGAGCCTTCGCCTTGACGCGATGTGCGCGCTCGGGGTGAACGCCTCGGGCCGCCTGACCGCGGCGAGCCTTTCTTTCCTTTCCCAAAGCGATGCCGGCGCGCTGAAGGCCGGGCCGATTCAGCGCGTTGGCCTGCGGGAGCTTGACGACCCAAAACTGATGGAGGCGATCCGGAGCAACGACCTGCTCCTCGCACTGGATACGGAAACGACGCTCGAAGACAGGGAGCGCGCTTTCCTGATCAGCGTGGACACGGAGCGGTCACTGCTGGAGCTGGCCGCCCTGGCGGAGAGCGCAGGCGCACAGGTGGTCGGCAGCGCGCTTCAGGGGAAGACGCGTCCTGATCCCGTCACTTATATCGGCAGCGGAAAGGCCGGGGACGTCGCGCTTCAGGCGCAGGCGAGCGCAGCAAATCTGCTGATCGTAGATGATGAGATCAGCGCAGTCCAGGCCAGGCGTCTGGAAGAAATCGTCGGGATCCCGGTCATTGACAGGACTGCCCTGATCCTTGACATCTTTGCCCAGCGCGCAGTCAGCAGCGAAGGGAAACTGCAGGTGGCGCTGGCTCAGCTCAACTATAAAGCGAGCAGGCTCATCGGCGCGCGCGCCCAGCTGTCGCGCCTCGCAGGCGGCATCGGCACCCGCGGCCCCGGCGAGAGCAAGCTGGAAATGGACCGGCGGCACATCAGGGCGCGCATCCAGAGGCTGAAGGCGGACCTGAAGGAGCTTGAGCGTCAGCGCGAGATCCGCCGCAGAAACCGCCAGGGCAGCGATATCCTGACCGTCGCGCTGGTCGGCTACACCAATACGGGCAAGTCGACCCTGCTGAACCTGCTGTCGGGAGCAGACGTGCTGGTCAAGGATCAGCTGTTCGCAACGCTGGACACTGTCTCCCGGCGGGTGACGCTCAGGGACGGGGACGAGTTCCTGCTGAGCGATTCCGTCGGCTTCATCAGCAAGCTGCCCACAGACCTGGTCGAGGCATTCCGCTCCACCCTGGACGAAGCGCTGGGCGCGGACATCCTGGTCATCGTGTCCGACGCATCAAACCCGCAGGCTTTGGCGCAGCGGGAAGTGGTGGAGGAGGTCCTCGCAAGCCAGGGCGCGACGGAGCAGCCGCGGATAGAGGTGTACAACAAGTGGGACACCGTTTGTAATGAAAACAGGGTGACGCCGACTGGAGCGCTGAAAGTATCCGCAAAGACCGGTGAAGGGATCCCCCTGTTGCTGGACGCGATCACGGCGCTCCTGCGCAGGCAGGAGCGCACCCATACGCTGCTGATCCCCTTTGACCGCTACTCCCTGCTGGGGGAGATCCGCAGGCAGGGCCGGATCATAGAGGAAACGCACGGTGATGAGGGGACGCTGGTCAGGATCAGACTGAATCACCCCGCCTATCAGCGGCTCATGTCTCTTTATGGCGAGCTGTTCCGGAGGGCAGGCGGTTGATTGTAAGAATCGCGTCCGTTCTTCTCGCATGCCTGAACCTGCTTCAGGCCGGGATCGCGTCCTATGCCGACCGGACCAGCCTTGGCGGCTCGCTGTATCTGGTCAACCGAACCTACCGGCTGACCGAGGCGTATGTGCCGGACGACCTGGTGACGGTGAACGTCAGGAAACTGAACGCCGGGATCAAGCTCCGCCGTGAAGCGGCCTTGCATCTCGAGGAGATGTTCAACGCCGCAAAGGAAATGAAAATGACCCTGGTCGCGGTGTCCGGGTACCGAAGCTTCGATCAGCAGAAGGCCATCTATGCAAGGAAGCAGAAGACAAGCGGCAGCAAGGAAGTGGCGATGCTGCTGGTCGCCCCGGCAGGTGCCAGCGAGCACCAGCTCGGCCTGGCGGTGGACATCGGACGAACGAGCAGCAGCAACCTCAACGGCGCGTTCGGAAAGTCTAGGGAAGGGCAGTGGGTCAGGGAAAACGCACACCTGTTCGGATTCATCATCCGCTACAAGGCGGAGTGGACCGGGATCACAGGATACGCGGATGAGCCGTGGCATATCCGTTACGTCGGGAAGGAACACGCGCAGGCTATCAACGCACTGAACGTCCCGCTGGAAACCTATATCGAGTCCCTGGCACTTCAATCCTTCGGGGAGTATTATGCATTTGAATGAGCGCATCCGTGAAAAATGGCTTTGCGGGCTGATGATCCTGTCGCTGGTCCTGCTGCCCCTGACTTCTTTTGCCCAGGCGGTCGAATGGACGTATCCGATTTCTGCCGACAAGCTGGAGAACAGGAACGGTTTCCTTGTCCTTGCCAATCGGGACAATCTGCTGGACAAGGACTTCCTGCCCAGAAACATCGTCCCCGTCAGCTTGCGCGGAGTCAGCGGCCCGCATGAGCTGCGCCGCGAGGCGGCGGAAGCCCTGACTTCCCTGTTCGCGGAGGCGGAAAGGGCCGGGTATGAGTTATACCTGAAAAGCAGCTACCGCAGTTGGGGGACCCAGAATACGATGTATCAGAACCGCCTTGAGAAAAACGGGAAAGATGACGGCGTGGTCGCGCCCCCCGGATCCTCCGATCACCAGACGGGCCTGGCGGCGGACGTCCTCAACCGCGAATGGTCCCGGCGGGATGGAATGACGCCCGCTTTCGGCGAGACGGCGGAAGCGAGATGGATGGAGGCCAACTGCGCAGCTTTCGGCTTCATCATCCGGTATCTGCCGGAAAAGCAAGACATCACGGGGATCATCTATGAGCCCTGGCACCTGCGTTACGTCGGGCCTGAGGTTGCGGCGTACATGATGGAACGGCGGCTGTCCCTGGAGGAGTTCACAGAGGAATATCAGAACGCCATCGCTGAATATGAGGCAGCCGGCGGGGATTATCCTGCGCTTTTGAGAGAACTCAGCGCACTTCCTCCCGCCATCCTGATGGATGAGGGGGAAGAGGACGGCGAGGTCTCCCTCTTTTACAAGGTGCCCTGAGGATGAGGATGAAAAAGCCGCTAATCGTGCTGCTGACGGCATCGCTGATGCTGACGGCCTTCAATGGCATCGCGGAGAAGGCGCTGCCTTCGCCGTCCCCGGCGCCCTTGGCTGACAGCGCGATCCTGTCGCTCGGCGGCGACCTTTTCCTCATTAACAGAGACCATCGGATCAGCAAGTCCTATGAACCTGAAGACCTTGTGAAGCCGGATGTGCAGACCCGGAAGGACAGCCTTCAGGAGAACATCCTGATGCGCGGGAACGCCGCCAGAGCGCTTGAAAAGATGTTCAGAGCAGCGCTTTTCGAGAAGGGCTATGCCCTATATGCGACGTCCGGCTACCGAAGCTACGTCATTCAGCAGATCCTGTTCAACAGCAAAACGGAAGAGGTCGGAAGCCGTGAAAAAGCACAGCGCCGCGTCGCCCCGGCGGGCGCGAGCGAACACCAGCTCGGTCTGGCGATGGATGTGCAAGCCCCCTCGCAGCTGAATCTGAATACCGCTTTCGGCAGCACGACGGAGGGGAAGTGGGTGCTGGAGAACGCCCACCGTTTCGGCTTCATCCTCAGGTACAAGGAGGAATGGCGCGACGTCACCGGGTACAGCGAGGAGCCCTGGCACATCCGCTACGTTGGCATCGCGCACGCCAGCGCGATCTATGAATTGGACATTCCGCTTGAGACCTACGTCGAAATGGCCAGCGTTTTGCCGGATTACGTGCTCACCGGCGCCAGCCACGTGCTGCTGGCGGGCCTGATGCGGGACATGATGCAGGGAAATGCTGATGAAACACTGGCCGAGCTGTCTGAAGCGGAAGAGGAAGAGCGGGAGGACGTCCTGCGGGACGCCACGGCTCCGTACCTGAAAGACGGGATGAGTTATGAACAGGCGCTGTGGTATGCCTACCCGACGCCAAAGCCCACATCCGGGCCAAGGATCGACCTTGATGAGGAAACGCGCCTCGCACCGGAAAAAGGCGGATGAATGGCTTCGCTCTATGACAGGCTGAGAAGCGCGCAGCCGATAAAGGCAAAGCCCCTTGCGCGTGAATGCGAAGGGGAATGCATCACGCGGACCGCGCGCATACCGCTTGACGGGTCTGGGCCGCTTCAGGCAGGCGCCCAAGCGCTGTCCTTTCTGTCCGGCGGAAAGGTTAAGACGGAGCATCAGACGGGGGACTTCCTGTTCCTGGATACGGAGACAACGGGGCTTTCCGGCGGGGCGGGCACGCTGGCTTTCCTCGTCGGGACTGGCCGGATCGAGGGGGACGGCATCGTCATCAGCCAGATCCTGATGCGGGACTATCATCAGGAAGAGATGCTCATACGGGACGTCCTCCGGAAGATCGTGGAAACGACCTGCCTGGTGACCTACAACGGCGCTTCCTTTGACCTGCCGCTGCTGCAGGGGCGTATCGCCGTGAACAGAATGGAGGACCGGCTGTCCTCCCTGGACCATATCGACCTGCTGCACGCCGCGCGCAGGGTGTTCAAGCTTCGCCTTGGACGCTGCAGCCTGACGCGGATGGAGGAAGCGGTCTTCGGAGAGACCAGGGAGGATGACCTGCCGGGATCGGAAGTCCCGAAACGCTACTTTGAGTACCTGACGAGCAGGGATGAGGGCTTGCTTGAACAGGTACTGGACCACAACTGCCAGGACATCCTGTCCCTCGCCAGGCTTTTTATTCACATGGTCAGTCTGCATGAAAAGCCGCTGGAAACGGCGCATCAGCAAGATCTGTTCAGCATGGGCAAGGCCTTTGAGCATCAGAAGAAACATATAAGGGCGCAGGAATGCTACCAGGCCTGCAGCGAGGGCAGCGTGCGCGACATGGCGCGTCTGCGGCTGGCCGATATGTACCAGAAGAACCGCATGGACGCGGAGGCGGTAAAGGAGTATGAAGCGCTCAGGTCCGGGAGGTCCGCGACCGGGCGCGTCTACATCGAGCTTTCGAAGATCTATGAGCATCGCTTCCGCAGGCCGGAGCGCGCGCTTGAAATCGCAAGGCAGGGCATGATATATTGTTCCGAACGCATCGGGTTTTCCGACACGGCGAAGGAAGACTTCAGCAATCTGGAACATAGAAGCCAGAGGCTGATGAGAAAGGTAAACAGACATCAGGATGAACATCAAAGACAGACTCAGGGTGAGAAGCGCGATGCTGAAGCATCAGAAGGGCCAGAAGGAAGATGCCCTATCAATGTATGAGGCGCTCTACCGCGACGGCGTCGTGCTGGCCGCCTACATGCTTCCCTACAGCGTATTGCTGATGCGCTCAGGCGATGAGAGCGTGTTCCCCAAAGTCAGGGAAATCATGGTCAAGGCACAGAAAGCGCCGGACATGACGACGGAGCGGCGGCAGCAGCTGATGATGAATTATGCCGTCGCGGTCTGGAAGATGGGGGACATTGAAAAGGCCATCAGCACGCTGGAGTCGTCCCACCGCCAGTCTCCCTGCAGCCTGACCTACCAGTCGCTCGGCTTTCTGTACATCGAGGCGGGTGATGCTGATAAGGCGCTGAAGTACAATCAGGAAGCGCTGGAGTATGATGACGAGGATCCCATCGCGCTGGACAACCTGGGCCAGACCTATTACCGCCTGCTCAATGACCGCGAGAAAGCCAGGCCATACTTTGATAAGGCGCATGAGATCAAGCCGCAGCAGATCGACACACTGTATTTCCTGGCGTCCTATGATCTGCAGGAAGGGAAATATGAACAGGCCAGGGAAAAGCTTGAGACAGCGCTTGACGGCAGTTTCTCCCCGCTGAACTATGTCAGCCGGAAAATGGCGGAGGAAGCGCTGGCGAAGGTGAAGGAAGGGGTCAACTGATTTGCTCAACTGGCTGCAGCAGGATCCATGGGGCTTCCTCCGGTTCATGCTGTACCGGGCGCCGGCCGTGCTGCTGGCGCTGAGCCTGCATGAACTGGCACACGGCTATGCCGCGCTCAGGTGCGGTGATACCACCGCGCGCGATATGGGCCGCCTTTCCGTGAACCCGCTCAGGCACCTTGACCCGTTCGGGACCATCAGCATGTTTCTGATGGGGATTGGCTGGGCGAAGCCCGTTCCCGTGAACCCAGCGCGCTTCAGGAACACCCGCCGCGACGACCTGATCGTCTCCCTGGCGGGGGTTAGCACAAATTTCATCCTGTTTGTTTTTGCGACGCTGGTATCCATTTTGATCAGCCGCGCCCTATACAAGCCGGAAGCACTGACTCATTACGGCGCTTCGTTCTTCCTGGATTTTCAGCAGAACGGCTTCACCATGCAGCTCTTCCCGGAAAATGATCAGGCGCTGGCATTTCTCCTGAAGACGCCCTGGCTGATCCACGTGCAGCGGTTTTTCTTCCAGCTGGCCATGGTCAATATCGGAATGGGCCTGTTCAACCTGCTGCCCATCCCGCCGCTGGACGGGTTTCACGTGGTCAATGATCTCCTGTTCAAGGGCAAGCTGAACATCAGCGGAAAGGCCTTCCGCTTCGCGCAGATCGGGCTGTTGCTGCTCTTGTTCTCGACCAATTTTATCGGCAGATGGGTGGGCGCGGCGATCTACGCGGTACAGGGGGCGATCCTTCCATTGCTGCTGTCGGTCTTTCCGGTATAGCATGGAGTTGGTATTTGAACTGAAATCTTTCAGGGGCCCGCTTGATCTGCTGCTGCACCTGATCGGGAATGCGAAGATCGACATCAGGGATATCTTTGTGTCGGAGGTGACCGAGCAGTATATCCGGATCGTCGGGCAGTCCGGCATCATGGACCTGGAGGAAGCCAGCGGGTTTATCCAGATGGCCGCCACCCTGCTGCTGATCAAAAGCCGGTCCATGCTGCCCGTACTGGCAGTGTCTGAGGAAGGGGATCCCGAAGAGCAGTTGATCAGACAGCTGGAGGAGTACGCATACTATCAGCAGATCGCGGCGCGGATGCAGGGACTGGAACAGGCCGCGTCCCGGATGTTCACCAAACTGCCTGAGGAGTTTCCGCTAAAGCCCGTGACCTATGAGTTGGAAGGGTTGACACTGGAGAACCTGATCCTCGCGTTTGCCCGCCTGAGCGCCAGGCAGGCAGAGAATACGGGGGAAGAGGCCGTGCAGCAGGCGCTCATCCTGATGGATGAGCATACGGTGCCCAGATGCATGGCTGAGATCCTGAGAAAACTGCGCAAAGGCAGTCAACGATTCTCCAGTCTGCTGAGCTGCGCGCCGACACGCAGCGAGGTGGTCACCCTGTTCCTGGCACTTCTGGAGCTGCTCAAACAGGGGCGGCTGAGCGCCAGGCAGGAGGAAAACAGCAATGACATCATCCTTTCCAGGGGGAGCAGGGGGTTGAGCGAAGCATGACGGCGCAGCGATTGAAGGGAGTCATCGAATCCATCCTTTTTGTCTGCGGGGAGTCCGTATCCGTCGATTCGCTGGCCACGGCGCTTGACGTCACACTGATCCAGATCGAACAGGCGCTTTACCTTCTTGAAACGGAATACGCCCAGGAAGGGCGCGGCCTTCACCTCAAGCGTTTCGCGAACCAGGTGCAGATCGCCAGCAAGGCCGATTACGCGCAGGAAGTGGAACAGGTGCTGCAGCCGGCCCAGCATATGACACTGTCCCAATCCGCGCTGGAAACGCTGGTCATCATCGCCTACCGGCAGCCGGTCACAAGGCAGGAGATCGAAGCGGTACGGGGGGTCAAGTGCGACTACTCGATCCAGTCGCTCATGCAGAAGGACCTGATCCGCGAATCCGGACGGAAAGAGACCCTGGGGCGGCCGATCCTCTACGGCACGACAGAGCGTTTCCTCTCCCATTTTGGCCTGAAAAGCCTTGAGGACCTGCCGGTGATCTCAAAGCCGGACACGCCCCCTGAACCTGCAGAATAGCCAGATGGAAAAAACACCGCCGGCCATTTGGGGTCGGCGGTGCGTCTGTATGGTGTGATTTGTCAGATGGCCTTGATCGTCTCCCTGATGCGGTAGAACACGTTGGTATAGTCGCTGTTGTATTCGCCCGGACCGGTAAAGTGGATCGTCAGCAGGCGTTTGTTGTCCAGCAGCGCCATATGCACGCGCCCTCTGACGATGGTATCGTCATGCATCACGCCGCGGTAGGTGACGTAATAGCCCGGCTTGCCCATCAGATTGCGCTCGGCCGTTTCCGAGATCCGCCATTCCTTGTAGTTCATTTTGCCCAGATCGTTCGCGAAGGCCCGCACGTCGGTACGGACGTTGCCGATGGCATAGCTTGCCGTTGTGGGGCTCAGAGCGACGGTAAACTGAACGGAGTAGTTGTCTTTCTGCTGCTCAGCCGGTTCGCTGAGGATATAGATGTCCGACTGCGAATCGTCGACAACATAGCCGGCGACGCATTCAAAGGTCAGGCCGAGCTTCGCGGCGGTGTAGGTGGCATAGGTGAAAGCCAGCGGCTGGCGCGGTGTGGGCGTGGGCATGTCGACCGGATCCAGCGGAATGGGGGTCGCGCCCGCGAACACGGCGATGCCGGAATCCGAAAAATCGGAGTCGGGCAGCACAATGTCGCTTTCTTCCTCAGAGGAAGGGTCATATCCCTCCGGCAGGCCTTCGATGACCGGGGTCTTTGTCGGTACGTCAAGCGGCGACTGCTGGGTCAGGATGGGATTGGTCGGACTGACAGCAGGCGATCCGCTTTGCGGCTGACAGCCGATGGCCAGCAGGCAAACCAAGGCCAGCAGGCTGACAAAAATCAGTTTTTTCATTCGTTCAACCTCCGTTCTCTGACTGCGAGGAGAGTTTGTAAAAATATTGTAACAATTAATGACGGATCCGTCAAGCAGTTGACGAAAGGTTTACAGAAAACGGTTGTATGCGCGCTCCGCGTCGTCAGGCTTGACGCGCGCTGGAGGCAGGTCTTCCTCTCCGCTGCCGGGTTCAAAGGGAACCTGCTCTTCCTCATCCGGGTAGGAATCGTTCTGATAGACGGGATGGTAGACGCGGCGGTCAAGGGCAAAGACCCTGTCGCTGAACGCGCCTTGCCTGGTGCGGGAAAGCGCGGCCTGCATCTCGTTGAGCCTGGAATCCAGCAAATCCAGCCAGCTGAGCACCTCGGCTTCCGGGAACATCGGCGGCTTGGGGCTGCCGTATTCCGGGATGCCGTGATGGCTCAGGACCATATGGGCCAGCAGCAGGGGATACTCATCATCCTCCCCGAAGCCCAGGGATCGCGCCGTTTCCCGGATGTCAGCGACGCCGGTGACGATATGCCCCAGCAGTAGGCCCTGCTTTGAGTACTCCGTCACACTGCCCAGCTTGCTGGCGATCATTTCCTCCAGCTTGCCAAGATCATGCACGATGACCCCGGCCAGAAGCAGATCCTGGTCCAGATAGGAGTAGCAGGCGCAGATGGCTTTCGCGGCACCCAGCATATCCGTCAGGTGATGCAGAAGTCCGCTGCGCTCGGCGTGGTGCATGCTCTGTGCGGCAGGGTAATACTGGATCTTTTCTTCAGCCCGCCGGATGAGTTCGCCCGTGATCGCCTTCAGCACAGGGTTCTGCATCCCGGAGATGATCTCCATGATCTCTCCGAACATCACCTCAGACGGCCGGGGTGCGGCGGGAACGAGCTGGGAAAGGTCGACCGCGTCGCCGGCCTCGGTGTCCCGCATGCGCTCGATCTTCATCTGCAGGCGGTTGTTATACTCCGTGATCAGGGCTCGGATCTTCTTAACCGTCCCTGGCGGTGGAGGGGTCTCGTCGCTGTTCCATACCTTGGCGTTGATGTCCTGAGATGCGTCGGCAAAGGTGATGTCCAAATAAGGATCACCGTTTTTATTGATCCGCTTCTCAGCGGACTTGACGATCAGGAATCCTTCAAACCGCTGGTCCTTGACGAACTGGCAGACTTTAGTCTGATTCATGGTACGCTCCTGTGGGTTCATATCGGTTTTCAAACAGGGTGAACTCCTCCTGCCACGTGAGGGGAACGGTTGCCAGCGGGCCGTTTCGCTGCTTCGCGATGATGACCTCAGCCTCGCTGGGATCGTTGTTCTCCTTCTCATAATAATAGGGCCGGTGCAGGAACATGACCACGTCTGCGTCCTGTTCGATGGAACCGGAGTCGCGCAGGTCGCTGAGCACGGGCCTGATGCTGCCCCCCCTGCGCAGTACGTTGGCGCGGGACAGCTGGGCGCAGGCCAGGAGAGGGACCTTCAGTTCCAGCGCGATGCCCTTTAGTTTCCTGGAGATCTCGCTGACCTCAAGCTGGCGGTTCTCCGTCCTGCCGTCCGCGCTCATCAGCTGCATATAGTCCACCACGATCAGATCCAGCCCGCGCTCTGTCATCAGCCTGCGGCAGCGGCTCCGCAGCTGGGTCGGGGTGAGGGAGGAGCTGTCATCCAGGTAGATCTTGGTTTCCGACAGCGGGCCGAGGGCCGCGGACAGTCGCTCCCAGTCCTTGGCGGTCAGGATGCCTGAGCGGATGGACTGCATATTGATCCGGGCATCGCCGCACAGGATGCGCAGGGCGATCTGTTCCTTTGGCATTTCAAGGCTGAAGATCGCGACGGACTTGCCGTACTTTGCGGCATGGGCGGCGATGTTCATGGCAAAGCTGGTCTTGCCCATGCTGGGGCGCGCCCCGACCAGGACCAGTTCGCCTGCGTGAAGGCCGGTCAGCAGTTTGTCCAGCAGGATAAAGCCTGTCGGAACGCCGGCGATCTTGCCTTTGTTGCGGACCAATTCTTCGATTTGCGCAAGGGTCCTCTTCATGACCTCGCGGATGGGGGTCAGCTGCTGGGACCCCGTGCGCTTCATGACAATGTCAAAGATTTCCTTTTCCGCGAACAGAAGCGTCTCATCCAGGCCAAGCTGCTCCTCGAAGCAGACGCGGCTGATGTTGCCGGAGGCGGCGATGAGCTTGCGAAGCGTCGACTTTTCCACCACGATCTCGATATAGTGCCGCAGATAGGCCGTCGTGGGGACGGAACGGATGAGCTGGATGAGGTAATCCGTGCCGCCGATGCCCTCCAGCGCGCCTGTTCTTGACAGCTCCGTGTCCATCGTGACCAGGTCAACGCTTCTGGCCTGGGAAAACAGCTGCGACATGGCGCGATGGATCACGGCGTGCTGCGGGTGATAGTAATCCTCCGGCTGCAGGGTCTCCATCACCAGCATCAGGGATGCGGGATCCTGAAGGGCCGCGCCCAATACGGCGCGCTCAGCCTCCATGCTCTGGGGAAGCACGCGGACCGGATCACCTGTGCCGTATGACGTCATCGCTTGCTCCTGTTCATCTCTCTGTCGGCATTTCCTTAATGGATCGCCTGAACCCTCACTGTCATCTGGATCTTGACGCCGGCGTAGAGGGACACGGTGACCTCGCTGTCGCCGACCGTACGGATCGGCTCTGCCATCTCGATCCTGCGCTTGTCCAGAACGATCCCATGCTGGGCGTTCAGGGCATCCGCAATCTCCTGCCCGGTCACGCTGCCGTACAGCCGGCCTTTTTCGCCGCTTTTGGCCTGAAGAAGGATCACCTTGTCCTTCAGGCTTGCGGCGAGGGCTTCCGCTTCCTGCCGTCGGGCCATCTCCCTGGCACGCTCCTGCTCCTCGCGGCGCTCCACCTCGCGGACGGCCGCCGGGGTCGCCTCCATCGCCCATTTCTTCGGGAAGAGGAAGTTGCGGGCGTAGCCGTCGGATACGTTGATGATCTGGTTTTTCTTTCCGGTGCCCTGAATGTCTTGCAGCAGGATGACTTTCATATGCTTCTCCTTTTCAGGTTTGGTCAGGTTGCGGCGAAATGGCCCTGAGTTTCCTCGGATCCGTCGCCTGGTCATAGATGCCCAGTACCATGGCGACGGGGGGAAGGATGGCAAACAACAGAAGGTGCAGCAACATGCGGAGCCAGGGCTTCATGCCGCGCGCTTTGAAGCGGTAGTCGTTCAGGGCGATCCCCTGGACGGCGTAGATGGAGAAAAAGACGTTGTACATCATCTGTCCCGCGACGACCAGTACGAGATTGCTGGACAGCTGGGCGACCACGTAGCCCGCAGCCAGGATCAGCAGCCGTTTTCCATACTGTCTAGGGATGTGCCAGAGGGAGAAGGGTGTCATGAGCAATTCCGGACAGGTCTTCCGTTTCTGCCCAAGATGGACCGCAAAGCCGAGGCCCAGGGTCGCCAGGCTGATGCTGTAGGTGGTCAGCATCCCCGGCATCAGTGACGCGGCAAGCGAGCTGACACGGGTCCTGATCCCCTTGTAGAACTCCAAAACCACATCTGGCAGAAAGGACCATTCTGTCCCGGCGCCCTGGATCACCTGGGCCCCTGCTTCCTGTCCGCTTGAGATCAGGCCGCTTCTCCAGAGGGTATACAGCAGGCTGTCCCGCTCCGGCATCCGGTCCAGCCCGTCGATCGCCGCCTGGGCAAGCGCGCCGTACAGATTGCCGCCCGTCTTTTGCTGAAAGATCACGAACAGCGCAACGAAGCTGAGGATAAATGCCGAAAGGATGATCCCGGCTGTCTTGATAAAGGGAAGGCGCATCTCAAGGCTGACCAGAAAGGCCAGCAGAACCGGCAGCAGATAGGCCATCAGCCACAGGCCCGCCATACCGTACACCTTGATTGCCGCGATCATGATCAGCGCGACAGACAGCAGGGAGGGGAGGATACCGCCAAGAGACGCGACGAGCAGCAGCAGAAAGGGGAACAGGATCATGCCAAAACCGAGGTACGTCAACGCCGGCAGAGCGCTGGCCTGCAGCAGCCAGACGACGGCGCCGACAAGCGCGAGCATGATGAGGGACCGCTTCGGGTCGACCAGATACCTCAAATCCCGCATCCTTGCCTCATTTCCATTTGTCCGTCAAGTGTTTGCCATGACGGTATTCTACCGACCCTGCCTGAAGGTGTCAACAACGCCTGACCCTTTCTACAGGATGATGTCCGTTACAACGTCATCCATCACCGCCAGCAGATACGGCTTGCCGCGGTCGGCGAGTTTCTGCTGCGCGATCTCCTCGCTGCCGAGGGTCACAAGCTGGCCCAGGGACGTCTGCACCGTGAAGGAACGCGGCAGGCTGATCACGGCGCTTGCGGCGATATAGCTACCATTGCTGGCGTTTTTATTGAAATAGAAGGAACGGACGCCCTTGCCCGCGCGGCGCTGCAGGTCGATCATGCTGCCCGGAACGCGCTTCATATAGCCCCGTTCGCTGATGAGCAGCAGGGAGTCGCCGTTCTGGATGCCCCCGGAGGAGAGCAGCGCGTCATCCTGGTTCAGCTTGATCCCGCGCACGCCCCTCGTGACCCTTCCGGTGCAGGGGACCTCGCTTTCATGGAAACGGATGAGCAGGCCCTCCCTGCTCAGGCAATAGAGGTCGTCCTGGGGGCGCGGGGAGAAGACGCTGACCAGTTCATCGCCTTTGGACAGCAGAATGGCCGCAACCTTCCCGCGGCGGACAGCATATTCCGAAAGCGCGGTCCGCTTGACCATGCCCTGTTTTGTGAAGAAGAACAGGTCGGCAAGGCTCTCCAGTCCGTCAGGGGGAATGTCGATCACGGATATGCAGGTTTCGCCGTCCTCAAGGCCGCTGAGGATCCCCGCCAGCACTGTGCCGCGGTCTTTAGGCCTGATCAGCTCGTCAAGACCGCTGACCGGGACCTGATAGCAGTTCCCGATCTGTGTAAAGAAGAGCAGCGTGTGGTCTGTCATGGTGTTGAACGTGACCAGGGGGATGTCCGAGGGGCTGGACGGCAGATCCATCCGATCAAACACGCGCTTGTGCATCCGCTTCAGATGACCGCCGCGGGTCATAAGCACCATGGTCTCCTCAGGCACGGGCGCTTCAGTGAGCAGCACTTTGGCCGCCTCTTCCCCGTCAGGCTCCGTGATCTGCGTGCGCCGAGGGTCACCGTATTTTTCCGAGACTTCCTTTATTTCGTTCCTGATGACTTTCATCAGCTTTGCTTCACTGACCAGGATGGCCTCCAGCTGCCCGATCAATCTGACGACGCTGTCATACTCGTTCCGGAGCGCCAGGATCTCAAGTCCTGTCAGGCGCTGGAGCCGCAGGTCCAGGATCGCCTGCGCCTGGGCGTCGCTGAAGGAAAAGCGCGCGATGAGCCTTTCCTTCGCTTCCTTCCCGTTCCCTGAAGAACGGATGAGCGCGATGACCTCGTCCAGATGGTCGACCGCGGTGATCAGGCCTTCCAGAATGTGCAGCTTGGTTTTCGCCTGATCCAGGTCATAACGCGTGCGGCGGATCACGACTTCCTTCTGGTGCGCGATGTAGTGTCTGAGCGCTTCGATGAGGCCCATCTGCACGGGTTTTCCGCCTGCGATGGCGACCAGGTTCACGCCGAAGGTCACCTGCAGGTCGCTGTATCGATACAGGTATGCCAGCACTGCGAGCGGATCCGCTTCTCTTTTCAGCTCGATCACCGCGCGCAGGCCGGAGCGGTCCGACTCGTCCCGGATGTCCTGGATGCATCCCAGGGCGGACTTGCGCTCCTCCGACAGCTTCAGGATCTTTTCCAGCATCTGGGCCTTGTTGACCTGGTAGGGGATCTCCGTGACGTACAGGAGGTGCCGTCCGGCCCTGCCCTCCTCGACAGTCACTTTCGCCCGCAGGGTGAGCTTGCCCCGCCCTGTCCGGTAGGCGGTTTCGATCTCGCCGCTGTCGATGAGGATGCCGCCGGTCGGAAAATCCGGGGCGGGCATGATCCGCATCAGTTCCTCAAGCGTTGTATCCGGGTCATCGATCAGCTGGATGACGGCATTGCACGCCTCGGCCAGGTTATGCGGCGGGATGTTGGTGGCAAGGCCCACCGCTATGCCGGAGGCGCCGTTGACCAGGAGATTCGGGTACCGCGCGGGCAGCAGGTCCGGTTCCTTGAGCGTGTCGTCAAAGTTCAGCCGGAAGGGAACGGTGTCCTTCTGGATATCCCGCAGCATCTCAAGCGCCAGGGGGGACATGCGCGCCTCGGTGTAGCGCATCGCGGCCGCGGCGTCCCCGTCGATGGAGCCGAAGTTGCCGTGCCCATCCACCAGCATGGCGCGCATGGAAAAGGGCTGGGCCAGCCGTACCAGCGCGTCATATACGGAGGTGTCCCCGTGCGGATGGTACTTGCCCAGGCAGTCGCCGACGATGCGGGCGCATTTGCGGTGTGGCTTGTCGGGGGAGAGGGACAGCTCCATCATGGTATACAGGATGCGGCGCTGAACGGGCTTCAGCCCGTCCTCCACCCTGGGGATGGCCCGTTCGAGGATTACGTGCTCCGCGTAGGGCATCATGCTCCTGTCCAGCACCTCCTCAAGGGAGGCTTGGATGACCTGGTCCAACTGCTCCTGAAAACCCTTTTTGCGCATACTGCTCCTCAGCGCTGCCTGGACATGAACAGGTCCGGCTTGTTGAAGTTGGCGTGTTCGCTGATGTAGTCCCGTCGGGGCTCCACCTTCTCGCCCATCAGGACGGTGATCAGCCGGTCAGACTCGGCGACGTCCTCGATGGTCACCTGCATCAGCCTTCGGTTGGCCGGGTCCATGGTCGTCTGCCAGAGCTGCTCCGGGTTCATCTCACCCAGTCCCTTATACCGCTGAAGGGTATAGCTCTTCCCTTTTGGAATCAGCTGGCTGAGCTCCCTGTCGTCATAGGCGTAGACATCCTTGCCGCCGGTCTTGATGAGGTACAGCGGCGGCATGCCGATGAACACGTGGCCCTCCGAAATCAGTTCCCTCATATATCGGTAGAAGAAGGTCAGGAGGATCGCCCGGATGTGGGCGCCGTCCTGGTCGGCGTCCGAGAGGATGATCACTTTGTTGTACTTGAGGGAGGACAGGCTGAAATCCTGATCGATGCTGGTGCCCAGCGCTGTGATGATGGAACGGAACTCCTCGTTTGCCAGGACCTGGTCGATGCGCTTTTTCTCCGCGTTCAGCGGTTTGCCGCGAAGCGGGAGGATGGCCTGAAAACGCCTGTCCCGTCCCTGTTTCGCGCTTCCGCCGGCGCTGTCACCTTCCACGATGAACAGCTCGTTTTCCAGAGGGTCCTTCCCGGTGCAGCTGGACAGCTTGCCCACCAGCGGCGCGGCTTCCAGCCCGTTCTTTGCCCGAGCCACGTCGCGGGCTTTGCGCGCGGCCTCGCGCACCCGGGCTGACTTCAATGATTTTTCGATGATCTTCTGCGCGACCGCCGCGTTCCTCAGATCCTCCAGGTACTCGCTGATCTTTTGCAGCGTGATCGCCTCAACGATCGGCCTGACCTCCGTGTTCCCGAGGCGGCCCTTGGTCTGGCCCTCAAACTGCGGGTTCATGACCTTTACCGTCAGCACGGCGGTCATGCCCTCCCTGTAGTCCTCGCCCGAGAGGTTGTTGTCCTTCTCCTTGAGCGCGTTGATCTTTCTGGCATAATCGTTGAACGCCTTGGTGAGGGCGGCCCTGAACCCCACCTCGTGCGTGCCGCCTTCCCCGGTGGGGATGTTGTTGACGTAGGAAAAGAGGGATTCCGTATAGGAGTCGGTGAACTGGATCGCGGCGGACATCATAAGCCCGTCCCTGGACCCTTCCAGCATGATGATGCCGTCATGAAGGGCCGTCTTCTCCGCGTTGAGGAAACCGACGTAGTCCGCGATCCCGCCGTCGTACTGAAACACGCGGGGCTGGTTGTGCGGCGCCTCGGCGCGCTCGTCCGTGAAGACGATCTTCAGTCCTTTATTCAGATAGGCCAGCTCCCTGAGCCTTCTCATCACAAGCTCGCCGTTAAAGCTCGTATCCTCAAAAATATCGTCATCCGGAAGGAAGCAAACCAGAGTTCCGCGCTTGCGGGTATTGCCGACACGCTCAAGCCCGGTTGCCGGGTGACCCGGAAGGACCTTCCCCGTCGTTTTGTCCCTGACGGTCTCAAAGCGCATCCGCCAGTGGGTCCAGTCCCGGAAGCTTTCGACCACCATCCATTTGCTCAGCGCGTTGACCACCGAAGCGCCGACGCCGTGCAGGCCGCCGGAGTAGTTGTAGTTCTGGTGATCGAACTTGCCCCCGGCGTGGAGTTTGGTATAAATCACCTCGATCCCTGAGATCTTCAGCACCGGATGAGGGTCAGCCGGCACGCCGCGGCCGTTGTCCCATACGCTGGCGGAGCCGTCCCTGTGCAGGGTGACGGAGACTTCCGTGGCGAAATCGTTGGACGCCTCGTCAATGGCGTTGTCCACGATCTCCCACAGCAGGTGGTGCAGACCCCGCTGGCCGGTCGAGCCGATGTACATGCCGGGGCGCAGCCTGACCGCGCTGAGCTCGTCAAGGACCCGGATATTCTCTGAGGTGTAATTCTGTGCCATCAGGCGCTCCTTGCAGATTTTCGGCCGGCTGAAACAGGCCGGCCGCAGCGGATGATCAGAAAAAAGTATACCATACGGGCTCGGCATGGGCAAGAAAGCGAAAAAAGAACGTTTCCGGTTTACATTTCATTGTTTATATGATAAAGTCAGCGATGCGGCTGAACCGCCTGCTCGGGTCTGCGATACTCCAACGCGATGCTGAGCCCGCGGGGATCAACGCGGCTGCCGCCCGCAATATGAGGAGGAAAATATGGACAAGGCCAAGAAAACCCAGATCATGAGCACGTTCGCCCGGCATGAGGGCGACACAGGGTCCCCGGAGGTCCAGATAGCGCTGCTGACTGAGCGCATCAACCACCTGAACGAACATCTGAAGATCAACAAGAAGGACCATCACAGCCGCAGAGGACTGCTGCTGATGGTCGGTCAGCGCAGGGGCCTGCTGGATTATCTGATGCGGACCAACATCGAGCGATACCGCTCGCTGATCGCCGAACTGGACCTGCGCAAATAAGGAATTCAAGCGGCCGGAATGCGAGAAACGCACTTTCGGCCTTTTTGATGGAAAGCGCGGCTGGGAAAGCCGCGCGGGAGAAGGAGAGAAAAGAAAGAATGGACCACAAGATCTACTCAATGGATTTCGCGGGAAGGCAGCTGAGCTTTGAGTTTGGCAGGTATGCCGAACAGGCCGCAGGATCCGCCCTGGTTCGCTACGGGGACACCGCGGTGATGGTCAGCGCCACCGTATCCGACCAGCCCCGCGAAGGCGTTGATTTTTTTCCGCTGAGCGTCGACTATGAGGAAAAGCTTTACTCTGTCGGGAAGATCCCCGGCGGCTTTATCAAAAGGGAAGGCAGGCCGACGGAAAAGGCCATCCTGACCTGCAGGCTGATCGACCGCCCCCTGCGCCCGCTGTTCAACAAAGGAATGCGCAACGACGTGCAGGTGGTCGCCACCTCGCTGTCTGTGGACGTCAACAACCCGCCGGAGATCCCCGCGATGCTGGGTTCCTCCCTGGTGCTGGCGGTGAGCGAGATCCCCTGGGCTGGGCCGACAGGCTCGGTGATGGTCGGCCGCGTGAACCGGCAGCTGATCCTCAACCCCAATGAACAGCAGCGCGCGCAGAGCGACCTGCACCTGATCGTGTCCGGCACCAAGGATGCCGTCATGATGGTGGAAGCCGGCGCGAACGAGCTGTCTGAAGAAGCGATGCTGGACGCGATCATGTTCGCGCATGAGGCGATCAAGGAGTTGGTCGTCTTCCAGGAGGGGATCATCAAGGAGATCGGCAAATCAAAGAAGGATTTCCCGCTTGTTACCACCGGGGAAGACATCAGCCAGGCACTGCGCGAATACGCGCTGGAGAAGGTGAAGTGGGTCTTCTCGACCTATGACCGTCAGGAGCGTCAGGCCCGCGAAGAGCAGGTGAAGACGGAGGTCAAAGCGTATTTTGAGGAGGTCTTCCCAGGCAGATCCAACGAGGTCGGAGATGCGCTGTATGATCTGAACAAGGAAGTGATGCGTCGGAAGATCCTTGACGATGGCATCCGGCCCGACGGGCGGAAGGAAACGGATGTCCGCAAGATCTGGTGCGAGGTCGGCATCCTTCCAAGGGCGCACGGGAGCGCCGTGTTCACACGCGGGCAGACCCAGGCGCTGACCGTGACGACCCTGGGCTCGCTGCGCGACGCGCAGATGCTCGACGGCCTGTCCAATGAGGATTCCAAGCGCTATATCCATCACTACAACATGCCGCCCTATGCCACCGGCGAAGCAGGCCGTATGCGATCTCCCGGCAGGCGGGAGATCGGCCACGGCGCGCTGGCAGAGCGCGCGCTGGAACCTGTCATCCCCTCTGAGGATGAGTTTCCCTACGCGCTCAGGCTGGTCAGCGAGATCCTGTCCAGCAACGGTTCCTCCTCCATGGCCTCCGTCTGCGGGAGCACCCTGTCGCTGATGGATGCGGGTGTCATGATCAAGGCGCCGGTCGCCGGCGTTGCCATGGGGCTGATCAAGGATGACAGCTCATCCAAGGTGTCCGTGCTGACGGACATCCAGGGGCTTGAGGATTTCCTGGGCGATATGGACTTCAAGGTCGCAGGGACCATGAACGGGATCACGGCTATCCAGATGGACATCAAGATCAAGGGCATCGACAAGGCCATCCTCAAGCGCGCGCTTGAGCAGGCGCTGGAAGGTAGGCTCCACATCCTGAAGATCATGCTGGAAACGCTGGGCGAGCCCAGGAATCAGCTGAGCAAGTACGCGCCCAAGATCATCACTTTCTACATCAATCCGGACAAGATCCGCGAGGTCATCGGCCCGGGCGGCAAGATGATCAACAAGATCATCGCTGATACCGGCGTCAAGATCGATATCGAAGACGACGGGCGCGTCGCCATCGCCACCCCTGATGAAGAAGCAGCGTCGAAGGCCAGACGAATCATCGAAGGCATCGCCAAGGATGTCGAGGTGGGCGAAGTCTATGAGGGCAAGGTCGTCAGGATCCTGAGCACCATGGGCGCGTTCATCGAGCTGCTTCCCGGCAAGGACGGTCTGCTGCACATCTCCAAGCTGGCAAACGAACGTGTGGAGAAAGTGGAGGACGTGCTCAGCATCGGGGACATGGTCGAGGTCAAAGTGACAGAGATCGATGCCCAGGGGCGGGTGAACCTCATCAGGAACGACATGGAATACAAAGCCCGCACCTTCAATCGGCAGGGACCGGAAGACGGCGCCAACCGCCCGCCGCGGCGCGACGGACGCCCGCCCAGGAGAGACTGAGGCTGACCTCAGCGACCGGAAATCCGGTTTCCTCCCGGGACCCATTTGAACGACACACTGACGCGGCTTGTCCTCCTGTTGCCGGACAAGCCGCATTTTGCACAGAAGGAGCGAAATGATCCAGACATACACGCTGCCAAACGGCCTGAGGATCGTGATGGAGCGTCTCCCGTACCTGCGTTCAGCCTCGGCGGGCATATTCGTCAAGGCCGGCTCCATTCTGGAAAGCCAGGAGGAGACCGGGCTGTCCCACTTCATCGAGCACATGGCCTTCAAGGGGACAAAGAACCGCAGTACCCGGCAGCTTGCGGAAGAGATCGACATGATCGGCGGGAATGTCAACGCCGCGACGAGCAAGGTCTGCACCAGCTACTACGCGCGGACCACGGACCGGGACCTGCCGCAGGCCGTGAACCTGCTCGCGGATCTGGTGGTCCATCCAAATCCGAACGCAGATGAGTTCAGCAAGGAGCGCGGGGTCATACGGGAAGAGATCGCGATGGAAGCGGACTCGCCGGAAGACCTTGTGTTCAACCTGATCCATCAGGGCCTGTACGATGGGCAGAGCCTGTCCCGGACCATTCTGGGGTCTCAGGAAGCCATCAGCGGATATACCCTGGATTCGCTTGAAGCCTTCAGGCGCAGATTTTATCAGCCGGCCAACGCCGTCCTGGCCGTGACCGGAAACTTTGATCCCAAAGCCCTGATCCAGCAGGCCGAAAAGGAGTTTGAGCCCTGGCAGGGGCAGACCAGGGCAAGGTTTCCCGCAAACACGCCGCGGCAGGGGGGAGATCCGCTGACGCTGCAGAAGGACACCGAACAGACACATCTGTGCGTGGCGTTTAAGGGCCTGCCCAGCCTGCACAGGGACCGCCACGCGCTGATCGCGCTGTCCACCGCATTCGGCGGAGGGGTATCCTCCAGGCTGTTCCAGACGGTGCGTGAAGAGAAGGGGCTGGTATACAACATCTACTGCGCGCCGGCTTTTTACCCGGAGTGCGGTGATTTTACGATCTACGCGGCCTGCTCGCCCGTAAACCTGCATCAGGTCCTTGGGATCATCCGGCAGGAGACCGCGCGGATCGCAGCGGACGGCCTTGACGAAAAGGAGTTCCTGCAGACCATGGCACAGCTGAAGACCGGCTTTGTCCTGAGCATGGAAAGCGCTTACCAGCGCATGGCCAGCCTGGGGATCAATCTTCTGCTGCATGACAGGGTCATTCCGCCTCGGGAGACGCTGGCACAGATGAAACGCGTCAGACTGAAGGACGTGAACCGCGTGGTGGGGGAACTGCTTCTTCAGGAACCCAAAATCGCCGTCGTCGGAAGACGTGCGGCGAAGAACCTGAAAGGAAAGGGAAGGATCCCCAATGGACAGGCTTGAGGAGATGCTCGCGATCCAGAAAGTGCTCAACGACCGGATCAGGGAGAAACGCGGCCTGTCCGGCATCGACAGGACGGTGTGGATGCAGCGGTATACCCTTGCGATGCTCAGCGAAATGGCCGAACTGCTGGACGAGGTCAACTTCAAGTGGTGGAAGAACCCAAAGCCGGTCAACGAAGCCGCGCTGAAGGAAGAACTGGTCGATATCCTGCATTTCTTCCTGAGCATGTGCATCGCCGCGGGCATGGACGCGGAGGAGATCTATCGCATCTACCTTGAGAAAAACCGCGAGAACGTCGCACGCCAGGAGGGAATGAGCCGGAAACCCGGCTATTCTGCGGAAACCGATGGAAGCGGCAGCCATCCGCCGGAATCGTGACAGTTTTATTGCGTACTGTTTCAAACTTGCAACAATAGCGTCTCTGCTGTACTATACCCTCAAGGAGGCAAAGATAATGCACAGACGCTTTCATTTTTGCATGATCCTCCTGCTGGCCGCACTGATGAACCTGGGAAGCCTGTCAGTCAGGGCAGAGGCGGAAATCGAGTATATCCGCGAGGAAGCAGGCGAGTCCTATGTTCTGCTGCCCGCTCTGTCCGGATTGGACAACGCCTTTGTGCAGGACAGCGTCAACAGTCAGATCCGCAAGGCGATGGAACCGCATTTGAACACCCTTCTGCTGCTTTCGTCCGGCGTGCCCGGCAGCCTGAAAGCGGATGCAAACGCCGAAGTCTTTCCTTCAGATAACGGCCATCACCTGATGAGCGTCCTGTTTGACGTCAGGGGACGGCAACCTTCAGGCCGGAGCGGACAAAGCTATGTCCCCCTGATGTTTGACCTCGCGGATGGCCGGCGCGTCAGCCATGAAGCGCTGTTTGACGGGGAATCGGATGCGCTTGCCTTTATTGGGGAACTGACCCTGAACGGACCGGGCGAGGGGCTGTCCAACTATTTGAGTGCTGACGATCTCGTGCCAATTCCTCTGGACAGGGTTTTGGTGCGCAGGACCGGCCTGAGTTTTTACTACCCTGACGGCAGCCTGACCTGGCTCTCCGGGAAAAGCGCGTCGCTTCATTATCTCTACCATGAACTGGAAAGCGTTCTCGACCTCAAGGAGGGTTCAACGCTGTCCGGCATAGGCATCCCGTGGCTGCTTGACATTGACCCGGAATGTGCGCAGAAGGTCAGGAAAACCGCGGAATCAGGGATCCTTCCCGGCCTGGACGCCAGGCTCGGGGATGAGATCGAACCTCTGATCCTCCGCCATTCCCTACTGTATGATCCTGAAGGTTTCCCTGAAGGAGAAGCCTATTTTCTGGAAGAGGACGCGTACCGCGGCAGTACGCTCATATCTGATAACGGCATCCGGATCAGCGGCATCCTGTCCCGGCGGATGAACCTGTTCGGACTGATCACCGGCAGGACTGGAAAGGCGGAGGCGTTTTCAGCACTGGGCGGTCCCGGGGCGGTCCTGCCGCTTGACAGCGCAGGCGCGCAGGCCTACGGCTTGCCGGAAGGTGAAATCATCATCTACACATATGAGGGCAGCGAGCTGAGGCTGTGCTTTGACACCGCCGGACTGCTGGACGCGATATGGCTGAGGCTGGGCGGGGGCATATGACCACGGGGGGTAAAAAAAAGAAACAGGGCATCCGCACCCAGTCGACGGACCGCGGCGGCGCGGTCACGCTGCCGTTCGGCGTCCTGTTCATCGCCTGGGGTTTCATGCTGCTGCTGGGGATCTCGCTCCAGACCGCGTCCTCCTCACTGAATCTGTTCAAGAACATGGCGATCGGGCTTGGCGGCGGGCTCTACCCGGCCATCCCGATTGCGGTCATCTGGTTTGGTTCGCTCCTGTGCGTTTCCGCCAAAAGACGGGTGTCCATGTACGCCTTTTCCATCTGCTTTCTTTTGTTGCTCTGCCTGCAGGCCCTGATGACGCTACTGCTTCGGATCAACGACAGGGAGTACCCGGACCTGATGTCCTATATCAGAAACCTGAACTATTTACGGAACGCGATCGCCCCTGAGAGCATGTGGGAATACATCTCTGCTTCCTACAACAGGTATTACGGCCGCTTTGCCGGCAACGCCTTCTTCCCGGGCGGCGGCGCGCTGGGCATGCTGTTCGCCTGGCCGCTCCATCTGGCGTTTGGGAACGTCGGAGCGGCCGTGATGCTCTTCATTTTGATCGCCGCGCTGATCCTTGCGCTGCTGCGGCTGAGCCCTGTGAGGATCATTGAAAGCCTTTCCGCAGCCGCCAGAAAGCGGCATCCTGCCGGCAAGGGCGATGCCGTTCCGACCGGCGCGAAAATGCAGACGGACCCTGGCTCAGCACGGCAGGAACCTGTGCCTGAGACGTATCCGGACGATGACGGTGACATGACCTACCGGAAGCCTCAGCCTGTCTGGCCCAGCCAGACGCTTGAACCTTTCCCTGAACTCAATCCTGCGCCGGAGCCCGGTTTCATCGCCCAGCCTTCAGCTGGTATGCTGGAGGATGAGCCGCAGGTCTCCTTTGTGAAAGCAACGGCGGAACCTGTGATGCCGCGGCAGATCGTTCAGCAGGCAACTCCTGCGTACCAGGTCGGCAATCGCATCAAAGAAACGCCGTCAGTCAAGATGCCGGTCATGACGCCGGGAAAACAGGCGGAAGCAAAGCCCGCACAGCAGCCGGCCCCTCTGAAGGAACAGCCGGCCACAGCACGGCAGACGCCGGAGAAATCGGAAAGACCCGCCGTGCCGGAAAAGGAGATCCGGACGCCGGAACCGGTCGCGGATCCCGTGTTCCCGCACAAAAACACTGCCCTGACCCGGGAAAAACCAGCAAGCGAAGAGGGCATCCAACCAGCCGTACAACTCTCCGGCGAGAGGGTCAGCGTGACCCGGCGGGCTGATCCGATCATCAAAAAATCACTGGATGGGATGGCAAAGCCTGCTGAGGTCAAGCAGATCAAACTGGCGATCGACGATTATGAGATGCCGCCCGTCCGCCTGCTCACCGAGCCGCCGGAAAGCGAGCTGCCCGATACCACGGCGGAGGATCTTGCCCGCGCGGATAAACTGATCGAGACGCTGAAGAGCTTTTCCATTCCGGCCTACGTCCACGACATCACCCACGGGCCGACGGTCACACGCTTCGCGATCCGCCTGTCCGAGGGTGTCAACGTCAGCCGCCTTCGCAGCGTGATGGACAACCTGACCATCGAACTGAAAGCCAAAGGCGAGATCCGAGCCGAAATGCCGATACCGGGCACGTCCTTTGTCGGGCTGGAAGTCTCCAACGACAGGACGGCCAAAGTGTACCTGCGTGACGTGCTTTCTTCCCAGCGCATGATGGATACAACTTCCCCGACCGCCGTAGCGCTTGGGAAGGATATCACAGGCACACCCATCGTCTGCGAGCTGATGGACATGCCGCACCTGCTCATCGCAGGCGCGACGGGAAGCGGCAAGTCCGTCTGCATCAACAGCATCATCTGCAGCATGCTCTACCGAGCCTCTCCGCGCAACGTCCGCATGGTGATGATCGACCCGAAGTTTGTGGAGCTGCAGCCCTACAACGACGTTCCGCACCTGCTGATGCCCGTCATCACGGATCCCAAGAAGACCGCGGCGGCCCTGGACTATATTTGCAGGTTGATGGACGAACGGTATCAGATCCTGGTGGACGCAGGGGTCAGGAACCTGGACGCCTACAACAGGAAGCTCGGGCCTGATGAAGACCCGCTGCCCCGGATCATCGTGATCGTCGACGAGATGGCGGATCTGATGACGACCAGCGGCAAACTGATCGAAGACCACATCAAGCGCATCACCGCGAAAGCCAGGGCCGCAGGCATCTGCC
>CAUJDI010000009.1 GCA_963169565.1 Bacillota bacterium | reverse complement strand
CCTGGTGCACGTCGTCGCGCAGCAGTTCCATCGGCTCCCTCAGTTCGCCGTTTTCCTCGTTCAGGATGTCCTCGGGCCGGGACTCCTGGAATTCATAGCCCTGTCGTCGCATGGTATCGATCAGGACGGACAGGTGCAGCTCCCCCCGGCCCCTGACGATGAACTGGTCGGGCGTCTCCCCGTCCTGCACCTGCAGGGAGACGTTTGTCTGCGTTTCCTTGTACAGCCGCGCGCGCAGGTGACGGCTGGTCACGTAGGTGCCTTCCCGCCCGGCGAAGGGGCTGTCGTTGACCGAGAAGGTCATGGCGACGGTGGGCTCGCCGATGGCGACGAAAGGCAGGGCCTCCGGCGCGTTTGGGTCGCACACCGTGTCGCCGATGTTCAGGTCGTCCAGGCCGCTCAGGGCGACGATGTCCCCCGCGGCCACGGTGTCCGCCGGCGTGCGCTTGAGCCCGTCAAACACGGACAGTTCGGTCGTCTTGAACAGGTCGCTCACGGCGGGGTCCAGGTAGTTTACACGCAGGAGCTGGTCCTGCCTGGCGACGGCGCCGCGCTGGATCCGGCCCACGCCGATGCGCCCGACGTAGTCGTTGTAGTCGATGGTGGAGATCAGCGCCTGGAAGGGGCCGTCCGGCTCGCACTCCGGGCCGGGGATATGCTGGATGATGGCTTCAAACAGGGGCATCAGGTCCACACCCGGCGTGTCCAGGTCGGTCGTGGCGGTGCCCTGCCTCGCGGACACGTAAAGAATGGGCCGCTCCAGCGTGTCCGTCCCGGCGTCCAGGTCGATGAGCAGGTCCAGCAACTCGTCCACCACCTCCAGGCTGCGCGCGTCCGGCCTGTCCACCTTGTTGATGACCACCAGGACCGGCAGGCCCAGGCTCAGCGCTTTCTTGAGCACAAAGCGCGTCTGCGGCATCGGGCCCTCAAAGGAGTCGATGAGCAGCAGCACGCCGTCGACCATCTTCAGCACGCGCTCCACCTCGCCGGAGAAATCCGCGTGGCCGGGCGTGTCCACGATGTTGATCTTGACGTTGTTCCAGTGCACCGCGGTGTTCTTGGCCAGGATGGTGATGCCGCGCTCCCGCTCCAGGTCGCCGGAATCCATCACCCGCTCCCGCACCTGCTGGTTGAGGCGGAAGGTCCCTGACTGGCGCAGCATCTGGTCCACCAGCGTGGTCTTGCCGTGGTCGACGTGGGCGATGATGGCGATGTTTCGGATGTCCTGACGAATCATATGTTTCTCAATTCCTTTTCAAACTCGATCGGTCGGAGCCGCGGGAGATCCGGGGGTTTTGATCCGGCTGCCCCATGGCGGCGCAAAAAACACGGCCACGCAGGGGACGCCGTCCCCGGCTCGGCCATAGCGATATTCCGGTGTTTCTGATGTTTAGATCAACAAAGAAGACCCCGGACGGTCATTCCCCGTCCGGCGGCTCGCCGCGCATGATGAAGCATGGCGGATGCGAGAGATTGATAAAGTGAAGGTTCAAAATGAGGATCGAGTGCTCCTGACGCGTTGCTGTGCTTGCGGGCAATCGGCTCCCGCGCGGAAATCATTATAGTCCTCCAGTCTGTTTACTGTCAAGGATGGGAACCGGATAGGACATATTTCTGTTCGCGCCTCCCATGCGGTCCGATCCGTCAGCATGGGGACGCGGAGAAACCGCGCCTTGTGCGGCGGGGATGCGGAAGGTATAATCACGCGGGGTGATGGACGTGGAAGACAGGCGGCTGAACAAGTACATCGCGGACAGCGGCTTCTGCTCGCGCCGCGAGGCGGACCGGTTGATTCAAGAGGGCAGGGTGACCGTCGACGGGCGCGTGGCGGCAATCGGGGAGAGGGTCAGGGACGGGGCCCGCATCGCCGTCGGGAAGCAGCTGATCAGCGCCGCGGGCGACAAAGTCTATCTCGCGGCCTACAAACCGCGGGGCATCGTGAGCACCGCGGACCCCCGGGAAAAGATGAACATCGTCGACTATATCCATTTCCCCGGGCGGATCTATCCCGTCGGCCGGCTGGACAAGGACAGCGAGGGGCTGATCCTGCTGACCAGCGACGGGGACATCGTCAACCGCATCCTGCGCGCCTCGGGCAGGCACGAGAAGGAATACGAGGTCGCGGTGGATAAACCTGTGACGCCCGGATTCCTTGATCGGATGGGCAGTGGCGTGCCGGTCCTGGGGCAGGTCACCCTCCCCTGCCGCGTGTGGAAGACCGGGCCCGGCTCCTTCCGCATCATCCTCGTGCAGGGCTTGAACCGGCAGATCCGGCGGATGTGCGAGTACCTGGGATATAACGTCGTCCACCTTCGCCGCATCCGCATCATGAACATCACCCTGGGCGCCATGCGCCCCGGTGAGTGGCGTCACCTCGCCAAGACCGAGCTGAGCACCCTGATGGGGAATCTGGGCGCTGTAGGCACGGTGGCGAACCCCGGCACAGGGGATGAGGACGCCCCGGAAGCCCAGTAAAACAAGGGTCATCCCGGGCGTCATCTTGATAAAAGCGCCTCATGTCAGGCGCGTTGCGGCTGAATCGTCTTTTCTATGCCTTCTGCGCGGGCTTGACGCTTGGGCTGATCACGCCTTTTTCCACCAGGCTGATGAATGTCAGTCCGATCTTCGGATCAAACTGCGTGCCCAGGTTCCGCCGGATCTCGTCCAGCGCGTCGCTGACGCTCAGGGCAGGTTTATATGCCCTGTCTGTCGTCATCGCGTCAAAGGAGTCCGCGACGCACAGGCAGCGCGCGGAAATGGGGATGTCCTCGCCGGCCAGGCCGCGCGGGTAACCCTTGCCGTCCCACCGCTCATGATGGCCGTACACCGCCGGAACCACGTAGTCCAGGCTGGGCAGGTACCTGAGCATCGACACGGATGCCTCCGCGTGCTGGCGCATGATGGCATACTCATCGTTTGTCAGCCTGCCCTGCTTGCCCAGGATGTTTTCGGGGATACCGATCTTTCCGACGTCATGCAGCAGCCCGGCCTGCCTGATGATTTCGACGTGCTCTGAGTCCAGCCCGATGCTCTCTGCCAGCCGGGCGGCATAGACGGAGACGTTCTGGGAGTGCTGATAGGTGTAATGGTCCTTGATGTCGATCGCCGCCGTGAGGGCGTAAATGGTCTGGGCACATTGCTCGTCAAACCGGATGGATTCGGGCGTCGAGGACAGATTGGATGCCACCGAGCTGTACAGCTGCGTTCGGTTCTTGCCGTTCTTCTTGGCGGCATAGACGGCGATACCGGCATAGCTCACCGTTTCGTCCAGGTTGGTGCTTGAAACGGGATAGGTGCAGATGCCGGCCGAAAAGGTCAGGTGGCGGTATTTCTTCTCGCGGTCCCTCTCGATATGGTCCTTCAGCATGCTGCGCGCCTGTTCGACGATGCCGATGGCTTCCGCCGCGTCCCTGAAGGGCAGGGAGAGGATGAATTCCTTCCCGCTGAAACGGGCTGCGCAGCTGCGATCCCCGATCACCGTCCGCAGGATCCCGGAGAAATCCTGCAGCAAACGGTCGCCCTGCCAGGAGCCGTACAGTTCGTTGTACAGCCTAAAATCATCCAGGCTGATGATGACGATGGAAAAGGCGTGCATGATGGACTGCTCAAACTGCTTTTTCGCCAGCTCCATGAAATAGCGGCGGTTGTAAAGCCCCGTCAGGGCATCGACGTGCGCCTCCTCCTGAATGGCGGCGTAGAGCATCGCGTTTTTAGCCGCGATGGACACGATGGCCCCTGCCGACTCAAGGAAAGTGATCTCGTTGGGCGGGAAGCTCCGGCTCCGGTCCTGATCGGCCAACAGCGCGATGGCAAGCAGGTTCCCGCCCTCTGCAATGGGCAGGATGAGTTTGATGTTGTTCCTTCTCAGGGTGTCCTTTTCCGATTCCCACATGGCGATGTAGTGCTTTGTGCGCGTGAATTCCCGGTAGGAAACAGACAGGTTGTCCTTCTGCAGCCAGTCGATCAGCGGACTGTCCCTGCGGATGGTGATCCCGTCCGAGGACACCGGCCTGGTGCTGGCCCTTGCCTGATAGTCCCCTTTATCATCGCGGACAAGGATATAGGCCATGTCGCAGTCCAGGTTGCGCTCGATCAGGTCGCAGAAGGTCTTCAGGATCTGCTGGCTGTCCAGCGTCTCATTGATGCTCCTGCTGAACAAGCGCAGCTCCTCTTCCCTTGAGGCGTTGCTTTTGTTGAAAAGCACGAACATCAGCTTCCGGATGATGTTGTAAACGAGCACCGTTACAACGGACAGCAGCACCGCGAACACGATGGGTTTCTGGCTCAGATACTCCGGGAACAGCTGGTCATATCCCGATTCAAGCGATGGATAAACGAGGGTCATGACCGTCGTCATGATGATGACGGCGGAGAGGTACATCGGCCCCCGCGAGGCGATCATCCTGAAGGTGATCAGGTGTTTCCTGTACAGGGCATAGAACAGGAACAGCGCGTTGATGCCGCAGGCCAGCGGGTCGAAGGGGAAAGAGCCGAAGGCCGGAAGCAGGCTCGCGGTCAGTCCGAGGAAGAGGAACCCTGTCCCCAGGAAGAAGGGCATGAAGGTGCTCAGCAGCAAGCCCTGGTATTTGATGCTGTGATAAATCAGGGAGAAGGAAAGCACGATGGTCACGATGCCGAGGACGAACGGAAGGAGCGCCCAGTTGCTGACCTCATAGATAAAGCTGCGGGTCCCGTTCTCCGACAGGACGGTCGGAGACTTGATGAAGGCCCCGCTGACTGACAGGACCGCCATGACCAGCCAGCTGATCCCCAGGACCATGTGGGTAAAACTGGCTTTCCTGCCGGTGTACTGCTGGAGGAAGTTGAAAATCAGGAAGGGCACGAAGAAGATGCCGAGGATGGACACGTTGAACCAGAACGCGACCCCGGGGTACATCATGGCGCGCATCCCCGCCGAGCCGCCGGACCAGGCGGAAAAGGAGATCACCAGCAGCATGAACGCGTAGATGAGCTTGTTCTTCTTCGCGCTGATGCAGATGAGCAGCAGGAAAAGGTTGAGCAGCAACGCGGCGCCGGGGATCGCGACAAAGAGGACGCTGTTTACTGCCATGGGTTGATCCCCCCGTTCTTCGCAAGGCCGCACAGGCCGCGGAAGTCCATGACGTCGGACGCGGGCGGGTTGATGCCATGCAGCGGATATCCCCGAAGCTCGCAAAACGCGCTGAAGGAGCCGCTTTTGACCACTGTGACCCTCAGGGGATCCATTTGGATGAGCTTTTTCAGATTGGTGTAATCCTGGTCATAATAGCGGAAATAGACGCTCAGGTGCTCCTTGATGATGTCCGCCGCCACGGCCTGGGTCGGCAGCGATTCTTCCTCAAGCTCTACGAACAGCTGAAGAAAGGCCTGCATGTCGCTGTTGTATTCCTTCAGGGCGGACCAGTTCTTGATCGGCAGGCGGGACATTTCGATGACCTTGCTGATCTCCTTTTCCGTGATCCGGGTAAAGCCTCCGATGTCGATCACGTTCGGGGTACGGTCGATGAACTCAAACTGCGGGATGTCCAGCCCGTCCTGGGGATTGGTCAGGCGCAGGCAGCGGTAGACGTCCCCGACGCGGTAGCGCACAAAGGAGCCGCCCTTGAGCACGGTGATGACCAGCTCATACAGCTGGTTGGCGCTCAACTCGTTCATCAGGTAGGTGCGCGGCACATAATCCGGTTCGGCAAGGCTGCGCCGCATCTCTTTCTCGGGGATGAACTCATAGAAACAGGCATCGGGGAACAGCACCATCCCGTTGCGGCTCCAGGTCTCAGTGCCGATCAGGGTCGGCTCCGTCCCTCCCGCGAGTTCCATCGGCCTTTTCCCCCAGCATCTCTCCAGCTCGGGCTTGTACAGGGTCGAATCATTGCCGATGCACACGAAAGCGTCCAGTTTGAAGATATCCCGGGGCAGCATGGGCACCCCATCCCTCCGGCTGCGGTAGCGGGCGCGGAGGAGCCGGTACAGCATCACCGGGCTGATGCCCGAGAGCCGCTTCAGCCCGCCGCCCGACCCTGCCCCGTTCAGCAGGTTCCGGCTGATGTAGAACAGGATGCTGCTCATGCCGAAAAACTGGTCCATGCCCTGCTTGACCGCCATCTCAAATCCGCGGGACATCTGCTGGCTGAAGGATTGGGTGACCGCTTCCCTGAGGGGGGGCATGAAACGGAAATCGATCTCCCCCTTCATCAATTCCGGGAAAAGCCCGGAGGCATAGGGCATCGGCGCCAGGGTATACAGCACCTTGCTGTGCGGCCTGACGCGGAAATGGCCCCTGCGTTCCGAGGTCGACAGCAGCGTCGCGGACAGAAGGTTGTGGGTATAGGTGTCCAGCATCATCTTTGAGTAGGGGGCGATCTTCCTGGGATAATTCCCTCCCTCCCAGGTGGTCTCCAGCCATACGAGGGGCTCTGAGGGCAGTTCCTCTGACCGGCGCATCAGCAGGGTGTCGGCGTAGTCGCCGTATGCGGTCAGCGGGACGGCCTGACGGAACTCCTCAACGCTCCTGGGCAGCCCGCCGTGCAGCAGCTGATTGCCCAGCCTGCACCCTGACAGCAGGCCGATCTGCTCCATCAGCAGGTTGCTTTGGATCTTTGTATACTCAGCGATGGACAGGTCAAGAAAGCCGCAGTACTCCTGCCAGATCGTCTCCGGCGTTTCTTTTCGGAGTTTCTCCACAAACTTCATTGCCTGTCCTGCTTTTTTGTTTCTTTTCCGACAGCGCGCGAGATGCTGCGTGCCGTGGGGATCAGGAAGGGCGTGCTCTTCCTGTATTCCTCATAGCCCGGAATGGTTTTGGGAAAGACTTCACGGTCCTGATACCAGACGTAGAGGAGATTGAGCGATGATGCCAAACCCGCCGCCGCAAGCAGCGCCCAGTTCGCGGCCCCAAGAGCCAGCGACAGCGAGAACAGGGGAAACCACAGGGCGCCCGGATGCCTGCACAGGGCGTACATGCCGCTTTCCACCAGCCGTTCAGGCCTGTCTCCCCGCAGGTAGGTGTCCCCTGCCGGCAGCGCGGAAAAGAGGGCAGCGTACTCCAGCGCCGCCGAAACCAGGGCAAGCAGCAGGAAGAAGGTCTTCAGCAGGGGGGCGGCCTGGAAACGGGGGCCGTTTACCGCGGCGGTGACGCCGGCCGCGGCCAGGACCGTGATACCGGACAGGAACAGCGCTTTGCCCTGCTTCCGGCGCCCCGCGAGTTTCAGATGGTCTGACAGGAACATCAGCCCGAAGGCGGGGAGGACCAGCAGGAGGGAAATCATTCCATGAACGCGATGCCGATCGTGCCTTCGCCTGCGTAGATACCGATCGCGGGACCGATCCAGTCCACGTGGACGTCGGCCTGGGGATCGCATTCAAGCACCTGCTCTTTCAAACGCTGTGCGTCCGGCTCATTGTCGGCATGGTAAATGAGTACCTTTCCGCCTCTGCGCGCGCTTTTCCTGTAGTATTGCCTCAGGTGCAGGACCGCCTTCCCAAAGCTGTGCATCAGCCGGGCTTCCTTGATGGTCCCCTCGCGGAAAGCCAGGATCGGATGGATGCCGAGCAGATCGGCGGCCAGGCATTTGATTTCCCCGACGCGGCCGCCCTTTTTCGCGTTCTTCAGGGAACGCATGACGAAATAGACCTTGACCTTGTTTTTGATGAGATCCAGGTGCCTGATGATCTCCTGCGCGGACTTCCCCTCCCCGGCCATTTTTGCTGCCTCCAGCACCATGAGCGTCTGCCCGCAGGAAACCTGTGCGGAATCATACACGTGGATGCGTGGGCCGAAGCCTTCCTCCGCCAGCGTCCTGGCCGCCGCGCTTGCGGTTGAGTAGGAGCCTGACATGATGGACGTGACGGTGATGCAGAGGATCTCGTCATACGCCTGCGCTGTCCTGAAGCAGTCCGTGTATATATATTCGTTGGGGTGGGAGGTTCCGGGCAGCTCCTCCATTTCGCGCATCATGCCGTACATGGCCGGCGGGTCGATGTCGATGGTGCAGAAATACTCTTTTCCTTTGACGATCACGATATCCGGAACGATCCCGATATTGTATTGCTGTGCGTAGCATGAAGGCAAATCGGACACGGAGTTGGTAAAGACCTTGCAGTTGCCCATCTCTCACCTCAACGAGCGTGTCTTGGATGTTTAAAGCAGTTTCGGACGCCATCATAATACAATTGTAATGAAAAGTCCATAATTTTTTTACTTATTTTCACAATTTATCCAGTATTTTTGCGGTTTTTCGGGTCTGTGGGGAGAAAGAAACCGCCAGGACACGATCGAACGGGCGCCTGGCTGCCCGTCAGACCGTTTGCCGCAAGGCCTCAGCGCCGACTGAAGGCCGCCGTCAGCCGGATGCTCTGTCCGCGCCTTGTTTCGCCGGCAGGCATAAGCGCGGAACCGCGCGGACAGCGTCAGGACCGGAACCCCCGCGCCACAGGCCTGCTGATAACGCGCATGCGGCGGCCGATCCGCCATGGATTATCGCACAGATCGTATAATCCTTACAACTGCTGAAACGGACAAAAGACGGCGGAGAAGGGCTGATGTCAAAAAAGGAACAATTGTTTGCATGTTCCGGCAGGGTGTGGTATGATCGGATAGAGAACGTACGTTCGTTTATGGAGGCGGTATGAACCTTGAAGAGAAGCTGCGCATCCTGACAGATGCGGCGAAATATGACGTATCCTGCGCCTCCAGCGGCAGCGCCCGGGGCGGCGTGAAGGGCGGGATCGGCAGCTGCGCCGCCAGCGGCATCTGCCATACCTGGACGGCGGACGGGCGGTGCGTGTCGCTGCTGAAGCTGCTGTACACCAACGCCTGCTGCTATGACTGCGCCTACTGTGTCAACCGCCGCAGCAGCGACGTCCCGCGCGCCAGCTTTTCACCCGATGAGCTGGCGAGGCTGACCATCGAGTTTTACCGGCGCAACCTGATCGAGGGGCTGTTCCTCAGCTCCGCAGTGGCGGTCAGCGCGGACCGCACGATGGAGAGGCTCATCCGCGTGGCGGAGATCCTGCGTTTCCGCGAGCGGTTCAACGGCTATATCCACATGAAGATCATCCCCGGCGCGAGCACCGAACTGGTTGAGCGCCTGGGTTTCCTGGTGGACCGGGTATCGGTGAACGTTGAGTTCCCCAATGACAGGGAGCTGATGCTGTATGCCCCGGACAAGCAGGCGCAGAGCATCATCCGCAGCATGCTCAGCGTGCGGGACAGGAAGCTGGAGCTTCTGCCCTCCGTGTACGGCCGCGCCCCGGCACCTCGTTTTGTGCCGGCGGGGCAGTCCACCCAGATGATCGTGGGGGCGGGTGACAGCGATGACAGGGATATCCTGGCCCGGGCCGAAACGCTGTACCGGCAGATGCAGCTGAAGCGGGTGTATTACTCCGCCTACGTGCCGGTGAATCATAAGGGAGCGCTCGGGGACTCTTTCAAGGTCCCGCTGCTGCGGGAGCACCGCGTCTATCAGGCGGACTGGCTGATGCGGTTCTACGGCTTCAGCGCCGGGGAGATCCTGGGCGCCAGGCCCCTGCTGGATCTGAGGGTGGACCCGAAGACCGCTTGGGCGCTTGACAACTACCATCTCTTTCCCCTGGACGTCAACACCGCGCCGCTGGAAATGCTGCTGCGCGTCCCGGGGGTAGGCCCGAAGACAGCAAGGCGCATCCTTGCCGGCAGGAGGCTGGCGTACCTGAGCTATGACACGCTGAAGAAGACCGGGGCCGTCATGACGCGGGCAAGGTATTTCCTTTCAGCCCGCGGGCGCAGTCCCTACGGCTGGACGGAGGATCCGGGGAAGGTTTACCGCGCGCTCGCCGGGGATGACGCGTCGGGATGCAGACAGCTCTCCTTCCTGGAGGCGGTCTGATGCATTACCTCTTCGACGGCAGCTTTGACGGGCTGATGACCCTGGTGTTTGAAACATACAGGAAAAAGAACGAGGTCGAGGCCGTCAGCGAGTATATGGGCGCGGACAGCCTGCTGGAGACCTGCTTCATCGCAAGCGATGTGGCGAAGGCTTCGCGCATCAAGGGGTTCATGGCGCGCTCCCTGGGGGAGGAGTTCGTCTTCATGGTGAAGGCGGCCTTCCTTTCAAGGCGGGAGAGCAGGTTCCGCGCCATCGTCAGAACGCTCCACCTCTCCTGCGGGATGGGGAAAGCGGCGCTGGACCTGCTGGATGACAGCGTTCTGGACTTCGTGGCCTGCCAGAGGGAGGTCCAATGCGAAGCACACCGGTTCAACGGGCTGATCCGCCTGCGGCAGATGCGGGACGGCAGCATGCTGGGGGTATTCGCCCCCCGCAACAACGTCCTTCCCCTGATCCTGCCGCACTTCACGGAGCGTTTCCCTGAGGAGAGGCTCCTGCTGTATGACGAGAACCGTCGCCTGGCCGGCCTGTCCGGGGAGGGGAAGACGGAGTTCTTCGAGGTGGCGGTCATCACGCCGCAGGAAACCGGTGATGAAGCAGAGCTTCGGGATCTCTGGCGGGTGTTTTTTGATCACCTGGCCATCAGGGAGCGCGTCAACCCGCGCCTGCAGCGGCAGCACCTGCCGAAATATACCTGGAAGAACCTGACTGAGATGCGCTGAACCAAGCTTCTCCCCAAAAAGCATTGTAGAAAGGCTGCGGGAATAACGGCCCTCAGCGTGAAGCGGATATTCGGAGGAAGTGCCGGTCAGCCGTGCCCCGGTTCGGCCGCCTGCCGGATCAGGGAGGTGTAGAACGCTCCCGCGGCTTTGAGCAGGTCATCGGGCTTCAGCCTGATCTGCAGGCCGATCCTTCCGCCGGATACGATGACATAGGGCAGCGCCGCCGCGCTGCCGTCAACGGCCGTTCTCAGCGTTTTTTTCATGCCAAAGGGCGAACAGCCGCCGCGGACGTATCCCGTGACCGGCTTGAGCTGGGCGACCGGGAGCATGCTGAGGCTTTTTATCCCAAAACCTGCCGCGGCGGCTTTCAGATCCAGCTCCGAGGGGCCGGGAATGACGCAGACGGAATGCTGCGCGTCATTGCCCAGAAGAATCAGGGTCTTGAAGATGCGCTCGGGCGGCTCTCCCAGGAGCCTGGCGACCTCAACCGCGTCCACCGCTTCCCCGTCTGAAGGATAGCTCAGCGCTTCATAGGCGATGCCGGCCCTGTCCAGCAGGCGCATCGCGTTGGTTTTTTCGATTTTGTCCATGTCTGGCCTCCCTGGCGGGGCAGGGCGGAAAACTATACCCCGTACCGGTCCCATTATACGCCTCCGTCAACAGGGGAAAGCATCCGTCAGCCTTTGCTCAATCTCGATTTTTGGAGTTATCACTGACAATGGAAAGCTATATGACATTGACCCTCTTATTGTCAATCACTTCCCGTCTTGCTGACAGTCTTCATTGTTGTACTCGCCGGAATCATCTATTTCAGTCAATGATTTTCCAGTAAAGCCAAGTCTATTCATCCCGGGAAATGATAAATCGAACGCTTCATCCTGCATCCCGGCAGCCATTGACACAGCAGTTGTCATCTTCCCAAGCGATTATCAAATCAATCCGTTTCTTTTGACAACACAAACGAAAGCAGGTATAACCGCTCCGAATCCTTTGGAGGTAATAGAATATAGTAGCCGTTTTGATTATTTACATTGATTGCAATTGCATCCATTTCATTCAAGCAAATCCTCCTGATTTACTCATTCTATTCTTCATGATCTCCTTGCGGATGGCCTCAACTGCTTCGGTGATGATTTCCAGCAGGCGTTCCTCGAAGATAGGCGGCATGCCTTCGGTCGACTGGACGGTGATGACGTTATCATCTTTCGCCAACTTAACAATCCTTCTGTATTTCAGTCAGTCGGCGATCAACTCCATGTACTCCGGCAAATAGACATAGAAGAACAGCCCCTCACCCGCCGCCGGTACCACCAGATTGTAGCCGTATCCGTCCTGTTCCAGTTGGGAAGTCATTTCATTTTCATCGTTCTGCCGAAGGTCATCGGACAAGCGGTCCATGAGCTGGACCGTTTCCTCAGCGCTGATGCCGGAAGCAATGGTCAGCAAGCTGATGAACACTTCGGAGAGCTTTTCATAGGCGTAACCCGAATCCGACAGGGACCGGAGAGAATAAGCGCTCTGCTGGTCCTCGACATAAACAACGCCTACAAACAGGTTTTCCAGGGGGGAAACCTCATATACGACAAACTTCCCGCCTTCGCCGACTGTTCTGACGATTTCCTCCGAATCCACAAGAACCCCGTTGCTTTCCAGCTCCTTGAGAAACAAATCGAGCTTTTCGGAAGCAAACTCCGGCACTTCATCCGCTTCTGCCAGAACCGGAGAGCAGAAAACCAGCATGAGCAAAACAGAAAGACTGACCGCAAGCAATTTTCTCATTTTCAATTCTCCTTCATTTGTACCGGGGATATGCTTCGTTTCAATTTGCAGTTTTCACGCGAATTGCCTTCGCAGCCTCAGCAATGATCCTACACAGGCGGTCTTCAGAAATGTACGTCATGACAACGGTTGGATGGGCAGTGATGAGAGCCGGCTGCTTAAAGTGCGGATCGTCCGTCAAACCCGGGAGATAGGCGGCAGTGACATTGAGCTTTTCTGGTTTCATCGAGGTTTTGATAATAGGCTTATCGCCGCTTGCTTCCCAAATATAGATTGTGCAAACGGAAACGTCAAGGAAATTCGCACTGTCATTTTGCGTTTGTTTCATTGATTCTCGCTGTCATTCAATCTTTGAAGGACACAGATCCTCTGTTCATAAACATTGAAGACAGTGCTAAAATATCTTGCGAAACGTATAAAACTTCTTGAACGTTATGAGTTGTTACAATAGCTGTAAGCACTGGACGCAGTCAATTGAACGGATCATAATAAAAAACGCCCTGAAAGGACAGTGCTTTCAGGGCGGTGTATGCTGGCGTTCCCGGCGCGATTCGAACGCGCGGCCTTTCGCTTAGGAG
>CAUJDI010000008.1 GCA_963169565.1 Bacillota bacterium | reverse complement strand
TCCATGTATTCACTCATGTCGATGAGGATGAGCATCTTCTCGTCGTCAAACAGGTTCTCCGCCAGCGCCTTGGCCAGTTCAGTCTTGCCCACTCCGGTGGGTCCCAGGAAGAGGAAGGAGCCGATCGGCCGGGCGGCGTCGGATATGCCCGCCCGGGAACGCAGGATGGCGTCGGATACCAGTTGGATAGCCTCGTCCTGGCCTACGACGCGGCGGTGCAGCGCGTCCGGCAGCGCCAGCAGCTTTTCCCGGTCCGACTCCATCAGCTTGCTGACCGGGATCCCTGTCCAGCGCCCCACGATGCGGGCGATCTCATCCTCGGTGACCTTGTCGCGCAGGTAAACGGCCTTCTCCCTGTCCTCTTCACTGGATTCCTGCTCCTTCAGCTGCTGGAGCAGCCTTGGCAGGTCACCGTACTTCAGCTGCGCCGCGGTGTTCAGGTCATAGCTGCGTTCCGCCTTCATGATTTCCGCGTTCACGCGTTCGATCTCTTCCCTGAGCTTCTGTGTCTTTCCGATGTCGCTTTTCTCGTTTTCCCACTGCGCCGCCATCCGGGCGTATTCTTCCTTCAGCGCGGCCAGTTCCTCCTGAAGGTCCGCGAGGCGTCCCCTGCTCATCCGGTCGGTCTCTTTTTTCAGCGCGGCCTCCTCGATCTCCAGCTGCATGATCTTCCGCTTGACCCCGTCCAGTTCCTGGGGCATGGAATCCATCTCCGTGCGGATCATTGCGCAGGCTTCATCCACCAGGTCGATCGCCTTGTCCGGAAGGAAGCGGTCGGAGATGTAGCGGTGCGACAGGGTCGCGGCCGCGATCAGGGCGCTGTCCTGGATCTTGACCCCGTGGAACACCTCGTAGCGCTCCTGAAGGCCTCTTAAAATGGAGATCGTGTCCTCGACCGTCGGCTCCTCCACCAGCACGGGCTGGAAACGCCGCTCCAGCGCGGGATCCTTCTCAATGTACTTTCGGTACTCGTTCAGGGTGGTCGCGCCGATGCAGTGCAGCTCGCCCCGCGCCAGCATGGGCTTCAACAGGTTCCCCGCGTCCATCGCGCCCTCCGCCTTGCCGGCGCCGACGATGTTGTGCAGCTCGTCGATGAACAGGAGGATCTGCCCCTCGCTCTTTTTGACTTCCGCCAGCACGGCCTTCAGGCGTTCCTCAAACTCGCCCCTGAACTTCGCGCCCGCGATGAGCGCCCCCATGTCCAGGGAAAAGATGGAGCGGTCCTTCAGGCTGTCCGGCACGTCGCCGCGCGCGATGCGCTGGGCGAGGCCTTCCGCGATGGCGGTCTTCCCCACGCCGGGCTCGCCAATGAGCACCGGGTTGTTCTTGGTTTTCCGGCACAGGATCCGGATGACGTCCCGGATCTCCGCGTCGCGCCCGATCACCGGGTCAAGTTTCTGGCTGTGCGCAAGCCGGGTCAGGTCGATGCCGTACTTGTTCAGCGCGTCATAGCTGTCCTCGGGCGTGTCGCTGGTGACGCGCGCCGCGCCGCGCACTTCGCTCAATACTTTCAGGAAATCGGCCTCCCTGACCTGAAAGCGGCTGAAGAGGGCGCTGACCGCGCGGTCCGGCGCGCGCAGGAGCCCCAGGAACAGGTGCTCGACGGAGATGTACTCGTCCTTCATCTGATCGGCCGCCTTCGCCGCCTCCCTGAGGGCGCGGTCCATCTCCTGGGAGACATAGGTCTTGCCCTCCTCCCGGACGCTTCCCTTAACGCGCGGCAGGCGCTCCACCTCATCCACGGCGCTCTGGCGGAGTTCCTGCGGTGCCTTGCCCATGCGGGTGAGCAGCAGCGGGATCAGCGCGCCGTCCTCTTCCAGCAATGCTGCCAGCAGATGCGCCTCCTCAAGCGTCTGGTTGGCGTACTCGCCGGCCAGTGTGCCTGCCCGTTGGATGACTTCCGTGCTCTTCTGCGTGTATCTGTTCGCGCTCATGACGTTTCCCTCCGTGAAAGGCAAAGACTGACTATCTTTGACCTTAAATCGATTATACACCTTTTCCGCTTTCCGTCAATCGAATCGGGAGAAAAATTGGGATTCTTCCGGCGCATTGACAGATCCCATCCTCGGGATGGACGCTGCAGCGGGATCATCGGAGATGCCCTGCACATCAAGCGTTTCAGCCAGGGTGACGTAACCGCTCTGTCTTTGTTCTCCCTGATTTCCGAATCAGACTTGGGCTGTTCAATAGCAAATACTCCGACGTACCCGGCTCAAGCCGTTGACAAGGCGTAAAAATTGGATAGAATAATACCAAGGAATCTACATATCCGGGGAATGGTGGCAGGTGGCACCGCCTTGATCCCTGGAGTTGAAGGAGGTTTGGATCATGAGGAACAGACCGGTTACACTTTTCACGGGGCAATGGGCTGACCTGCCCTTTGACGGGCTGTGCCGCCTTGCGGCAAAAATGGGCTACGACGGCCTTGAGATCGCCTGCTGGGGAAACGGACTGGACATCAACCGCGCATGCACGGACGACGGCTACGTGAAATGGATCAAGGATCAGCTCTCTGAGAACCGCCTCGTCTGCGAAGCGCTGGGCACCCACATCATCGGCCAGTGCGTCGGCGACGCCCCTGACCCGAGGCTTGATAACTTCGCGCCGAAGGAGCTGCACGGCAAGCCGGATGAGATCCGCGCATGGGCCGTGGAGACGATGAAGAAATCTGCGCTGGCAGCCAAAAAGCTGGGTGTCAAAATCGTCACCGGCTTCACCGGCAGCCCCATCTGGAAGTACCTGTATTCCTTCCCCCAGACGACCGGGGCGATGGTGGAGAAGGGATTCCAGAGGATCTACGACCTGTGGACGCCCATCCTTCTGGAATACAGGAAGCATGGTGTGCGCTTTGCCCTGGAAGTCCACCCCGGCGAGATCGCCTTTGATTATTACTCCACCCAGCGCCTGCTTGAGAAGTTCAGGGACTGGCCTGAGTTCGGCCTGAACTTCGACCCCAGCCATCTGCTCTGGCAGGGGATGCAGCCGCACCTGTTCCTGCAGGACTTCATCGGCCGCGTCTACCACGTGCACATGAAGGATGCGGCGGTGACCCTGGACGGGCGCAGCGGGCTGCTGGGATCGCACATCGATTTCGGCGACCTGCGGCGCGGATGGAATTTCCGTTCCCTCGGCCATGGCGGGGTCAACTTTGAAGAGATCATCAGGGTCCTCAACGCGCATGGTTATGACGGGCCCCTGTCGGTGGAGTGGGAGGACAGCGGGATGGACCGCGAACACGGAGCCGCCGAAGCCTGCGCTTTTGTGAAGAAGATCAACTACAAGCCGTCGCTGGTCAAGTTTGACGAAGCGATCGCCAATTGAGGGAGGCAGACATGGCACCATTGGTACGCTACGGCATGGTCGGCGGAGACGCCGGCGCATTCATCGGGGAAGTCCACCGCGCGGCCATCCGGTTTGACACGCGCGCGGAGCTTGTCGCTGGCTGCTTTTCCGGCTCCTCCGGGGAGAAGAACCGGCTGACCGGGGAAAAACTGCACCTGGACAAGGCGCGCGTCTACGCTGATTACCGGGAAATGGCAAGGGCGGAGGCCGCCCGGGAGGACGGCATCGATTTTGTGAGCATCGTGACACCCAACTCCACCCATTTTGACATCGCCAGGGAATTCCTGCTTTCAGGGATCCACGTGATGTGCGAGAAACCATTGTGCTTCACGGTCAGCCAGGCTGAGGAACTGCAGGCGCTGTCCCGGGAGAAGGGGCTTCTGTTCGGCGTGAACTATTCCTATACCGGCTACGTCCTGGCCAAGGTCATGCGCGAGATGGTGGCGGAAGGAAAGATCGGGAAGGTCATTTCCGTGAACGCGGAATACCCTCAGGAGTGGCTTCTGGACGACCTGCATGCTGCCGCGGATGCCGACCTGAAGCTCTCCGTGTGGCGCAAGGATCCCAAGGTCGCCGGCATCTCCAACTGCGTCGGGGACATCGGGACCCATATCGAGAACTTCATCCATTATGTCACGGGGCTCAAGATCAAGCGGCTGCTCGCCACGGTCAACCGCTTCGGCCATCCGCTGGACCTGAACGCCAACATCATCGTGGAGTATGACAACGGGGCCAACGGCGCGTACTGGTGTTCCCAGGTGGCGGCAGGCACGCTCAACGCGCTTGCCGTGCGCATCTATGGTGATGAAGGCTCCCTGGAATGGCAGCAGGAGCATCCGGATTTCCTGCGGTACACCCCCCGCGGGGAAGCGCCGCGGCTGCTCACCCGCGGCAACGGCTACATCAGGGAGGAGGCGGGAAAGTACGCGATCCTGCCGACCGGGCACCCGGAAGGGCTGCACACGGCCTTTGCCAACCTGTACAGGAATTTCATCACCGCGGTGATCAGAAAACGCCGGAACGAGGATACTTCGGGGATTGATTTCCCGCGAGTTGAAGACGGTGTGAACGGGGTAAAATTTGTCAGCGCGGTGATCAAGAGCGCAGACAACAACTCCTCCTGGGTGGAGATCAACTGAGGATTTATCGGCAGGAGCCGATAAAAATAAAAAACTTTGGAGGCATGGACCATGAAAAAACTTCTGTCCCTTCTGCTGGTGGCAGTCCTGGCGCTTTCTGTGACCGGCGCGTTCGCGGCGGTGACGGACATCGTCATCCTTGTTCCCAACGCCGACCACGGCTGGACCGGCGCCGTACTCACCTACGCTGAGGAAAAGGCGAAGGAAATCAATGACGCCGGCAAATATACTGCGCGCGTCGTCGCCTCGTCCGACCCCGCCAACCAGATCACCCAGGTCGAGGACGAGATCGACAATAAGTCCGCAAAGACCATCGTCATCCTGCCCTATGACAACACCCTGGAAGCCACGATGAAGAAGCTGGTCGACAGCAGCATCCCCTTCGTGATGTATGACCGCGTGATCGACTCCGTGGCCGGCAGCGCCGTCTCGGTCGTCAAGGGCGACAACGAGGGGATCGGCTATGAGACCGCGAAGCGTTTCGTCAACGACGGCCTGAAACCCGGCGACAAGGTGCTGATCATCCCCGGCGACAACTCCTCCGTGCCCGAGATGCGCAACAACGGCTTCTTCAAGGGCCTGCTGGAGGCTGGCTGGACCCAGGAGCAGGTCAACGGGATCAAGTCCACCGCCTACACCGGCTGGAGCCGTTCCGAAGGCCGCCGCCTGTTCACCGAGTGGCTGGACAGCAATACCATCGAGGACATCAAGGCCAACCGCTACATCTTCACCCATGACGACGAGATCGCGATGGGCATGCTGGAAGCGCTGAAGAGCTCTGACATCGACGCCGCCAAGAAGGAAGCCTTCCTCGGCGCCAAGGTCATCCTGGGCACCTCCTCTGGCCTGAACGAGATCTACTCCGTCCTCCGCGGCATCCACCAGAAGGACTACACCGCTGAAGTCGCGCAGCTGGGCGATCTGTTCTCCGTCACCTATGATCCGGGCATGATCAAGATCGCCATCCAGGACATGGTTGACAGCCTTGACGGCAAGGAAGTTCCCAAGGATCACGTGGTGCCGGTATCCGTTGTGGACGCCACCAACGTGAACGAGTTCCAGGGCTTCGGCGACGCATTCGCCAAATAAGAAACAATCATCATGAAAACCCCCGCGGGCGCTTCGGCGCCCGCGGGGAAACCGAATCGAGGAGGGCATGGCATTGCTGGAAATGACCGGCATCTCCAAGTCTTTTTTTGGCGTCAAGGTGCTTGACGATGTCAGCTTCAGCATCGATCCCGGCGAAGTGCATGCCCTGCTGGGGGAGAACGGCGCAGGCAAGTCGACCCTGATGAACATCCTCGCCGGCGTTTACACAGTTGATGCCGGCCATGTTGTATTCAGGGGGAAACCGCTTGAAAACACCACGGTCCGCTTGGCAGAGAGCGCCGGTATCGCCTTTGTCCATCAGGAGCTGAACCTTTTCAACGACCTGCGGGTATACGAAAACATCTTCCTCCGCAAGGAGATCATCAAGTATTTCGGCATTCTCTCAAAAAAGGAAATGATCGCCAGATCACGGGAGCTGCTGTCGCAGCTGGGGGTCGACATCCAGCCCACCGCCATGGTGTCGGAGCTTGAACCCGGCAAGAAGCAGCTGCTGGAGATCGCCAAGGCGCTGCACGCGAAAGCGGAGCTCTTTATCCTCGACGAGCCGACGACCTCGCTGAACACGACGGAGATCGAGATGCTCTTTGACATCGTCCGCAGGCTGAAAGCGCAGGGCAAGTCGTTTATCTTTATCTCCCACAAGATGCAGGAAGTCTTTGCGATTTCAGACCGCTACACCGTTCTCAGGAACGGGCAGCTCATCCAGTCCGGGAACATTGCCGACGTGACCCCAATGGAAGTTGCCCGTCTGATGGTTGGACAGCAATATTCCGAGCAGGGCGCCTATCATGAAAGGGAACTTGGTGAAACGGTCCTGGAACTGAAAAACCTGTCCGGGGAAGGGTTCCGGAACGTCTCCTTTCAGGTCCGCCGCGGCGAGGTCGTGGGCTTCACCGGCCTGAAAGGCGCCGGCATCAGCGAGATGATGCGCACCGTTTTCGGCGTCCTGCCGATCAAGAACGGGGAGCTGTACCTGTTCGGCAAGCCTGTGAACCGCCACAACGTGCGCCGCGCGATGCAGAGCAGGCTGTCGATGATCGCCGCGAACCGCAAGGAGAACTCGATCATCCCGGATTTCTCACTGCTGGAGAATTTCTATATCTCCGAGCACAGGCTCTCTTCCATGCGCCCGCTGATCCGGCTTCGAAAGGAGTCCGTGCGCTACCGGTCCCACCGCGACGCTTTGTCGATCAAGGCCAATTCCCCCTTTGACATGATCACTTCCCTTTCGGGGGGAAACCAGCAGAAGGTCATCATCGCCCGCTGGCTGAACACGCAGGCAGACATCCTGCTGCTGGACAACCCCACCCAGGGCATCGACGTCGGCTCAAAGGCCGAGATCTACCGGCTGATCCAGGACCTTGCCTCCAGCGGCAAGACCATCCTGGTCAGTACGCTGGAGATCCAGGAGATCCAGAAGGTTGCCGACCGCTGCGTCGTGTTTTACCACGGCAGCATCCACTCCATTCTCAAGCGCCACGAGATCACAGAGGAGCGAGTGGTCCTGAGCGCCACAAATGCCATCAAATCTTCGGAGGTGCTTGATCAACATGACCAAAGCAGTCGAAGCGCGGGATAAACAGCCCCGCTCCTTTTCGCGTGTTCTGGGCAACTACAGTTTTATCCTGATCTTTGTCGCGATCCTGATTGCCTATCTGTTCATCAACGCGGGTGCGACGACCTGGAACGGCGTGATGAACATTTTGAGGCACTCCACGGTGGTGGGGATCATCGCTTTCGGGATGGGGCTTGCCATCATCACCGGCGGCATCGACCTGTCTGTCGGCAGCATGATCGCGCTGATCGGCGGGTTTTCCGTCGAGGTTTTCAACGCGACCAACAGCCCGGTCCTGACGCTTCTCTTCGCGCTGGCTGCAGGGTTTGTGTTCGGAAGCATCAACGGCCTGCTCATCGGCAAGGTGAAGATGCCTCCCTTTATCGTGACCCTGGCCACCATGATGATCTTCCGCTCGATCGCCCAGTATTACCTGCGCAGCATGGTTCGCAAGTCCATCTACAACATGGACGGCACGCTGGGCTCCTATGACGCGTTTTACGGCTTCGGGCAAAGCAAGCTGTTTGACCTGGTCCCCATGGTCGGGGTGATCCTGATCCTGGTGACCGCGCTGATGGTCTTTCTGTCCACGTCCACCAAATACGGAAGAACGATTTACGCGGTTGGCAGCAACGAACGGGCGGCCCTCCTGGCGGGCATCAACGTCGAGGGGGTCCGAGTCAGCGTCTATACCATCACAGGCGTACTATGCGGCCTGGCGGCCTTCATATGGCTTGCGATGAACGGGGCCGTGGATCCGGCCACCCTGGGCAGGAGCAATGAGATGTACGCCATCGCGGCGGTGGTCATCGGCGGGGTCAGCATGTCCGGAGGAAAAGGGAAACTGCTGGGGATCCTCTTCGGCGCGATGTCCTACACCATCATCGACAAGATCATCGCGTCGATGGGCTTTGACGCGCTCATCAACGACACCATCAAGGGATCCATCCTGCTGGTCGCCGTGTTCATCCAAAGCATGATCCCGGCCCTGCGCAAGAAACTGAGGCGGGACTGAGAAACGGTCAGTCTTGTCGCTTCCGCTGCCCCCTGTACGGGGGCAGCCGTTTTATGCCGCTTCTTGTCATGCCTGTGCGCGTTGAGTATACTGGCGTAGGAAGCAAAGGAACAGGAGGTAACAGAATGCCTCAGCAGTGGAAGCGCAGGCTGCCGGTGATCATCGGCCTGATGCTGTTCGCGTTTATGCTGTACCGCTTCGACATGATGATGGGGATCATCGCGGCCTTCATCGCCATCCTCTCCCCCTTCATCATCGGCACCTTCATGGCGCTTCTGATCAACCTGCCCATGCGCTTTTTTGACAGGATCCTGGTCATTGGCAGGGGCAGGCCTGCCCTTGCGCGGGCGAAGCGCGCCTTCACCCTGACACTGTCGCTTCTGATCGTGCTGACCGTCATCACGCTGCTGCTGGTCGTCATCATCCCGGATATCGCCGCCGCTTTGGATCAGCTGATCCGGGTCATCCCGGACCTGATCAGGAACCTGGGGACCTGGCTGAGTGAACGCAACGAGAACATCCGCTCAGCCCTGGGCATCGTGCAGACCAATGAGGATGAGGTGAGGGACCTGTTCCAGCGCGCCTATTCCTTTTTGATCGGCGGGCTCAGCGCTTCCTCCGGATTTGTGTTTTCCGCCGCGCAAAGGCTCTTCAGCCTGGTCATCTCCCTGGTATTCGCGATTTATCTGCTGTTCAACAAGGAACGGATCAGGAGCCAGTTCAGCCGCCTGATGCATGCCATGCTGCCGGAGAAAACCGACGCCTTCGTTCAGCGAGTGATCCAGCTCCTGCTCACGGCCTATTCCAATTTCCTGGCCGGGCAATGCCTGCAGGCGTTCCTCTCCTCCGCGCTCACGGTGCTGGTCCTGCTCCTGCTCGGCGTTCCCTACGCGGTCCTCATCGGCCTGATCACCTTTGTGACGGCCTTCATTCCGGTCCTCGGCCCCTATATTTCGGGGCTGCTTGGCGTTTTGCTCATCATGGCCGCGGATCCGTCCAAAGCCCTGCTGTTTTTATTGGTCTATTTCATCGTCCAGCAGATATCGGGCTCCGTCATCTATCCGCGCATCATGTCGGGGGCCATCGACATCCCGTCCATCTGGGTGCTGGTCGCCGTCGCGCTGGGCGGCGGCATCATGGGCATCGCCGGTATGATCCTGTTCATTCCGCTGGTCAGCGTGGCCTACCGGCTGATCGCCGAGCATGTCAGGAACCGCGAGCAGCAATCCGCAGCCAGCAAGGAGAGATCCCTTGATACGCTGTGACAGCCTGACAAAGGAATACGGGGAGGACGGCATCTTTGATCTGTCCTTTCAGGTGTCAGGGGGACAGGCGCTGGGGATCCTGGGCCCGGCCGGCGCCGGAAAATCCCTGACGCTGCGGGTCCTGCTGGGCCTGATCCGCCTGGACGCGGGAGAGGCGAAAATGTTTGGGATGGACTGCTGGTCCCGCCGGCATCAGATCATGAAAAGGGCTGCCTGCTGCCCCGCGGTGCCCGCGCTGGAGCCGAACGCGACCGGGGAAGGATACATCCGCTTCATCGCGCGCTATCACGGCGGTTTCAACCCTGATAAAGCCCGGAAGCTGACGCAGCGGCTGGACATTTCCCTGACCGGCCTCTGCCGGGGGATGAATCTGGAACAGCGCAAGAAATTGGGCCTCCTGGCGGCGCTCTCCCTGGACAGGGAGGCGGTGCTGCTGGATGAGCCGATGAACGGGATGGGGCCGCTTGCCAGAAACGCGCTGGCGGACGTGATCCGTGAAGAGCAGCAGGCCGGACGGGCGATCCTGATGACCTCCCACGTGCTGGACGAGGTGCGGCGCGCCTGCACCCACATCGCGATCATCAGGAAGGGCCGTCTGGTGGTTTCCCAGCCGGTGGACGCGCTGAGCCTGACGCGGCAGAAGGTCTACCACATCACGTTTTCAACGCCGGAGCAGGCCGCCAGTTTCGCCGGGGAGTGGGAAACCGCGGTGGAGCTCATCGGCGCGCGGGCCCTGGTCGCCATTCCCGCCAGCCCGCAGGTGCTGATCAGGACGCTTGCCCGGTATACCGTCCTGGACCTGGTCGGGGGCCGCGAGGAGACGGAGGAGAATTTCCTGCGTTTCCACGGGGATGAGATCGTATGATCCCGTCATTGTTCGCTTTCAGGTTCACCCGGCGCCTGCCGGAGCTGTTGCTCATCATGGGCCTTGCCTTTCTGACAGGCGCTCTGGCGGTATACATGTATACGCCGGAGCGGCTTGATGACCTGCGCTATCTCCGCGGCGAAATGCCTGAACTGTTCACGCTTTTGGGCATTGAGGGGGACAGCAGCCTTGACATCCATCTGATGGGCATCCTGTACGGCTCCCTCCTGCCCCTGTTCATGATCCTCTTTCAGGGGAGTGCCGCCTGCAGGCTTGCTGCCATGCCGCTTCAGGACGGCGGGATGGCCATGCTGCTATCGGCCGGGCATCGCAGAAGCGCGGTGCTGCTCACGCTGTACCTGAACCTGCTGGCTGAGACAGCCCTGGTCCTTCTTGCCTGTGCGGCGGGCCAGGCCATCCTGGCGCTGATCCTGTTTCAGGGCTTCAGCCTTTTGGCCCTGCTGCGCCTGTGCCTTGGCTTTTTCCCGGTGATGCTGCCCTACGGCGCGTTCGCGCTGCTCATGTCGATGTGGCTTGGGTCGGTGAAGGGGATGCGCAGGGCGTGCCATGCGGTGATGCTGGCTACTCTGCTGTTCACGTTTGTCTCCAGGCTGCCCGGATGGACGCGCTCCCTGCGCTTTTTGTCCCCCCTGACGCTGTTCAGAGGGACCGAACTTGCGTCCGGCAGCGGGGGCTGGGGCGCAGCGCTCTTCGCCCTTCTTCCCGCGGCGGTCTTCCTGCTTGCCGCCCTCCGATCCTTCAGCCGCCGTGAAGTATGAAAGCGAGGCAGCCATGAGCGGACATTTCGCCATCCACCCCTGGAAGGTCATCCAGACCGGCTTTGACCCGGGTGAACAGCGCTTCGCCGAAAGCCTGATGTCCCTTGGCAACGGCGCCATGGGGCTGCGGGGCAACTTTGAAGAAGGGTATTCCGGCGACAGCCTCCAGGGCACCTACATCGGCGGAGTCTGGTTCCCGGACAGGACGCGGGTGGGCTGGTGGAAGAATGGCTATCCGGCGTATTTCGGCAAGGTCATCTACGCCATGAACCTCATCGGGATCAGGGCCGCGGTCAACGGGGAAACGCTTGACGCGGGCGGGATGAAGGTCCAGGACTTTTATCGTGAGCTGGACATGCGCACGGGGATCCTGAGACGTGAAATGACGCTGATCACCCGTCAGGGAAAGGTCAGGCTGACAGCGGAGCGCTTTGTCTCCATGGCGGACAAGGCCCTGCTTTCGGTCAGGCTGACCCTCACCCCGGACCACCCGGCGAAGGTCGAGCTCACCGCCTTCCTTGACAGCGAAGTCCGAAACGAGGAC
>CAUJDI010000007.1 GCA_963169565.1 Bacillota bacterium | reverse complement strand
TGGTCTCGCAAAGGATGATGCCGTACTGGACCTCCCCGGAGAAGATGCTGAAGGTGATCAGCTGGCTGTCCCTGTCCAGGTCCGGCAGGTCCCGGATCGGATGCGTCCGGTCGATCACGGGCATCCGGGAGCGCGGAAACGCCCTTGCCGCGCCTTTGCTGAGATAGGCCGCAAGCATCAGCCTGCCCGGGTCAGCACCCAAACCGGCATCCCGCAGGACCTCCGGTTCCGGAAGCAGGCAGACGTATACCTTTCCCAGCCCGATGCTGCCAAGCCGCTGGACGGCGCTGCGGAAAACGCTTTCATCCTCGTCGTCCAGCACCACCAGGTCCCGGATGAACTCCGGCACGAACCAGGCCTTGCTGCGGAAGGACTCAAACCGTTTCGCCGCTTCGTTCAGCTCATAGGCATGCAGGTATCCCTGGAAATACAGCAGGGTCCGGTAAAGGTTTGCGGCAGCCGGCCGGGGCGGGATCTGCTCAGCCTGCAGCAGGTAGGCGTTCAGGCGTCCGGCGATCAGGCCGGCTGTGCTGTCCATCTGCCGCGCGAATTCCGTCAGCCGCGCGGCTGTCTCCTGCTCATCCGGGGGCGTTTCAAGGGCGCTGAGCGCGACGGATGCCGCATACTCCATCATCTGGCCGATCAGGACCGCCTGGCCCTCATGCCCCTCCTGCTTGAAAAGGCTCATCAGGTCTTCGCGCATCCGCCCGGTGACGTCCTGGAGGTAATCCCTGTCACCCCCGGCCCCGGAGGTGAAGAAGCTGGCGTCGCCGCCGTGGACGCAGCCGCAGGAATTGCGGATGCGAAGGCTGGTCTTCTGGCTGACGGGGTCGATCCTCTTCCCTTCCGAAAGGGCGATGGCGTATTTCACCGCCATGATACCGGTGTGGAAGGCGTTCTGCGCGATGGTGGTCAGCGGGGGGATCATGGTACGGCCGGTGGTAAAGTTGTCAAAACCGGTGACCGCGATGTCCCGGCCTACCTGAAGGCCGCTGTCCGCGCAGACCTTGTAGACGGTCCGCGCCATTTCGTCGTTGCACAGCATGATGGCCTCAAGCCCGGGGTAATCCGAAAGCAGCTTCCGGGTCTCCCTGGTGACAAAGCCGGACAGATCACCGTAATGGATCATTCCCTCCTCGACGGGGATGCCGTGTTTCTGCATCGTGTCGCGGTAGGCACGTTCGCGGACCCTGGCGTCGGGATGCTCCCTGGGGCCGGAGATAAAGGCGATCTTCCGGTAGCCGTGGTGGACCAGGAGGTGCTCGGCGCATTCGCACATGCTGCCGTAATTGTCGATGGTGATGCTGGTGCTGCGGGGCTCCTGCGCCTTCAGCTCCTCGTTGATCATCACGTAGGCTGTTCCCTCAAAGCGTTTGATGAACTGGCGGTAGTCCTCGGCGCTGGCAAAGCCTGAGAGCGAGCCGCAGGAGATGATGAAGGCGTCGGCGCCCATGATGTCGGCATAGTTGTAGATGCTGTTGTAATGGGAGACCGACCTGTTCTCCTTCTCCGGATCGTCCGGGTCGGCATGCTTCTGCTTGCCGGTCATGTAGATGATCCGGGCGCCCTCCGTCCGGGCCGCTTCGTTCATACCGGCCATCAGTTCGTTGGTATAATCATAGCTGACGTCGCCGATCATGACGCAGATCGTTTTTCCTTTTTCCGGCTTTCCGTCCGACATCGGCACAGTCTCCTCGCATGGGCGGCCGCATGCGGGCAGCCTGTCCGCATGGATAACAGGAAATAAATGCTGCAATAACTATTGGCAATATAAACACAAATCTGTCGATTGTCAATCAGGGCTGCCGGCTTCGGGCAGGCTCGCGTTCACGCCACTGCGTCCCTGCTCTACCCTGACCGGTCAGCACCCCCCCCATCCCCTGAATCCATCATGCATCCCGTATGCGGACGCAAGCCTGCCGAACATCCTTTGCCGAAAGAAAACCGCCGGACGATCCCATCTTCCGGCGGTCTGTTCCTGGTCTGGGTGGAGAGATTTGAACTCTCGGCCTCTTGAACGAAAGTCAGTATAGCTTGACAAGAATTATAAATATGTGGTTTTTAGTGGCATAGACTAATGTTGAAAGGGGGGATCGAAGGTGACTATCGGAGAGAACATCCGGAGATTAAGGGAAAGCAAAAGATTGACGCAGGATGACCTCGCAAAAGCCATCAACGTCTCTGCGTCCATCGTCTCTCACTGGGAAGCGGACAAGCGCGTCCCCCGTATGGGGAACGTGGAGCGCATGGCACAACTGTTTGACGTTTTGAAGTCGGATATTATCGAGGGGCCGATTGAACAGGGCCGGACGCTTGTGATGATGTACGACCGCCTGTCGGAGGAGGGCAAGAAAAAAGCGACATCTTATGTTCGCTTTCTTGTTCAAGCAGAGTTACAAGATAGTCCCAAACCTTAGAGATGTCTTTGCACTGTCGGCACAGTCGGACGAACTCTTCCATGAGCCTTCTCCTTTTCATTTTTTCAAACTTTGACACCATACACCCAATACCCTGATAAATCAAGGGGGAAACATGCCAAAATACGCAAAAAGGCCGAACGGAGCCGGGACGGCCATCAAAAGGGGGAAGACCTGGCAGGCGCGGATCGTGATTGGCTGGAAGGAAACTGAAAACGGAAAGCAACCCATCTACCGCTCAAAGGGCGGTTTCCTGACACGCAAGGACGCATGGGAATACTGCATCCAACTGAAAGAGGGCAGGAAGGACATCCTTTCCGTTAAAGCCCTTTATGAAGCCTGGGAAGCGGCTTACTCGTCAAGGATAGGCAATTCCACCCTCGGCTGCTACAAGGCCGCCATGGGGCATCTAAAGGCCGTAGAAAGCCTTCCTATCAATAAGGTCACGATCGACGACTGGCAGGGCTGCGTGGACGCCGTGAAAGGGAAACGGACGCGCGAGAACATCAAAACCCTTGTGGGGCTTCTGTATAAGTACGCCATCCCCCGGCTCATGGCAACGCAGAACCTCGCCACCTACATCCACACCGGGGAGAACGACAAGGGAACCATCCCGCCGTTCTCGATGGAGCAGGTGGAAATGATACGGAACTCCAATACGTCTTATTCGAGGTATGTCCTCGCCCTGATCTACACCGGGATGCGCCCGGGCGAACTGTTCAATCTCCGCTGTCCCGACTACAACCCCTATACCGGGACATTGGTCGGCGGAGCCAAGACGGAGGCCGGGAAGGACAGGATGATCACGGTCAGCCCAAAGGTCAAGTTCATTTTCGACGAACAGGCGGAAACCGGGAGCGAGTGGCTGTTCCCCCGGAGGGACGGGGAGAAGATGAGCGTTGCCTACTTCCGGCAGGCGGCGTTCTATCCGCTCATGGACGAACTGGGGCTCAGGGGATTCACACCCTACTCCTGCCGGCACACCTTCGCCAACCTACTGAAGAACGTCACCGGGAGCGACACGGACAAGGCGGCATTAATGGGGCATGCCAACGCGAACATGACGAAGTATTACCAATCGCCCGACATCCAGTCTCTCCGCGCCATCACGGACAGGATATAGGCATTATCAGGGTGGCATTAACCCGGCATTATCAGCGTACAAAAACCGCTTTCCAAGATGAAAAAGAACCCTTGCATCACCTCTCGTTTTTTGAGGATTTGCAAGGGTTTTTTGGTCTGGGTGGAGAGATTTGAACTCTCGGCCTCTTGAACCCCATTCAAGCACGCTACCAAGCTGCGCTACACCCAGACGCGCGCGTTTCATGCGCGAGGGGCATCGTACCAAAGCCTTTCCGGCTTGTCAAGCACGGCACACGCCAATTCAGATAAAATCAGCCGGGTTCACTTGCCGCGCTGATTCGAGGATCCCGGCTGGATCGTTTCAGATGTCCATCCGGTATACGCGGTAGCGCCGGTAAAGCTTTCCGCCCGCGGATCTGGTGTTGTTGACGGACACGATGTGCGTCTCATCCACCAGGGACCCTTCCACGTTCGTGATCCCAAGCTTTTTGGCCCCGGCGACCGCTTCCGCCATCAGGACCGTGTTCACCGCCATGTTCTGATACTCGGGGACGACGTACTGGATCGGGCAGCGGGCCGACTTGATCCGGGGCGTCCTGATCAACCGTAGCAAAAAGTTCCAGGGCGTCGCACGCCCCGAAGTCCCAAGCACTGCCGGGGTCGCGTCCAGAAAGCCGATCACGCAGCCGATGGGGCGCTGCCCGGCGTACGCCATGACCGCGGCCTGGTTGCGCAGCCAGGGCCTCACGCGTTTGAAGAGCTCCAGCAGGTCCTCCGGCGAGGGCATGTACATGCCCGGTACATCCGGGGTGGCCTCGCAGATGACGGCGGAGATGTCCTGCGCGGCGCGGATGAGGCTGCCGCGGGAGAAATCAATGTGCTCGATCCGGAAACCGAAACGCTGGCGGATGCGGTCCGTCATGGGCAGGATGCGGTCGACCGGGATCCCGTCCGTGGGGATGTCGTAGGCCAGGTAGTCCCGCCATTTGACAAAGCCATATTTCTCAAGCATCTGCGGAAGCGCCGGGGTGTTGTACGCGTTTTCAAGCACCGGCGGCCCTCCGAACCCCTCGACCAGCACGCCGCGGTTGAGCAGGTCATACCTGGGCGCGATGGGACCGTACACCTGCTTTGCCCCGTGTTCGCGCAGAAAGCGCATCGCGGGGTCCAGGACGGCCTGCGCATATTCATAATTCTCATAGGCGTCAAACAGGCTGATGTAGCCGGACTGCCCGCCCATGCGGGAGGACTCGCGCAGGTCGATGCCGGCCAGCACCCTGGCCACGGGCGTCTCATCGTCGTAGGCCAGGAACATGCGCTGGATGCCGCGGGAAAAGAAATCATTGTCGATGCCCATCAGGGCACGCGACAGCTCGCGCCGCCTTGGCGGGGCCCAGTTCGGGTCCTTTTTGTAGATGTCAAAGGGAAGTTGGATGAACGCCCTCAGCGCTCCGCGGTTCGGCTTCACGATCTCTACATGTATCATCTATGCTTCCTCCGCACTGCATTCCCGGCAGTTGGATTATACCATCGCCCCGCGTACAATGGCAATAATACGAAACGGATGAGTCAGCGCACCGATGGGACGAGGATTTTTCATGGCTCCGCTCAGCCGAATGAAAGAGCCAGCGAGGAGGTGCAAAAGACTTCCTCATCAAAGCGTTTCCGATCGAGATCAGTAAAAGGCCGGGATCCTTTCAGCCGGCCAGCGTCTCTTCGATCACGCTGAGCAGCCTGTCCCTCCCCTCGCCTGTGGAAGATGAAACGGGAATGATCTCCCAGGGCTGGACCGCGAGGCTCCCGGCCAGCCGCGGCAGCATCCGGCCCTGCTGTGCCCGCGACAGCTTGTCCGCCTTGGTCGCGACGACGCGGAACGGCAGGCCGCTTTGGTACAGGAAGGCGTTCATCTGCCGGTCGCCCTCGGATGGGTCGTGACGGATGTCGACCAGGTGGAGGACCAGTTTCAGGTGCTCTGCCCGGCTGAAGTATTCCTCCATCATTTTGCCCCACCCCTGCTGCTCTTTCCTGGACACGCTGGCATAGCCGTACCCTGGGAGGTCGATCAGATGGAAGGCTTCATTGATCAGAAAAACGTTGATCAGGCGTGTCTTGCCCGGGGTCCCGCTGGTCTTGGCCAGGTTCCTGACGCGGCACAGGCTGTTGATGAGGCTGCTTTTCCCCACGTTGCTGCGGCCGGAGACCGCGATCTGCGAAAGCCCCATCCCGGGGAAATCGCCATAGCGGGGCAGGCTGGTGATGAAACGGGCTGACTTGATGATCATCAGGGCAGCAGCGCCAGGGAGATGACCTCATCCGCGGTGAGGACGTAATGGATGGTGAACGCCTCCCTGATGTATTCCGGCAGTTCGGTGACGTCCTTTTTATTTTCCATCGGCAGCACGAGCTCCCGGATCCTGGCGCGGTAGGCCGCCAGCATCTTCTCCTTGACACCGCCGATGGGCAGTACGCGGCCGCCCAGGGTGATCTCCCCCGTCATCGCCAGGTCCTGGCGGACCTTGCGCCCGGACAGGGCGGACACCAGCGCCACGGTCATGGTGACGCCCGCGGAAGGCCCGTCCTTGGGCACAGCGCCTTCGGGGACGTGGATGTGGATGTCCTGTTTCTGGTGGAAATCCTCAGGCAGACTGTAATACGCGCTGCGGGCGCGGACCCAGGACAGCGCCGCCTGGCCGCTTTCCTTCATCACGTCCCCCAGATGGCCGGTCAGGGACAGTTTGCCCGTGCCGCTCATCACGGCGCACTCCACCTTGAGCATCTCGCCGCCGACCTCGGTATAGGCAAGCCCGTTCACAACGCCGACCAGTGGCTCCTTCTCCGGCTGCTCGCGCAGGAAGCGTGGCGGTCCCAGGTAATTCTCGACGGCATCGGCCCTGACGGTCACGGACTTTGAGCCCTTGTCGAGCATCTCCACCGCGGCTTTCCTGACGACCTTCGCCAGGGTGCGCGTGAGGGTGCGTACCCCCGCCTCCCGGGTATAGCCTTCGATCGCTATCCTGATCGCGCCGTCCGTCATCCTGACGCTGCCTGCGGGGAGGCCGTTCTCCCTGACCTGTCGGCGCAGGAGGTGCTTTTTGGCGATCTGCAGCTTCTCCTCTTCGGTATAGCTGGATACCTCGATCACTTCCATCCGGTCCAGCAGCGCCGGCGGGATGGTCTCCCGGGTGTTGGCCGTGGTGACGAACAGGACGCGGGAGAGGTCAAAGGGGACGTCGAGGTAATGGTCGCGGAAGGCCGCGTTCTGCTCTGAATCCAGCACTTCCAGCATCGCGCTGGCAGGATCGCCCCGGTAGTCGCTGCTCATCTTGTCGATCTCGTCAAACAGGAAGACCGGGTTCATCGTGCCCGCGCGCTTGATGCCGCTGATGATGTGCCCGGGGATCGCCCCGATGTAGGTGCGGCGGTGGCCGTAGATCTCCGCCTCGTCCCGCACGCCGCCCAAGGAAAGTTTAACGAATTTGCGGTCCAGGGAGCGCGCGATGGCCTGTACGATGGACGTCTTGCCCACGCCCGGCGGGCCGACAAAGCAGAGGATGGGCCCCTTGGGCACCACGTTCTCCTCCCTGATCCTGCGCATGGCGAGGATCGCGAGGTATTCGATGATGCGCTCCTTGACCTTTTCCATGCCGAAATGATCCTCGTCAAGGATCTTCCGGGCGCGGGCAAGGGACAGCTGGTCCCGGGAGTACTTCCCCCAGGGCAGCTCCGCCAGCCAGTCGAGGTAGTTTTCTGATACGGTCGATTCAGGGCTGCCGGCCATCATGCGGGCGAGCTTGTCCAGCTCCTTGTCGGCCTTCTCGCGGGCTTCCGGATTCAGGGGGATGGCGGCAAGCTTCCTGCGCATCTCCTCCACGTCGTCCTCGTCCCCTTCGCCCAGTTCGTCCTGGATGGCCTTCATCTGCTCGCGCAGATAGTATTCGCGCTGGGACTTGTCCACCTGCATGCGGATGCGCAGCTGGACCACCCTGTCGATGTTGGCGTTGCGGATCTCGCGCGTCAGAAGGACGCACAGCTGCTCCAGGCGGTCCTTTGTCTTCAGCCCCGCGAGCAGCTCATGCCGCTCCGCCTGGTTGGTGAGCAGGTTGGCCGCGATGACGTCCACCAGTTCGTCCGGATCGCTGATCTTCTTGATGGCGCGGATCAGGTCTTCGCTCACGCGGCTGCCGATCTCCGCGTAGCTGTCCAGGCTTTCCTTCGCCATTCGGATGAGCGCCTGGACCTCCGGATCCTCCTCCGCGTGGGGCTGCGGGGGGATCAGCCTGATCTGGGCGATCCAGGCCTCGTCGTCCTTCTGGATCTTCTGGATCAGGGCGCGGTCCTCCCCTTCGATGAGCACGCGCAGGTTGTTGCCGGGCAGGTGCAGGACCTGCTTGACGCGGGCAATGGTGCCGGCCTGGTAGAGGTCGGCCAGCTCCGGCTCTTCCTTCTCCTCGTTCTTCTGGGTGATGAGGAAAAGCCGCTGGTCCAGCGCCATCGCGGCGTTGACGGCAGCGACGCTCCTGCCGCGCCCCACGTCGATGTGAAGCACGGTATGGGGAAAGACCAGCGTCCCCCGGAGGGGCAGGAAGGGCATGGTGATGATGGAAGGACCGCCTTTGGGCATCTTGTCTCCTTGTGAAATACGATCCCTGATCAGTCAGGAAACGGCGTTGCAGTCTCTCTTTTCAGGACGCGTCGTTCTGCAGGGGCTCCGCCTTGGGGGCGGCCTTGCGCGCAGACGCCGGCAGCGACCTGGGCTTTCTGTTGATGAGGGGTTTGGTCCCCTGAAGGACCGTTTCGCGGGTCACAACACAGGAGACCTCGTCCTGGGAACCGGGCAGTTCAAACATGGTGTCCATCAGGATGCTCTCCAGCAGCGCCCGCAGGCCGCGCGCGCCTGTTTTGCGCGTCACCGCCAGGTGGGCGATGGCATGGAGCGCGTCCTCCTCAAACTCCAGCTTCGCGTTGTCCAGTTCGAACAGGTACTGGTACTGCCTGATCAGCGCGTTCTTCGGCTCCGTGAGGATGCGGACGAGCGCTTGCTCATCCAGCGAATCAAGCGGCAGCATCACCGGCAGGCGGCCGACCAGTTCGGGAATGATCCCGTACTTGACCAGGTCCTCCGGCTGGATCTGGGACAGCAGTTTGCTGATGCGCTGCTCTTCCTTCTCCTCGATCTTGGCGCCGAACCCCAGCGCCCTGCTGCCCAGGCGGCTGGCGATGATGTTTTCCAGCCCGTCAAACGCGCCGCCGCAGATGAAGAGGATGTTCGTGGTATCGATCGGGATCGTTTCCTGCTGGGGGTGCTTGCGCCCGCCCTGTGGCGGCACGTTGGCGACGGTGCCCTCCAGGATCTTCAGCAGCGCCTGCTGCACGCCTTCGCCAGAAACGTCGCGGGTAATGGACACGTTCTCGCTTTTTCTGGAGATCTTGTCCACTTCGTCCAAATAGATGATGCCCTGCTGCGCGGCCGCCACGTTCCCGCCTGCCGACTGGATCAGCCGCAGCAGGATGTTCTCGACGTCCTCCCCCACGTAGCCGGCCTCGGTCAGCGAGGTGGCGTCGGCGATGGCAAACGGCACCTTCAGGATGCGCGCGAGTGTCTGCGCCAGGTAGGTCTTTCCCGTTCCGGTCTGCCCCAGCAGCAGGATGTTGGACTTCTGCAGTTCCACCTGGCTCTGGCTGCGCTGGTTGGAGCGGATCCGCTTGTAATGGTTGTACACGGCGACGCACAGGGCGCGCTTGACGCGCTCCTGGCCGATCACGTACTCATCCAGCGTCTTCTTGATCTCCCTTGGCGGCATCAGCCTGGGCGAAGAGGAGACCACCGCATCCTTCCGGGTGCGGTTTTCACCGACGACCTCGCCGCACAGCGCGACGCATTCATCACAGATGTACGCGCCGGGGCCCGCGATCAGCTGCTTTACCTCGTTCTGGCCCTTTCCGCAAAAGCTGCAGCGCGGCGGCTTGCGGGTGTCATTCTGCTCCCTGGCCATTGGACTCCTCTGCTTTTCTGGGAAGGTAGATCTCGTCGATGATGCCGTAATCCTTCGCGTCCTCGGCGGACATGAAGAAATCCCGCTCAACGTCCGCGGCGATCTTCTCCTCGGGCTGCCCTGTCATTTCCGCCATCATGCGCGTCATTTTCCTTTTGGTCCTCAGCAGCCATTCAGCCCTGATGGTCACGTCGGTCGCCGGCCCCTCCGCGCCGCCGGAGGGCTGGTGGATCATGACCTCGGAATTGGGCAGCGCCATGCGCTTGCCCTTGGTGCCGGCCATCAGCAGGAACGCCCCCATGGAAGCCGCCATGCCGATGCAGACTGTCCGCACCGGGGACTTGATGTGCCGCATGGTGTCATAGATCGCCATGCCAGCGGTGACAGACCCGCCCGGGCTGTTGATGTACAGGGAAATGTCGGCGCTGGGGTTGTCCATTTCAAGGAACAGCAGCTGCGCGACCACCGTGTTGGCCAGCCCGTCGGTCACGGGGCCGGAAATGAACACGATGCGGTCCTTGAGCAGACGGGAATAGATGTCAAAGGAGCGCTCCGCGTTGCCGGAGCGTTCAACGACGTAAGGGATCAGATACTCGCCCATGTTTCCTCCAAATCACTCATCCGACTGCTTGTCCGCAGTCTTCCTGGTCTTTCTGGCCGGCTTTTTCTCCGGCTGTTCCTGATCATCCGTATTTTCTGCGGCCTGTTCCTCAGCGTTTTCAAGGGCTTTCTTGGCCTGCCTGATGACTTCCCCCGCGTCGACCTCTTCGTCGTGTTCGCCCTCATGGATGGAGACATCGGCATTGCTCTTGATCAGCTCGACCACCTTCCTGTTGATGACGATGTCCCGGAAATTCTCAAGCTGATTCTCATTGAGGGAGTCCCTGTACCTGGCGAAATCGGCCTTCATGCTCTCCGCGTGCTTTCTGATCTCCGCTTGGATATCTTCCTCGGAAGGGGCGATCCCTTCCTTCCTGCCGATGGCTTCCAGGACAAGGTCCGTCTTGACGTAGTCGAGCGCGTCCTGACGGAATTGACCGCGCAGGTCTTCCTCCGTGGTATTCGTGTACTTCAGGTAATCCTCCAGCTTCAACCCCTGATAGAGCATCCTGAGGCGCATGTTCTGGATCATCCTGTCGATCTCGCGGCCCACCATCGCCTCCGGGATGTCGCAGTCCGACGCGTCGACCGCCTGGCGGATCAGGCTCTCTTCCAGGTGCGACTCAGCATGGCTGTCGCGCTGCTCGGTCAATTCCCGGACCACGGCTTCGCGGTATTCCTGATAAGTCTGGTACTCGGAAACGTCCTGGGCGAAGTCATCGTTGAATTCGGGCTTCACTTCGGCCAGAACGGAATTGACCGTGACCTCAAACTCCGCCTGTTTCCCGGCGAGGTTTTCCTGGTGGTACTCCGCGGGGAAGGTGACGGTAATGACTTTCTTCTCGCCGGGGTTCATGCCGATAAGCTGCTCCTCAAACCCCGGGATAAAGGAGCCGGAACCGAGCGTCAGGTCGTGGTTCGTCCCTTTCCCGCCGTCAAAGGGGACCCCGGCGACGCTGCCCTCATAGTCGATGTTCGCGATGTCCCCGTTTTGCGCGGGGCGGTCCTTGATCTCCTCCCGGGTCGTGACCTTTTCCACGTCACGGGCGATGCGAAGCTCGATCTCGCTTTCCGGGACCGGGTGCAGATGGCGCACGCCTCTGAGGCCCTTGTACTCCCCGAGCGTCACTTCGGGCTTGACGTAAACGGTGGTGCTGAACTTCAGCTCCTTGCCCGTACCGATCTGGTCCAGCTTCACCTCCGGCTGGTCGACCGGGAAAAGGTTCTCCTTCTCGACCGCCTCCTGATACAGCTCCGGAAAGATCGCGTCAAACGCTTCGTCATAGAACACGGACTCACCGTACATGCTCTCTATCAGCTTGCGGGGGGCTTTCCCCTTCCTGAAACCGGGGACGTTGATCCGGCCGCGCGTTTTCAGGTATGCCTTCTGCATCGCGTCGCTGAACGTCTCCGCCGGGACGGTAAAATCGATCCGTGTCTGGTTGCCGCTGATCTTCTCGATACTGTAGCTCATGCTGTTCCTCCTGATAATGCAGCGATTCCTTTCGCGGAAGCGCTACATGCTAAAATACCATTTTCGACATGTGAATGCAAGCATTCCGCTGATCTGGGCGATGCCGGACAAGCACGACGGACGTGGACCCCGCCTCATCCTGATAGAGAATACCCGTTTTTTGAGCGGCAAGCGCCGCCTGATATAAAACACATGAGGAATCGACCGACGGGACGAGGATTTTATATGACTTAGCCGAATGAAAGAGGCGGCGCGTTTCCGTCTCAGGCCGTTGAAAACCTGTTTGAATGGAGAGGGACCGCACCGGAGCGATGGGCCCGGGATGAAAGGTGAGGATCCGTCCGGCGATGAAAGGCCGTTCCATCAAAGCGTTCACGGGTGAGTTGAGTACTAAACAGGCCTCCCTTGTGTCATCAGGGAGGCACGGAACCGAGGGGGGACGTTCGCGGATCAGTTCTTTTTTCTGGACAGCGACCAGAGGGAGAGCAGGGAGAACAGCACGGCGGAAGCCGCCAGGACCAGGAGGTGCTGTAGCGCCGTGATCGTTTGCCCCCCCGCCGTGAGCGTAACGCCCATGGTACTGCTGAACTCCTCGACCATCTCCGCTGGCGCGCCGGCAAAGACGGTCCGGATCGGCTGCTCCATCAGGACTTGCCGGAACAGCGCCGCAGCATGGGAGGTCGGGACGAACTTGATGAGCGCCTGCACGGCCGGGGGCAGGACGCCGATGGGCATGTAGATGCCGGTCAGAAAGCCGATGAGCGTGCCCATGAGCGTGCTGGCGGTGCCGAAGGCGTTGGAGCTGCTGACGAATGAAACCAGGAACAGCACGATGGCGGTGTTGGACAGGGAATTGATGATGATGAGCCCGCCCGTTTTGAGCAGCGTCACCAGCGCCGGGAACGCGCCGCCGCGCACAACGATGTACACAATGGCGAATGCCGCGGTGACAAGGCTCATGATCAGGCCGATGATAAAGGCGGCCAGGATGTAGCCCCCCGTCAGGCCGGCGCGGGTGATGGGCGAGGAATACAGATCCTTGCTGATCTTGCGCACCTTGTCGTCGACCATGATCCCGTAGGCGCCCATGGTGGAGGTGACGGACACAACGGCCAGCAGGCCCGACATGATCCAGTGGTCCATCATGGTCCGCACGCCTTCCCTGTCCTTGAACATGCTCCCGCTGGACCAGGCGTCGCCCAGGAACAGCGCGTACATCAGGATGATGATAATGACGGACAGCAGTGAAAAGAAGACCGAGGCTTTGTCCCTGAAGAAAACCCGCAGGTTCCGGGTCAGCAAGGCGTTCATTCCCGAATCTCCTTTCCCGTGATCGCAAGAAAAACGTCGTTCATGGTCCCCTTTGTCACCTCAAAGCCGGAAAGGTGCTCCCTGCACAGCTGGATGATGGGCAGGGCCTCCATGGATGAAGCGACGCTGAGCGTGAGGGTCTCGGCGATCTGCTGGCTGGGAAGGCCCTTCTCCTCAAGCAACCCTTTGACTTTCGCCACGTCCCTGCAGACCAGGGTGAGCTTGTCGGCGGTATATTCCTCCTCAAGCTCGGAAGGGGTCCCCTTCGCCGCGATCTTCCCCTCATCGATGATGATGACAAAGTCTGCGCCGGCTGCCTCCTCCATGTAATGGGTCGTGAGGAACAGCGTCATGCCGTTGGTGCGCTGAAGCTCCAGCACCGTGTCCCAGACGCTTCTGCGGGTCTGGGGGTCCAGCCCGGTCGTAGGCTCGTCAAGGAACAGGATGTCCGGCCGGTGGATGAGCGCGCGGGTGATGTCGCATCGCCGCCTCTGCCCGCCGGAGAGCTTGCCGTAGGGGCGCTTGAGGATGCCTGTGACGCCTACGGCGGCGGCGGAAGCCTCCACCGCATCCCTCAGTTTCGCGCCGCTCAGGCCGTACAGCCCGCTGCGGGCCCTCAGGTTCTCCTCGACCGTGAGCAGCGGGTCCAGCAGCCCGTCCTGAAAAACCGCGCCGATCTTCCTGCGGATCCCGGCGTCGTCCTTCCCCAGGGTCAGGGAGTCAACGCTCACGCGCCCCGCGTCCGGTTTGAGGAAGGTGCAAAGGATGTCGATGATCGTGGATTTCCCAGCCCCGTTGGGTCCCAGCAACGCGAAGAGCTTGGCTTTTTCGACGTAGAAATCAACGCCTTTCACAGCCTGGACACTGCCGTATGACTTTTTCAGCCCGTCGACCTGAATGATTTTTTCCATCTCGTTTCCTCAAAAAGGGCAGAAAAGAAGCAGAATCATCATCATATTGCATCAGCATGGGCATGATGTCAACGAAATGCGGAAAAATCGGGATAACGCGAACAGAAATTGAACAAGAAACCGGGCATTCACGATATGCCCGGCTCAAACCAAAGTGCGCTTTGCTTCCACGGACAGCGCGGGATCAGACAGGCTGCATCGCCCCGGCAAAAGCCAGCCAGGCCAGCACGCTCTTGGCAACCAGGCTGAGGATGATGTAGCCCCGCTCTCCATAGAGATAATCGCGCCATTTCCCGACTTTTTTGTACTGAAGGACCATGTTGATGGGAAAGAGGTTGAAGAAGACGAAGTAGGAGCCGAAGATGGCATACACGAACCACGGCACACGGGAGAGGTCGGAGTTGCCGAAGGCATACAGGAACACGACAACCCAGGGGACCAATCCTGCAAAGGTCCCGAAGTTGAAGGCGATCCAGCTCGTCTTCTCCCTTCCCTGGTTCAGTTTCTCCATCAGCAGGCCGAAGAGATTCATCGCAGCGTTCAGCGCGAACAGTAGGATCAGCGCGCCCACGTCGTACATGCCCAGCAGCATGGCGATCAGGACGATCATCACCGAGGAGCTCAGCGCATACTCATACCAGCGGAACGGGTTGATGTGCTTCTCAAGCCCGCGGTTGTACACCTCGTTGGTGCCCGGGGCCGAGATGATGAAGTGCGCGATCGCTGACAGGAACAGGAAGGCCGATACGCAAAGCGCGAAGGGCACGTTCCACACCAGCCTGGTATCCGTGACCAGGCGCATGGCGACGGGATCGAATCTGAGGAAGTTGGACTGCATTGGCAAGCGGAACGCGTTGAACTTGTCGACGCTCAAGAAAAGGAACACCATCAGGCCGCCCTGGATCAGGTGCAGCCCGCCCATGAAAAGGTTGAACCTGCGCAAAGACTGAAAACTCGTCTTTTTCTCCATGACTGTCACCGCCTTTCTGCCACAAAGGCATTGTTTACATAGATTATACCAACAAAAGCGATTTTTCCACCGAGGATGCGGCGGTTCAGCAGAATTATTTACCCGCCGGGATCAGCCTGGACGGCGGCTACAGGAAGAGGATCGAGACGCCCAGCACGGCGGTCACCGCCCCGACGATCTCGCGCAGGGTGATCTTTTCCTTCAGGAAAACGGCGGAGACGGGGAGGATCATGACCGGCATCAGGCTGGTCAGGATGGAAGCGACCGCGACCCGGGTGAACTTGATGGCCAGCATGGACAGCACCATGCCGATCAGGGTGCCCAGCAACACGCTTGTTGTGATGACTTTCCGGCCGCTCGGGGCGTGGAGGACTAGTGGAATGCTTTTCCACTGTCGCGCCAGGCTGACGAGGACCGCCATGCCAAGCGTCCCTCCCACCAGGCGGATCTGGGCGGCCGGCACCGCGTCAAGTCCCTGCATGCCCGCCTTGCTCAGGAGCACGCCCACCGCCTGGCCCAGGGTCGCCAGCGCAGCGAAAAGGATCCCCCGCGCGTCCGCCTTCTCCCCTTTGGCGGGCGTATCGCTCAGGATCACGATCATGATGCCGGAAACAGCCGTCAGGATGCCCGCGGCGTGCTTGAGTCCCAGGGCCTCCCCCAGGATCAGCCAGCCCAGCACGGCGGCGAAAACAGGATTGGCGGAGAAGATGAGCATCGTGCGCTTCGCGCCCAGGCGCTGGAAAGCGGCATACAGGAATCCGTCCCCGATCGAAAAGCCGACAAAGCCCGACAGCAGCAGCAAGCCCCATTGCCTCAGGTCAGCGCCCGGGAACAGGGAGCCCCTCAAGATCACGGACAGGAGGCTCACCGCAATCAATCCGCCTGTTTTCGTCAGGATGTTCAGCGCCCAGGCGGAAAAGCCCCTGCCCAGCCGCTCGATGACAAGGCTGTTCACCGTCCACGACAGCGCGGCGAGGATGGCCGCGATTTCCCCTATCCGCTCCATTGCACCACGTCCTTCCATCATCCTGACCGTGCGCATGATACACGTTTTGACGGCAGCGGAAAAGGGTCGTCTCACCCGTTTTGTTTTCAAGCAAGTCCGCGCGTGGTATAATCCGCTCATATCGTGAAACGAGGTGAACAGCGCCTTGCTGGAGGATATCCGGAGCAGGATCGGGGAGGAGTTCGGCCGCCTCACCCAGCAGGTGACCCTGCTGGACCGGCAGGGCCGCTGCCTTGTGCCGGAACTGCCGGACGTCTTTCTGCTGCCCGACCATTTCCCGGCGGGCGTGCCGGTCACAAAAAGCGGGTATCTGTTCTATCTTTTACCGGGCTTTGAGTCACAGGTCCTCGCGGTCAGGGACAAGCCGGGCGCGAAGGACATCCTGCTGCTCTGCGCCAGCCTGATCCAGGCGGTGCGCGCCATGCACGGCGTGACGGGAGACCTGAACAACGCCCTGAAGCGCCTTCTGACAGGCGAGATCAGCGATCAAGAACTGGAAGCGGTGATGACGGACCACGGGATCAGGGACGGCGTGCCCCGCTGCGCCGCGCTCATCTGCATCCAGGGTCTTCAGGGCCAGAGCGTCTGGGACGCGCTGCACGACGTGCTGCCGATGAAGGAAACGGACCTCCTGATCAGTATCGACAGCCGGAACGCCGTACTGGCCAGGGATACGGCTGAAGGCGGCGGGGACGAAATGCTGGAATATGCCCTGGCCCTTCAGGACACCCTGCAGAACGAACTGGGGCTCCAGGCGCAGATCGGCATCGGAGGGACAGTCGAAACGCTCAGGGAGCTTGGCGGTTCCTTCCGGCAGGCGCGCCGCGCGCTTGAGATCGGCAGCGCTTTCCGATCCGACCCGCAGGTGTACGAGTACGGGAAGCTCATCCTGGAACGTTTCCTGTCGGAGATCCCCGCTGATACAGCCGCGCGGTACACGGCGCTGCTGTTCAGCCCCGACAAGGCCAAGCAGCTCAGCAATGAGATGCTGGATACAGCCGAAGCCTTCATCCGCAACGACTTAAGCCTCACCGACGCGTCGCGGGAGCTTTACATCCACCGCAACACCCTCGTCTACAGGCTGGACAAGATCAGCAGGGTCTGCGGGCTGGACCTGCGGCATTTCCGCGACGCCATGACGTTCAAACTGCTGCTTGAAATGAGAAAGCGCGTGAAAGCCGCCGGCGCGGTCTTTTCCGCGCAGCCATGAAAGGAATGAACATATGAAAAAAATCCGCCGCCTGCTGTGCGTTTTGCTCTCCCTGTCCGTGATCCTTGCGCTGCCCCTGACTGGCAGCGCCAGCTTCTGGAACAGCGTGAAGAGTGACAACGTCACCATCCCCCGGGAAGAATATGAGCGGCTGAAGCAGTACGAGCTGCTCGACGAGGTCAAGCAGTACATCGACGCTTACTTCTATGAAGAGCCTGACCAGCAGAAAGTGATGGACGGCGCGATCCAGGGGCTTCTGTCCGGCCTTGAGGATGCCTATTCCTTCTATTACCCAGAAGATGCCTGGAAGAAGATGCAGGAGGACGACACCGGCAAGTATGCCGGCATCGGGGTGCAGATGCTGGGGAACTACGAGGATTCCGCCGTCACAATCACCAGGGTGTTCCGGAATACGCCGGCCGAGGCGGCGGGGATCAGGAAGGGCGACGTCTTCCTGTCCGTGGAGGACATCCAGGTGACCACCGCGACCATGCAGGACGCGGTGGACCTCATGCGCGGCGTCCCGGGCGAAAAAGTGCACATCGAGCTCGTCCGCAACGGCGAGGTGCTTCCCTTTGACCTCATCAAGGCCGAAATCGTGGTCAACCGCGTCGAGTACAAGATGCTTGATGACCAGATCGGCTACATCATCCTCTTTGAGTTCGCCGGCGGCAGCATGGAAGCTTTTAAGGCCGCCTTTGACGAGCTGAAAGCGCAGGGTATGAAATCCCTGATCTTTGACCTGCGGGACAATCCGGGCGGATGGGTGGGCGACGCCGAGAAGATCGGGGACGTCTTCCTGGACGGTAAGCTCCTCTACTATACCTTGGACCGCTACAGCCGCAGGGAGGAGCACGTGACAGACAAAGGTGCGGATGCGATGCCGCTCATCCTGCTGGTCAACGAGAACTCCGCCTCGGCGTCCGAGATCCTCTCCGGCGCGATGCAGGACCATCAACGGGCGAGGCTCATCGGGACGAAAACCTTCGGCAAGGGCGTCATCCAGTACGTCATTTCGCTGAGCGATGAGAAATCCGGTTTTCAGCTGACCGGCGCCCAGTATTTCACACCCCATGGCCGCAAGGTGCACAAGGAGGGCATCACGCCGGACGTGATCGTGGAGATGCCGGAAGAATTGAAATCAAAGTTCTTCGACACGGGCGACCTGAGCGATCCCCAGCTGGCCGCAGCTTATGAGGAAGCTCTCAAAGGATTGAAACAGCCGTAAAAGCCCCGTCTCCTCACATCAAAAAGCGCTCCCCGGAGCGCTTTTCGTATGAGGGCAAGGGAACAGCCGGGGTATGCCGGGCAATCGGAATCAGTTCGCTTCCTGGTCGAACTGGATCCCGGCGATGTTCTGACGGATGGCGCGCAGCTCGTTGAGCTGGGCGGCCAGCGTGCTGTCCACGTGGCCAAGCAGGCCGTCAAGCTCGCTCTGCGTCTGGGTGCGCAGCGCCTGCGCGTGCTGGTTCGCGTTTTCGAGGATCTCCCGAGCCTGGGCTTCCGCGCGGGCCAGCACGGTGGTCTTGCTGACCAGCTCATCCGCCTTCGCCTTGGCGTCCTCGATCATGTCGTGCGCGCGCGCCTGCGCGTCGGCGATGACCGCTCCGGCCTCATCCTCCGCCGCTTTGCGCGTTTGGGCGTAATACTCCTCCCCGCTCTGCCGGGTCGTCTGGGCGTAGTTGTTCGCCTCGTTCACCATCCCCTGGGCCTGGGCCTGCGCCTGCTGCATGGTTTCCTCCGCCTTGCGCTGCGCGTCCACGATGATGTGCTCCTCGTTGTCGATGATCTTCTGCGCGTTCTCAAGCGCGGGGTCATATGCGGCAACGATGCGCTTCAGCAGGTCGGTAACGGTCCCGTGATTGATCATCACAGTATCTGTCAGAGGGAGTCGTTTGGCGTTCTTCAGCAGCAGCGACAGCTCGTCGGTCAGGGCGAAGATCTCTGTCTTGGGCATAATCCTTCCTCCTTTTGTTATGTCTGTTCCTTATGAGAAAAGCGTGTGCGGAGGGTCTCCGCAACGCCGCGGGGCACGAAGCCGCTGACGTCGCCTCCCAGCGCCGCGATCTGGCGGACAAGGGAGGAGGAAATGCAGGAAAAGGCGGGGGATGCGGGCAGAAACAGGGTCTCAAGCCCGGGCAGCAGCGTCCGGTTGGCCTGCGCCATGGCGTTTTCGACGTCGAAGTCAGCGGCCGTGCGCAGCCCGCGGATGATCAGCCGGATGCCGGTCTCCCGGGCAAGGCCGGCCAGAAGGCCGGCACTGCTGACAACGCTGACGTTGGGAAGGCCTGCGCAGGCTTCCCTGAGCAGCGCAAGCCGCTCCGGAACGCTGAACAGCCCCTGCTTGTCCGGGTTGACCAGAAGGGCGACCACAAGCTCGTCACACATCGCGCAGGCCCGGGCGATCAGGTCCAGATGACCCAGGGTGACGGGGTCGAAACTGCCCGGAAAGATGGCCTTCATATCTGCCCCTCCCCTTTGCTCAGGATGCTCAGCGCCGTGACGCCGTAGGTGCGGTAACGGAAAAGCGAGAACGCGTCCGGGATAGAGGGATGAACGGCGGCGGCATGTTCCAGGACGATGCGGCCGTCCGCGTTCAGCAGGTCCAGTTCGGCGACCCTTTCAAGGACTTCATCGGGCTTCAGGCCATAGGGCGGGTCCAGAAAAATAAGGTCAAACCGCCTGCCCGCCTCGGCCAGGCCTTTCAGCGCCGCCTGCCAGGCCGTGTGAAGGATCAGGGAACGGTCCGAGGCATTCAGCAGCTCGGCATTGGCCCTGACTGTCTCCGCGGCCCCCCTGTCCGCGTCGCAGAAGACGGCGGATGCTGCGCCGCGGCTGAGCGCTTCAAAGCCCATCGCGCCGCTGCCTGAAAACAGATCCAGCACCCTGGCGGCCTGGCACGCCCCCTGAAGCATGTTGAACACCGCTTCACGTACCATGGCCCGCGTCGGCCTTGTGTTCCTCCCCGATGGGGTCTTGAGCAGGCGGGAGCGGTATTCGCCCCCGATGATGCGCAGTGCCATCAGACCAGCTGCCGCGGCTCCCGCCGCTGAGGCCTTTGCTTTTTCCTGCGCTTCTCCGCTTTGCGCTGATTGACCGCGATGCCCCCATGGACCAACGCGCGGTATCGCTCGCCCTGCGTATAGCCCAGGCCATAAAACAGGGGCGCGATCAGGAGAAGGGCGGGAGAGAGGCGTTCCACCAGCAGCATGCCCGCGCCGCTGCCCGAACCCAGCAGGTTGACGTAGGGAAAAACCAGCAGCCTGACCGCCATGCGCATCAGGTCCGCGATCTGCAGCCCCGCCCTTTCCCCGTAATAGGAGAGGGCAAGGGCGACGTCCGCCCTGTTTTCATACGCTGTCAGCCAGGAGGGCAGCGTGCCCAGGGTATAGCGGCTCTCCTGCGCCATGAAAGCATATGCCAGGCACAGAAGCATCAGCGGGAATGCGCCGGCCAGAGCGGTCAAAAAACCTTTGGCGGGATGATAGCATCGGCTGAGGTCCCCGGGAGCGAGGGCTCTGCCCTCAGACTTCCGGTTCAGCGCGATCTCGGCAAAGGTCACGTCTCCCTCCCCCATGCGCGCGCCTTCACCGAACTAGAGCCCGCAGAAGGCGATGATGACGGCCAGGTTGAGCAGTGTCCGCAGCCAGGCGGACTCCAGCGCGAGCAGCTGCCCTAAAAAAAGGAACAAAACGGCCGACACGATGAGATAGGCGAAGACGCGCAGGCCGCGCCTGACGGCCATGGCGCTGACGGCCCTCCCCCTGAGGTAGGGCTTCCTGATCTGCGGTGTTTTCGGATTCTTTTTTGCGGCCGGCCGCTTGTTTTGCATCTGCTTCCCCTTCAGCCTTGCCCGTACCGCCGCGGCACGCGCTTTGATATGTTCAGGAGCACTTCATAGGGGATCGTGCCCGTCTGGACGGCGATGTCATTGGCGGTGATCCGCTCCTCCCCCTGAGTGCCGATGAGCACCGCCTGATCCCCCGGTTTCACCTGCCCCGCCTCCGTGGCGTCGACCATGATCTGGTCCATGCAGACCCGGCCGAGCACGCGGCAGCGCTGCCCATTGATCAGCACCTGCCCGCGGTTTGAAAGCATCCGGCTGAACCCGTCGCCGTAGCCCACCGAAACCGTCGCGACCTTCATCGGCCCCCCCGCTTCGAACGTCGCGCCGTAGCTGACGCAGTCGCCCTTCCCGATTCCTTTGACGTGGCTGATCTCAGCGGCCCAGCTCAGAACAGGCTTGAGCGGCAGCGAAGTTTTGACGGGCGAATACCCGTACAGCGCGATCCCTGCCCGCACCATGTCAAAATGCGCGTCCCTCCTGGTCAGCAGGGCTGAGGATCCGGCGGCGTGCAGCAGGATGCCCTTGGGCAGAAGATGGATCAGCTGATGGAAACGCTCCAGCTGACGGTCGCTGAAGGAGGGATCCGGGCTGTCCGCGCAGGCAAAATGCATGAACGCCCCCGTCAGGCGGACGCCGGGGGCCTTTCCGGCAGCTTCCAGCAGGGCGTTCAGTTCCGCTTCATCCCTGGCGCCGATGCGGTTCATGCCGGTATCCAGCTTGACGTGCACGTCGGCGGCCCGGCCAAGCTTCTCCGCTGCTTTGCTGATGGATGCGATGTGTTCCGGCGTGTACGCGCAAAGGGTGAGGCCCTGCTCCAGGGCGCTGAACGTATCCTGCTCATTCAGGGCCGTGAAGATGAGGACCGGCAGGCTGATGCCCGCTCTTCTGACCGCGATGCCCTCCTCGGACATCGCCACGCCGAGCCAGTCTGCTCCCGCCTGCTCCGCCGCGCCAGCGATCCGCTCGATCCCGTGACCGTAGGCGTCGGCCTTCACGACCGCCAGAAGCCTGACGCCGGCGCCGAGAAAGGAGCGCAGGGTGAAGACGTTCTCCCTGTAATTGTCAAGGCTGATGCGGGCATAGGTCTGTCTCATGCTCAGGATGGCTCCCTCTTTTTAGCCGGCCCGCCTTGCTCACAGATCATCGGGCGTCCGGACTTGGTTCCGCCGTTTCTTTGATTATACCACAGGATTGGGCAGGCTGCCATCATCAGCGCTTTCATCCGCCGAGGGATTCCGCCCGGGCGGAAAATCGGGTATACTCCCGCTGAGCCCAAACGCCAGGTTTGTTTGGGTTTCTGTTCTGAAGAACGGAAATTGATTCGGAAAGGTGTGTTCCATATTTCGACTTCCACCTCAACGCTGGTCTTTTCCCCCATCACGTTATCGGACAAGCCCTGGATGGACAAGGCTTTGAAGGCAGGGCATCGCAGCGCGCTGGAGTACAGCTTCACGTCCAACTTCATCTGGCGGAAGGTCTACAAGCTCAGCGCGGCGCTGCTCTTTGACCGGCTGATCGTCATGTCGGATCCGGAGAACCCCAGTTTCATCTTCCCCGCAGGCGCGGACCCCGTGGATGATGTGGTCAGGGCGCTGCATGAATATTGCCGCGGGAGGGGCAAACCCCTCATTTTCAACACGGTGGTCAACGAGGACAGGGACAGGCTTGAAGCCGCGTTCCCTGGAAAGTTCCGCTTCACGTCCGAGCGCGGCGTATATGACTATTATTATGAGGCGGAACGGATGATCAGCCTCAGCGGGAAGAAGCTCAGTTCCAAGCGCAACCACATCAACCGCTTCATGATGAACCATCCGGACTGGTCCTATGAAAAGATCACCCGGGAGAACATCGGGGACGCAAAGAAGATGAACCTTGAATGGTGCCTTCAGGCGGGCTGCCGCGAGGATGAGAGCCTGTTTGAGGAATCCTGCGCGGTCGAGCAGGCCTTCGATCATTTCTTTGAACTGGGGCTCACAGGGGGGCTGCTGCGGGCGGGCGGCCGCGTGGTCGCCTTTTCGATGGGCGAGCCGCTCAACGAGGACACCTACGTGATCCACGTTGAGAAAGCGTTTTATGAACTCCAGGGCGCTTACCAGATGATCAACCAGCTCTTCGCCAGGGAAAACTGCCAGGGATACCGGTACATCAACCGCGAGGACGACGCCGGGGATGAGGGCCTGCGGAAGGCCAAGCTGTCCTACGACCCGGCCTTCCTGCTGGAAAAGAGCTCCGCGGAGCTCATCGCGCCGCTGTGATCCGCCATCCTTCGGACGGCGACCTGCCCGAGCTGACGTCGCTGTGGCAGGAAGCCTTTGGGGACAGTCAGGAGGAGACCTCCTTCTATTTTCAATATCGCCATCGCCACGGCAACATGCTGGTGAAGGAATTGGACGGCGGGATCGCCGGCATGCTCAGCATGCTTCCTGTGACGCTCACCGCGCCGGGGCTGAGCCTGCCCGGCCGTTACGTCTTTGCCGTGGCGACAAAAAGGGAGCAGCGGGGGCAGGGCGTCAGCACCGAACTTCTCCATGCGGCGCATGAGACGATGCGCCGGGAAGGCGCCGCCGTTTCCCTGCTCGTGCCCGCGGATGCGGGGCTTTTCCATTTTTACCGCAAAAGAGGGTATCAGGACCAGTTTTTCATCAATGAGTTCTCCATCAAGGCAAAAGAGATCCTCCCCATGCCCGCTGCCGGGGAGGCGCGCCGCTGCACTGCCGAGGAGTATACTTTCCTCCGTTCCGCCGTATTTTCGCAAAGCAGGCTGTTCGTCAAGTGGGACATTGAAGCGCTCGAGTACGTCAGGCTCGGCGCCGAGGCGTCCGGCGGAGCGATGCTGATGATGTCCGGAGGGAGCGGGCAGGCCGCCGCGGTCTGCGAACCCCGTTACGGCGCGATGCGTGTCAGCGAGTTGATCCTGGATGGCCTGTCCTGGCAGGAAGCCCTGGCGATGATCCACCGGCATTTCAACGCTGAGCGGTACGTCGTTCGGGTCCCTGAGGGGCTGCGCGGCCATGACAGCAGGAAATACTTCGGCATGGCAAAATGGCTGACGGAGCCGCCGCAGACGGAAGGCGGTCCGCCCTGGCTCGCGCTGGCAAAGGACTGAGCATAGGGCTGCAGGCGGGTTTTCTGCCACTGTATTGTCGTCTGCCTCTTGACATTAAATATCAATGTGATATCATATTGATATAAGTGCAAGGAGGCGTTAACAGATGCAGGAAAAGGTATTGAAGGCCAGGCGGGGGATGCCTGTGCTGCTTGGGGGGATCATTCTATACCTGCTCGCGCTGGCAGGGACCATCTGGGGAGGCGCGCTGCTGGAGAATGGAAAGGGGATCGGCGCGGTCCTGCTGATCCTCGGGATCCTCTGGCTGCTGGTCGGTTTCATCCCGTTCATTGGCCTGAAGATCATCAAACCCAACGAGGCGCTGGTACTGACGCTGTTCGGAAAATACATGGGCACGCTTCGGGAAGCCGGCTTTTTCTTCGTGCATCCCTTCAGCACGGCCATCAACCCGGCGGCCAAGACCCGGCTGGGCCAGAGCGGCGACGTTGAAAGCGGTTCAGCCGGCAAGGTCATCCGGCATACAGCCCAGGGGGCTGAAGCACTGGAGCCCTCGGCCAGCAGGAAAGTATCGCTGAAAGTGATGACGCTGAACAACAGCAAGCAGAAGGTGAACGATACCCTGGGAAACCCGATCGACATCGGCATCGCCGTGATGTGGCGCGTGGTGGATACCGCCAAGGCGGTCTTCCAGGTGGACAACTACAAGGAATACCTGTCGCTGCAGTGCGACAGCGCGCTGCGCAACATCGTGCGGATCTACCCCTACGACGTGGCCCCCAACGTGGACACGACCGGGGACGGGATGCCCGATGAGGGGAGCCTTCGGGGCTCCAGCGCCGAGGTCGCGGAGCGGATCCGGGCTGAGATCCAGTCTAAAGTGACGGGAGCAGGGCTGGAGATCCTGGAGGCGCGGATCACCTACCTGGCCTACGCCCAGGAGATCGCGGCCGTGATGCTGCAGCGGCAGCAGGCCAGCGCGATCATCGATGCGCGCAAGATGATCGTTGACGGAGCCGTCGGCATGGTGGAGATGGCGCTTCAGAAGCTGAACGAGAACGGGATCGTCCAGCTGGATGACGAGCGGAAGGCCGCCATGGTCTCCAACCTGCTCGTCGTGCTGTGCGGCAACAGGGACGCCCAGCCTGTCGTGAACAGCGGCAGCCTGTACTGAGATGGCGGACGGGAAGAAACAGATCCCGCTTCGACTGTCGGCCCGCCTGTATGAACAGCTCGCCGCCTGGGCCGAGGATGACTTCCGCTCGGTGAACGGGCAGATCGAGTACCTGCTGAGCGAATGCGTCCGGCAACGCAGAAAGCGCGGCTTTCAGACAGCGGACGGATCCGTTCCGGAGAAAGGGCCCGTGAAAACAGACGGGCAGGCATAGACACGCCTGCCCGTTTCCTTCCCTGTCCCGGTCCCGCTCGCTTGACACCCTAATCCCCCGCGGATATAGTGACGATACGGTTTTATGCCGGCTGCATGAGCCGGCTTGCATGCAACAGACAAAAGGAGCAGCGGCGCATGAGACATCCCCCCGCCCCGGCGGCTGAGAACAAAAGCCCTGACAACGACGGCCTCCAGGTGCGGGATCTCTGCAAAGCCTACGGGCGGGAAAGCGTGCTGCAGGGGGTCAGCTTTTCGCTGATGCCCGGGCACATCCTGGGCGTATGCGGAAACAACGGCGCGGGAAAGACCACGCTGATCCATCTGCTGGCTTCGATCCTACCGCCCGACTCCGGCCGGATCACCCTGTTCGGTATCCCCGCCGGGCAAAACCGCGCCTACCGGAGACTGATCGGCTACGTCCCGCAGGTGATCGCGCTCTCCCCCAGGCTGACAGTCCGGCAGAACCTTGATTTCTGGGCCTCCGCGCTGGGCCTGTCAGGGAAAATACGCAGGGCGGCCGTGGACGAAGCCATCCAGCTGACCCATATCCAGGACTTTGTCAACAAACGGGTGTCCCGCTGCTCAGGCGGGATGGCCAGGCGCGCCAACCTTGCCGCCGGGCTGGTCGGCTCCCCCTCCCTCATGCTGCTGGACGAACCCACCGCGGGCGTGGACGAGGACAACCGGGAGGCGTTGCTTCATGCGGTCAGGGGAATGAAGCAGTCCGGGCGGATGGTCGTCATGGTCAACCATTACCGCAGTGAAATGGAAGCGGTCTGCGACCGGGTCGTCACGCTCCGGGACGGCAGACTGGCGGAAGCCCCTAACGATGAGATCGGGGAAAGATAGCATGCTTTTCCGACTTATCCTCTTTCACCTGCGGGAGACGCTCACCGTGCGCACCCTCGCGTTTTTCGCGGCGGTCCTCCTGCTGACCCTGTTCATTCTGTCCGCGCTGCCAAGCTTCACCGAGGGAAACGACCGGATCTCCTACAACCTGTCCCTCTCCATCGTCGACCCGGAAGCCAGCCTGATTTCCCAATCCTTGGCAGGCATCCTTGAAGGGATGAGCGGGATGGGCAGCGTCCACATCGAGGACATGGCAACGGCACAGAAGCGGCTTGACAACAACGAGATCCTGATGATCATCAGCATCCCGCCGGGTTTTTTTGAAAGCAGCCAGGCCTGGGTCAGGCGCGACCCGGTCATCCTGCATGTCAACCCGCGCATGCCGGCGGAAACGGCCATCTTTATCCGCGCGCTGCGCAGCCTGACGGACAGCATCATGGGCATGCAGGCCGCCTATATGTCCTTTGGCCAGGCCGTCCGCCCGCTGTTCAGCGATATCGACGCCTACAACAAGCAGCTGGGCGCGACGTTCTCGCAGGTGGCTGTGTGGGCGCTGACCCGGCGGGCCGTGGTCACCCAGAACGAATCAGCGCGGATGAGCACGCCTTTCCACGTCGTCTCCTCCATCATGTGCCTGCTGTGCATGCAGATCGGGCTGCTGCTGCTGACGCAGGCCTGGGAGGAGCGCAGCAACGGCATCCTGGTCCGCCTTTCCCTGTCAAGGGCACGCTGGTGGGCCTCCCCGTTTGCCAGGCAGCTGGTCGGCCTGCTGTGGGTGGGCGTGTCCATGGCGCCGCTGATCATCGGGCTGAAATCCTTCTACCCCGGAGCGCGCCTTGAACTGCTTCTGGCGGCCGTATTCGGCCTGTACTGGGTGACGGGCTGCCTGTGCCAGGCGGCGGGTTACCTGTCGGTCAAAGGCGGCCTGGCCCTGCCGGGCGCGTGGCTGTTCATTCTTGCCCTGCTCCTGATGGGCGGGGGGATTTATCCGGAAACGCTGCTGCCGGCGGCAATCAAGCCGCTGATGGCCCTGTCACCGGCCTACTATGCCTACCGGACGGTGTACGCGGGGCTCCAGGGCGGTGCTTTGCCTTCAACGGCCCCGGTCGGATTCGCGGCCATGGCCGCCTTATCCGGGCTGGCGCTGGGGCTTGCGCGGCGGCATGGCCTTCGCGGCGGATCATCAGGGGTGACGGCATGAGCTTTATCAATACGCTGCGCCTGAGAGCCCGTGAGCTGCTGTCCTCCCTGGCGCTGCTGCTGATCCTGCTGGCGCTGCCGGTGCTGATGGGGCTGATCGCAGGGGCCGCGAACCTCAGGAACCAGAGCCCGGACATCAGGATCGCGGTCACAGACCTGGACAGGACGGACATCAGCCGCGGCCTGATCGACTCGCTGAAGAGGCAGGGATGGGACATCCTGGAAGTTGGTCAGGAGGAGATCCCCCGCCTGCTGGACGGAAAGGCGGTGGAAGGATCGCTGGTCATCCAGCGCGGGTTCACCGCGCGGCATGACAGCCTGCTGGGCGGCGGGCTCAGCTATACGCCGGCGGAAGGCACGCTGTCCACCAACATGGTGCTGGACGTCGTGACCTATTCCATCATCCCCTTCAAGAGCCGCTCCGTGTTCCTCAGACAGGCCAGAGAGCTGTACGAGAAATCGGGGGTCCCGCTCCCTGACGGCTTTGACGATGACTATTTGCGGCGCATCGGCGAAAACCTTGAAGGCGGGGCGAAGCAGGATTTCGTGATCGTCGGCGAGTACCAGGAGCCGACCGTGATGACCTACGTGGTGAGCGATTACTCCATGGAAGTGCTCTTCCTGGGTTTCTTTGCCCTGATGGGCACCTTCCTGTTCACTTCCCCCGCGATGCGCCGCAGGCTGAGCGCGACGCCCTATGGCATGCGGTATGACTATGCCTCTTCGCTGATCATCATGTTCATCGCGGGGCTGGCGCAGATCCTGCTGTATATGCTGTCCATGCGCGCGTTGATGAGGTCGCCCCTCGTCCCGCGCGAGGTACTGGTCCTGTCTGTTTTCCTCCTGATGAGCCTTGCGCTCTCCCAGGCCCTCGCGCTGCTCCGGGAGAGCCTGCGCCTCTACCTGGGACTGATCCTGCTGCTGCTGCTTTCGGTGGCGGGCGGATGCTTCCTGCAGCTGCCTGAGCAGCTCATCCGCTTTCCGGGCCAATTTCTCCCCCAGGGTTGGGCGCTGGCGGCGCTGCGCGGTTTCCCGGTGCTGCCCCCCGCGCTGGTTACCGCCCTCTCGCTGCTTGCGCTGCTGATGCTGTATCCCCTGCACATGCGCAGCGTCAGGAAAGCGGAGCCGGGCTGAGGCGAGGCCGGGCAAGGCGGTATATGCATGACCGCAGTACAGAAAATGGAAAACCGTCAAACAGTCCGCCCAAAATGAAGTGAGTCCTTTTTCTGCGGCCCAGAGACTTACCGGTGTCTCATCAGGGGCTGATCTTCGGCACTGCCGAGGTCAAGGTCACGGCTTTATGCCCATCAACTGCCCGTTAGAAACTCCTGAAACTGTTACGACTGGTTCGTGAACCAAGCCCCAGGTCTATTGACCCGATCCGTCACCTGTGTTCAGCGCCCCTGAAGGCGAGCGCCGCCGGGGAGGCTGCCTGTACCTTGACATTCTAGTCATCTGAACGCATAGTAAACTGATTTAGTATGGCATCCTTGAGGAAAACGAATGAAGAGCAATTCACCGTCTGAGGATAGGAACGACCCTGAAATCCGTCCGGGATATGAATATTTGTACAAGCAGCAGCCTTCCGCGCTGCTGTCGGATACGCTGATCCTTGACGCCATGCTGGACCAGATCCAGGATACGGTCTATTTCAAGGACGCTGAGTCCAGGTTCATCCTGAACAACCGGGTACACATCCGTCAGTTTGGCATGCGGGACCAGAAAGATCTGATCGGCAAGAGCGACGCTGATTTCTATCCGAAGGTATTCGCGGACATAAGCCGCCGGGATGAAGTCCGTGTCATGGAAACCGGGATCCCCATGATCGACAGCGTCGAGCAGGCCGTCAATGCAAGCGGCGAGATCATCACCTTTTCCACCTGCAAGTATCCCCTGTACGACAGCAGCGGGAAAATCGTCGGCACGTGGGGCATCTCCCATGACATCACCCAGTTGGTGAAAGCAGAGGAAGAGATCGCGCAGGTCAACGCAAAACTGATGGCGCTCTCCATGATCGACGAGCTGTCCGGATTGTACAACAGGCGTCACTATGATCACATGCTCAAGATCACCATCGACCTGTTCACGCGGAAAAGACTGGGCGGGATCAAGGCAGATTTCTGCCTCATTCTTTTGGACGTCGACCACTTCAAGAAGATCAATGACACCTTTGGCCATGTCGCCGGCGACGCGGTGATACGCTCAATCGCCGACCAACTCATCGCCCATACCAGGTCTTCGGATTTTGCGTTCCGATACGGCGGGGATGAATTCTCGCTGATCCTTCAGGACACCGACCTAGTCAGCGGCAGGATCATCGGGGACCGCCTGCGCAGGATGATTGAAGAGAGCCCGGTTTTGATCGATGGCATTGAGATCCCCGTGACAGTGAGCCTGGGCATCGTTGACTTTCAGGACGAGAGGACAGCCAGCGCGCTTTTGAACAGAGCTGACAAAAGGCTGTACCAGGCGAAAAGCGAAGGCAGAAACCGTCTGTGCGGTTAACCGGCACAGACGCGCAGCGCTAGGGCGGCAAAACACCGCTTCATATTTGTTTCCATATGGCTCACCTGTCAGAACTCCTCCCGGTCCGGCCGACAGCAGGTTTGTATGCGCATGTTCCCATTCGGGATGTCCTCCCGCCGTCTCCGCCTTTCCGGGCGGATCGTTTCATTGACAGACATTCTGGACCGGACCTATACTTGTCCTGAAGAATTGACCTGAAACCCACAGCCGTATTCAATGACAGTCACGATGGACCCGTTCCGGCACAACCAGGGACAGCTCTGATGAACCCGAAATATTCCCCATTCTCTCACAACGACTGATGAGTGCTGTCCAGCCGGGCGCAGTGTCCTATCCGGTATTTACATTCCAGGCAGCAGTCAGCCGGGATATGCTGATCATCAGCCTTGCGGATCCGGAGGTGAAGCTGAAGACAAAGATGAAGCAGTGCGGCGCACTGATGATCCGCATGCAGGCGGGCAAAAGAAAGAGGACGCTAAAACAATGCAGCAGAAGAAAGAGGTATTGTGATGAAGATCAGGAATTTGACAAGGTTGCTCATGGTCGGTCTGGCGGTGGTGATGCTGGCGGCGGCAGCCCATGATGCCCATGCGGAAAAAGTGACGGAATTGTCCCAGCTTGAAGGGAAAGTGTTTGCCGTGCCTGCCGGCACGGTCGCGGACAGCCTGGTGCTTTCGATGTTTCCCAACGCGACGTTCCTGTATTATGACAGCGCGCTGGATGCCTGCCTGGCGGTCAGATCCGGCGAGGCTGATGCCGCGGCCTATGACGAACCGATCCTGAGGAACATCGCCGCCGGAAACACCGGTCTTGTAGTATTGCCCGACTTGATCACGGTGGATGATTACGGCTTTGCCGTCCAGCTCGGCAGGGAGGACATGAAGCTTGGAATCGACGGCGTCGTGAGCGAAATGAAAAAGTCCGGAAAATATGATGAGATGATGGATCGCTGGTTCCCAAAGGAAGGCGCGCCGCAGGAGATGCCTGACATCGTTTTGACAGGCGATAAGGGCGTGCTGAAGTTCGGGACGGCGGCGGTCACGGAACCGTTTTCTTTCCTGGATGAGAACCAGCGCGTGGTCGGCTTTGATGTTGAACTGGCGATGCTGATCGCAGAAGAGTTTGGAATGCAGTTGGAGATCATCAACATGGAGTTTGGGGAAATGATCCCGGCGCTGAAGGAAGGCAGGGTCGACATGATCGGAGCCTGCATCACCATCACGCAGGAAAGAGCCCTGGAAGTGCTGTTCTCCGAACCTCACTATACCGGCGGCATCGCGGCGCTTGTCAGGGAATGACTGACCTGACAAAACCTGGCAGAAGAAGTCGGGTATGCCTGCACGCCGTTTGATATGATCCCCCTGCGGGAAGGAGGTGGGAACCATGGGATGGATCGAAGACATCAGTGAAGCGATCCGCTACATTGAGGAGAACATCACGGAGAAACTGCAGATCGAGGACATCAGCGCCAAGGCATGCCTGTCCGCATACTACTTTCAGAAAGGATTCTCGATGCTGTGCGGACAGACGGTCGGGGAGTACGTCAGGCAGCGAAGGCTCAGCCTGGCCGGCAGTGAGCTGGCCGCGACGGACGCAAAGGTGATCGACCTTGCGGTCAAGTACGGCTATGACTCTCCGGACAGCTTCACCAAAGCTTTCACCCGTTTCCATGGCGCCACCCCTACCGCGGTCAGGAAGGAGGGGGCCATGGCAAGGTCCTTCTCTCCCCTGAGGATCAAACTGACATTGGAGGGCGGCGCCATGCTGGATTACAGGATCACGGAAAAAGAAACGTTCACCATCACGGGGAAGGCCAGGGTATTCAATTACGAAACGGCGATGGAGGAGATCCCGAAGTACTGGGAGGAGTACATGCGAAGCGCTGAAGAAAGCCCGATCTGTCCGATGTACGGGGTCTGTATCGAGGGAACCGTCGGCCAGGGCGCGTTTGAGTACCTGATCGCGGATGACTACAAGCCCTGGATGGAAACACCCCAAGGGTTTGTGACCAGGTCCATCCCCAGGCACACCTGGGCGGTCTTTGCCTGCAGGGGTCCCCTTCCCGGCTCACTTCAGGACGTGAACCGGAAGATCTTCTCACAGTGGCTTCCCGAATGCAGGGAATATGAGATCGCTGCCGCGTTCAACATTGAGATGTACTCCGACCCGTCCGGCTTGCCAAAGGGCAATGCAGATGAAAACTATTACAGTGAGATCTGGATCCCGGTAAAAAGGAAGAAGGATATGGGATCATGAATTGTCAGCTGGCCTGAGAAGCGTCCGGATAGGCGGAGGATCCCCTGTGCCAGGAACCAGGCTGATCAGGACATATCGCTGAGAATGACAGGAAACATCGGCAGGCAGTCAGGAAGACCCGCTTTAGATCGACGCGGGTCTTCCTTTTTCATCAAATATTGAAAGAGCCCGTCTGCGCAGGATATCGGCGATGCAGCAGAGAGGGCGAAAACAGTTCATCATGCCGGTCATGCAGTATGACTGGGATACCCATAAAAAACTTTACAATCCCCGCGCTCTTGTATATCATACCGGGTGTTTCGCCAACAAGGAATCTATGCGGAACATAACGAATGGAGTTCATCGTGGCCATAGATCTGCCCGGTTTTCTCTCCCTGCTGTCCAACAACCTGCTGCTGACAGTCGCCTGCCTGCTGACGCTGGGGGTCATCCTGGTCAACGGATGGACGGACGCGCCCAACGCCATCGCCACCTGTATCTCTACCCGCAGCATCAGCCCCAAAGCAGCCATCCTGATGGCGGCGGTGCTGAATTTCCTGGGCGTATTGGTGATGAGCATCCTGAGCCCCAAGGTCGCCATGACCATCTACAACATGGTGGACTTCGGGGAGAATGCACACGTGGCTTCCGTCGCCCTGTGCGCCGCGCTTCTGGCCATCGTGGTCTGGGCGACGGCCGCCTGGCGCTTCGGCATCCCCACCAGCGAGAGCCACGCGCTCATCGCCGGGCTTTCCGGCGCCGCCATCGCGCTTCAGGGCGGGCTGGCGGGCGTCAACTTTCAGGAGTGGGTGAAGGTCTTCTACGGGCTCGCTCTTTCCTCCGTCCTGGGGTTCCTGTCGGGCTTTCTGTCCGTACGGGCGATCCAGGCCGGTTTCAAAAACACCGATAAACGGCGGTCCGTTCAGTTTTTCCGGAACGCCCAGGTGTTCGGCGGGGCCTCCATGGCCTTCATGCACGGCGCACAGGACGGGCAGAAATTCATCAGCGTGTTCCTGCTGGGCATCTTCCTGACATCCGGCCAGGGGACTGCCGGCGGATTCATCATCCCCATCTGGCTGATGGTGCTCTGCTCCATCGTGATGGGCCTGGGCACGTCCATCGGCGGCTACCGCATCATCAAATCCGTGGGGATGGACATGGTCGCCCTGAAGCCGTATCAGGGCTTCGCGGCGGATACGGCAGCCGCCGGCTGCCTCTTGCTGTCCTCACTCACCGGGATCCCGGTGAGCACCACACACACCAAGACGACCGCCATCATGGGCGTGGGCGCCTCAAAGCGCCTGAGGGCCGTCAACTGGGCGCTGGTGAGGGACATGGTGCTCACCTGGGTCCTCACCTTCCCCGGATGCGGGTTGCTGGGCTTTGTGACGGCAAAACTGTTTATGGCTATTTTTTGAGGAGATGCGCATGAAAAAGAAGACCCGTTTCGACTATTTCCAGAGCTTTTCAGATTACGCAGCCTGCGCCCTGCGCGCCGCCAACTACCTGAAGGATACGCTGGATCATTTTGACCCGGAAACCTTTTCCAAACGGCAGGACGAGATGCACGCCATTGAACATGAGGCCGACATGATCAACCACCGCACGATCGACAGCCTGGCGAAGGAGTTCCTGCCGCCCATCGAGCCGGAGGACATCGCGGCCATCACGAGGGAGTTTGACGACGTGGTGGACGACCTGGACGACATCATGCGCCTGATCGGCATGTTCTGCGTGACCAGACTGCGGCCGGAGGTTTCCGAGCTGTGCGACCTGGCAGTGGAGTGCGCGCAGGTCCTGGGCGAACTGGTGGAGGAGTTCCGCCAATTCAAGAAGTCAGGCAAGATCCAGGAGAAACTCATCAGGCTCAACTCGCTGGAATCCCGCGGGGACAGCCTGCACTACAACGCTGTGCAGCGGCTGTTCGCCGAAAACGGCAGCGCGCTTGAAACCATGATATGGAAAGAGATCATTGATGATTTCGAAGGCTACTATGACGACTGCGAAGATGTGGGCGACGTGATCAAGAACGTCGTACTCAAGAACAGCTGAGCGGGAGATCCCTGACCGGGATCCGTGAAGTCAACGGGCCGCGGCAATGGAATAACGGCAGAAAAACAGCGGGATCGCCGCTGTTTTTCATTGGTACTCCTGAATTGTCCGGTTTTTGGGTCAGCCGCCCAGGCCCCAGAACAGCCAGACCAGCACGTATCCGGTCACCACTGCCGTGAGCGTGAAGGGGATGGAGATCTTCATGAAGTCCCAGTTCCTGACCTCGCTGCCGTTCTTGCGCAGGATGCCGATGCCGGCGATGTTGGCGCTGGCGCCGATGGGGGTGAGGTTGCCGCCCAGGGTGGCGCCGACCAGCAGGCCGAAATACAGCACCGTCGGGTCGATCCCCAGGTGGCCGGCGATGACGGCCGTCACCGGCAGCATGGTGGCCACGTAGGGGATGTTGTCGATGAAGGCGGAGAGGATGACAGAGGCCCAGACGATCAATGTGTAGGCGACAAAGACGTTGCCGCCGCTGATGTTGGCAAAGGCCCTGCCGATCTCGTCCACCACGCCGGCCTCGGTGATCCCGGCGATGACGATGAACAGGCCGGCCAGCAGCAGCAGGGTGAAGAAGTCGATCTCCCTGAGAAGGCCCCTGACGGTCTCAGCCGCGTTGTTGGAGCGGACCATATACCGCAGAAGGCCGATGAGCATCACGCCCATGCAGATGAGCCCGTTGGTGATCGCGGGCTTGCTTTCCGCGGGAATGAAGGAGGCCAGGATCAGCAGGACGATGGTCCCGACCAGCATCACAGTGGGGAAATAGTCCTGGACGACCGTTTTGTCCTGCATGGAGACCTTCTGCCTGTACTTGCGGAACACCACCATGAGGGTGACGGCGGACAGGATGGCGCCGATCTGCACGACGAAGAACAGGCCGGGCTTGCCCGCATACCAGAAGAAATCGACGAAGTTCATGCCGGCCTGCTTGCCCAGCAGGATGGAGGTGGTGTCGCCCACCAGGGTGGCCGCGCCCTGCAGGTTGCTGGAAATGGCGATGGCGATGATGGCGGGCACCGGGGAGATGTTCAGCTTCCTGCTCACCACCAGAGCGACGGGCGCCACCATCAGCACGGTGGCAACGTTGTCCACAAAGGCGGAGATGAGCCCCGCGAACAACGAAAGGGCGATGATGATCCACTTGACGTTGGGCATCTTGTCAATGATGCGGTCCGCCATCAGGGCAGGCATTTTCGACTCGATGAAGAAATTGACGGTGCCCATGGTGCCCGCGATCATCATGATGACGTTCCAGTCCACCGCTCCAAAGACCTTGGAAACCGGCAGGATGCCCAGGATGACGAAGAGGGCGGCGGAACCCAGGGCAATGAAGGCACGGTACTTGGAGAAGATCAGGAGGGCTACGTAGGTCAGCAGAAAGAGCACGAGGGCCAGCACCATAAAAAAAGACCTCCCGAAGCGTTTTGTTTGATTATAGCACATGTTTGAGGGCTGAAGCACAGGAGATGCACCTTGTATAAAAGTTTTTAGGGAAAGGAGAACTTCTCAGCGCGGCATAAGGAACGGTCTCGTAAAACAGGTGCGGCCGTATGTCCGTCACAGCGGACGGTCATACCCGAAAGGGAGGAATTACCGGATATGCGCAATGGGGCGGTCGACTGGACGCAGGTGAGAAACATGATGCTCTCCCGGGCCCCGACCTTCCCGGCTGCGGGCCGCCGGGTTACCTGAGCGGCATGTCGTTCTCGGTAACTTTTGTGAAGACGCGGATGAAAGGTACGCAAGGTCCGACTGCTTCCGGAGTTTTGCCGGCTGCTCCGCCTGCGCCGTGCGCGCCGCCGGCCGAATGAAGGATACGACAGCCCATTTTGATCCGTTACCCTTTCCCAGACGGCAGGATGAGATGCCCGTCATTGAACAGGAGGCGGACGAAATCAACTGCCGCGCGGTGCTGCAGTTATTGCCGGAAAACGGCAGCGCGCTTGAAACCATGATATGGAAAGAGATCATTGATGATTTCGGAGGGGACTGCGGCGATTGCGAAGACGTGGGCGGCGTGATCGGGAACGTCGTGCTCAAGAACAGCTGAGCGGGAGATCCCTGGCCGGGATCCGTGAAGCCAACGGGCCGCGGCAATGGAATAACGGCAGAAAAACAGCGGGATCGCCGCTGTTTTTCTTTGGTACTCCTGAATTGTCCGGTTTTTGGGTCAGCCGCCCAGTCCCCAAAACAGCCAGACCAGCACGTATCCGGTCACCACTGCCGTGAGCGTGAAAGGGATGGAGATCTTCATGAAGTCCCAGTTCCTGACCTCGCTGCCGTTCTTGCGCAGGATGCCGATGCCGGCGATGTTGGCGCTGGCGCCGATGGGGGTGAGGTTGCCGCCCAGGGTGGCGCCGACCAGCAGACCGAAATACATGACCGTCGGGTTGATCCCCAGGTGGGCGGCGATGACGGCCGTCACCGGCAGCATGGTGGCCACGTAGGGGATGTTGTCGATGAAGGCGGAGAAAAGGACCGAGGCCCAGACGATCAATGTGTATGCGACAAAGACGTTGCCGCCGCTGATGCTGGCAAAGGCCCTGCCGATCTCGTCCACCACGCCCGCTTCGGTGATGCCGGCGATGACGATGAACAGGCCGGACAGCAGCAGCAGGGTGAAGAAGTCGATCTCCTGGAGAAGACCCCTGACGGCCTCCACTGGCTTATGGGAACGGATCAACTCCCGCACCAGGCCGATGAGCATGACGCCCGTGCAGATGAGCCCGTTGGTGATCGCGGGCTTGCTCTCCGCGGGAATGAAGGAGACCAGGATCAGCAGGAGAATGGTGCCGACCAGCAGCACGGTGGGGAAAAAATCACGGACGACCGTTTTGTCCTGCATGGAGACTTCCTGTTTATACTTGCGGAAAAACACCAAAAGGATAAGCGCGGACAGGATGGCGCCCAACTGCACGATGAAGAACAGCCCGGGCTTGCCGGCATACCAGAAGAAATCCAAAAAGTTCATGCCCGCCTGCTTGGCCAGCAGGATGGAGGTGGTGTCGCCCACCAGGGTGGCCGCGCCTTGCAGGTTGCTGGATATGGAAATGGCAATGATGGCGGGCACCGGGGAGATGTTCAGCTTCCTGCTCACCACCAGCGCTACGGGCGCCACCATCAGCACGGTGGCGACGTTGTCGATGAAGGCGGAGATAATGCCGGCAAACAGGGACAGGGCGATGATGATCCATTTGACGTTGGGCATCCTGTCAATGATGCGGTCCGCCATCAGGGCGGGCATTTTCGACTCGATGAAGAAATAGACGGTGCCCATGGTGCCCGCGATCATCATGATGACGTTCCAGTCCACCGCTCCGAAGACCTTGGAAACCGGCAGGATGCCCAGGATGACGAAGACGGCGGCAGAGCCCAGGGCGATGAAGGCGCGGTACTTGGAGAAGATCAGGAGGGCCACGTAGGTCAGCAGAAAGAGCACGAGGGCCAGCACCATAATAAAAGACCTCCCAGAGCATTTTATTGATTATATCATATTTCAAGCAATCATCAAATACCTTTGGTGAAATGAACGGGCGTTGTCTGGCAATGGAAACCGCGCCGTTTTGATCGGTCATGTTCGGATGGACGCTGTTGCCTGAAAACCAAACAGAGGCCTTCCTCCCTATATCCCTGCCATGGAGGAAGGATCTTTCCCTTTTTCTGTTCCGTCCGTTCTTTTAGTGCTGATCTTTAAATGACTGCCGCGCATCCTTCTCTGCCCACCAGGTGTAGGTGTTCAGCGGGCGGAACCCGATGCTGTAATAGAACTGCTGGCAGGAACCGACCAGCGCCCGCTTCGCGCCCCTGATCCTGCACCGGCGCACCCCCTCCAGCACCGCGGCCCTGGCGAGTCCCAGCCTGCGGTATTGCGGGTCCGTGGCGACGGGCTCCACAAGCCCGTCAGGCGAGGCCGGGTCCTGCCACATCCCGCAATAGGCGGCATAGTCTCCGTTCGGGGCCAGAACGGCGATTTTCAGTGACAGATCGACGTTTGGACGGATCATCTCGTCCGTCAGCTGTCTGCGTTTCCGGTCCGTCATGTCAAACGTGCCCTCCCCGTTGAGCTCATGATCAAACCCTTTCCACAGCACCTGACCGTACTTGTAAACGTCGAATCCCTCGTCCAGGCCCTTCACGCGGAAGCCATCCGGCAGCGTATACCGAATGTCCTGCGGATCACGGATATAAAACGCCGCATCATGCTCCTTTCCCGGCGTCGGGACAAAGCCCCCGTCCGCCGCGATCTGCTGGAATTGATGGTCATTGTCCCAGACCAGCAGGCGGAACTTCCCGTCCTTGCGCAGGTTCTCCCTGGCGTAGCGCACCATGTCCGGCCGCAGGTCCTCATATCCCGGCAGGACGCAGATAAAGCCTTCCCCGGGCTGTGTATCAAAGGTCGCCACGCCGACGACCTCTCCCCCATCCTCCCAAATGCCGATCCTGCCGACGGCGTCCTGATCCAGCCATCCGTGCGTGATCATCCAGTCCCAGCGGCCGAAGGGGAAGTCGTCCCCGAGCCTTTTCAGGAAGAAGGCGCGAAGCAGATGGTAATCCTCCGTGATCCCCGAGGGGCAGGCATAGCGCCGGAACGAAATGCTCATATGCGTCCTCCTGTCCGGATTCAATGATAAAGCAGTCAGTAAGGCTAATAGATGCCGAGGCTCTCGATCTCGAATTCAGACAGGAACAGATCGAGGTTCTGGATCCGCTTTTCCGCCATGCGGACAGCGGACTGCAGTTCGAGCAGCGCGGCAAACTCCCTGCGATGCTTTTTCAGCGCGGCGACCGCCCTGCTCATCTCAATGGGCTGCTTTGAGAAATCCCTCGCGACAGCCATAAAACCAAGATAATCGATCGCGTCGGCGTTTCGCAAAAGCATCGTCTCGTTTGCCGTTCCCTTTCCGCGCTTGTCGTGATACCGGACCGCTTCCGTGATCGCGCCGGTTTTGCTTTCATCGATCCCATATTCCTTGGCCAAGGCCGGCATGATCTTCGCGGATTCCTCTGCGTGATCAAAGGAGCCTTCCGGCCTGTATGGCAAAAAAGCGCTGATGTCGTGAAAGAAGCACGAAAAGACAAGGACCTCTTCGTCATATGGAAGCTGCTCCGATTCAGCCAGTCTCCTGGCGATGACAAGGGTTCGTTTTGCGTGGTTCATGATATAGGTGCCGCCCAGGGCAAGCATCTGCTCCTGCATCCTCTGCTCATCCAACATGCCGTCCCTCCGTTTTTCTTTTTGTTCAGGTCACCGGGTCAGGTAAAGGCGAAGTCTTTTTCCAGAAAATCCCCGCGCGGGCTGATACATGACATCTCCGGACGCGCTGCTGTCCGCAGCGCGCCATTTGTCAATGCCTTGATCAAAAAGCAGCCTGGTACGCAAAAATCGCATAAGAACAGCACGGTTCATTGTATGACCGTCTTTCCGACTCCCCTGAGATAGCGGACATTCTTGATGATGATGCCGGATTTCCACCAATTCTTGCTGACCGCCCATGCTTCCGGGTAGTCGCCCCAGCCCCACGTGACCGGCCAGGAACCATCTTCAAGCTGTGTTCTTACAATATGCCCGCACTCGAAGTCCGCCAGATCCCGGATGAGGGAGTAGAAAACGCTGTCCCTCGATTCCAGGAATTGTGAAGGTTTGCAGACGTAGGATCCTTCCCATGCATCCGTGTCATGCGAAACGCAATCGGCGATCTGCTCAGCCAGTTTGCTCTGCAGCGCGCTCGCGTCAAAGGGTTCTATCCCCGTTTCCTGCACAGACTGCAGAAGGCGGATGAAGCATAATAGTGTATGCATGTCCGTGACGGGCTCCTGGTTCATGATGGCGTCAAAAGCCTCGCCCGCGATCTGGAAACCAAGCGAGAACAGGATGCTCTCTCTGTCCGCATGCTTGAGAATGAATCCCGCCAGACAGGCGGTCGGATTGTAATCGTGATGGCTGGCGCTGACGCTTCCCGTGTGCCACCATGGCGCGTGGGGATGATCGTTGTTGCTCTCGATCGTGTTGCGCCAGCAATGCCCGTCAAAGTCCGTTCCGCTTTCCAGATATCGGAGGATCCCTCTGATCAGGGGATGAGTGCTGTCGGAAAAGCCGATCTCGTGCAGGACCTCGGTCGCAGCCCAGGTCTGGATGGGAGAAGAGAAAGGGTTCCAGGCATCAGGCTCAAGCGCGTGACCAAATCCCCCGTCTTCATTCTGATAGAAGGACAGCGCGTTCAGGACCTCCTGCGGACTGCCGTTTTCGAAGTGAAAACGCCATCGCGCGAGATCCAGCGGCCTCGCGTTGCGATGGATGAACTGCCGCGCTTTCCGAGTGACGTCATTCATCTTATGCTCCTATCAAGATCTGTAAAGAAGAAAAACGCTTTCGTTTCGCCTGTCAGTAGTTCCCGATCTGTTCAGCCCTTGCATCGCCTGTCCGGAAGCGCTGTTCATCAGTGTCACAAGCCGCGTTTCATGAATCCATAGTGATTATTGGGAATGAAAGACTGTTTGTCAATCCATCGAAGAGCCCTATATAATGAATATCGTGTTTCATGCTCATTTTTAGCGGTATGAAGAAGACTTGAACGCCTTTACCGCCTGTGTTACGATAAGGTCACACTTGTGAATGAAATCATCTGCCGACAGACGGCCATGATCGGCTCGGCGGTCGGTATGCGTTTCTCCTTGGAAATATGGCAGTAACAGGTGCTCAATGATGGAGGCTGATCATGATATGTGCCCGATGCGGAAAAGAGATCCGAGATAAATCCAGATTCTGCTCCTACTGCGGAGAAGCGCAGAACGTGCCGGCGCGCGAGACAAAGGGGATCCCAAAGACTGTCAGCGTATGCGTGTATCTCGACAGTATCAGGTTGAACATTGCTTCCGACGATAAGAACGCCATAGACGGGATCAGCGACACCCTCACGACGCAGCTGAGCGGAAATGGGTTCTTCAGCATAAAGAAAACCAGATTCGTCCAGTCCACCGGATTCCATCATATCGATTGGTTTATGCCGGTCGACGTGAAAGATCCTTTTGGCTGGGATGATTTTCTCTGCAATGCCTACAAGGCGGTTTTCGAATACCTGACGGACAATGGATTCAGGTACCAGGCGGACACCCGTCAGTTCTACAAGGTGACGCAGGCATAGAAAAGACTGCCGGACTGTCAGTCAGGATCCTACCGCTTATCTCTGATATCCTTTCCTGATTTAGCCTGGGCTGTTCTGATGCGGGAGAGCCTGGAAGAGAGCGCTTCCGCCGATTTATTACGTGATGCTTTGATGCAGTTCGTCAAGCGCGGCCAGGAACTCACCAAGGCAGGCCTTCAGTTTTTCAAATCCATCGGCTTTGGCTCCTGACTCCACGTCCATATAAAGACTTCTATTCAGCTCCAGCATGACCGCTGACAGTCTGGCCTCCTTTTGATATATGCAAGCCGGCGTCAGGGCGCCGCTGTAGGGACGGTCAACTGCGGTCGTATAGCCCCGGTCAGAAAAGAACCGCCTGGAAAACTCTTTCAAATAGCCGGAGGTATGATAGGGATCGGCGCCGATGCAGACCTGCGGCCGGCGGCTGTCCTGGTCCGGTTCATATGGCAGGGGGACAGGCGGGAATGAATGCACGTCAACGATCACACAATGGCCAAAAGAAGAAATGCGATCCTTTGACATTTTGGCCAGGCGTTCATGGTGCGGATCATAATACCTTCCCAGGATCTCTCTCTCATGATCCGCATCGACTGTTTTCATTTTCCTCCCGTCAGAGCCATGTGTGTAGCAGACCCACATGCCTTTTCCCGTCATGCTTTCCTGAGACCGTCAAGCCAAAGTCCTCTTGAGCGACTCCATGACGCTGAGCATCTGGTACTTGATCAGGAACAATGCGTTGCTGTACAGCGGCCCCGTTTCCTTGACCTTCTCCATCAGCGGGAAAACATACTCCTCAGTTTCAAGGATGCAGGTAATCATCTTGTCCCGGTCAAACCCCGTTGCCATCAAAGACAGGTTGTTGCACCGGTCAATGAGCTTAACGATACAGGCGGCAGGGTTTTCCATGATCCGGGCATGATAACGTTTCTTGAATGCGCTTCTCTCTTCCCCCGGTTTTTCCGCTTTGCTGACCCTGTCCACAATATCCCTCACCCTGTCATTTGCGGGCAGCTCTTTCAGCAAAACGCCGCAATCCTCGACCACGTCATGCAGCAGGATGGCCGCGAGCACATCGTCATCCTCGATGCCCATCGCCAGGGCATGGCAGGCCATCGTCAGCGGATGGTTGATGTAGGGGACCCGGTCCTTTCCCTGACGAAACTGATCCTTATGCTTTTCTTTGGCAAAGGGAAGGGCCCTGAGCGTCCCGCAAAGCGATTTCGCGACGGCAGTCGCTTTGACAAGCGTGTACATGTGCTCTTCGGAAAACACCCTGTCATGCAGCCCCCAGTCGGGCACCTGCGCCTTGTCCTCACCCAGCAGGAACGCGGCAGTTGTCCCGAGCGCCCTGGCGATCTCCGTCAGCTTTTGTGTGTCCGGCAGGTACTCCCCCCTCTCCCAGCTGCTGATTGCCTGAAATGATACGCCCACGGCCTCTGCGAGCCGGCTCTGGCTCATGTTCAGCTGCCTGCGCTTCTCAAATATCCTGCTTCCGATGCTCATGGTCCCCTGCCTCCTTCCTTTCCGTTCCCAAGGTCATCATATTGTGTTTCCAAACGCAATCAAAGCAAGCGGACGTTGAGATTTTCAATGTGCGCTCAAGCGGGGCTTGAAGAAAGTCTTATAAACTTTTGGGGATCATTTCCAAGTTCACACAGACCGGGCACGCGGCCATCAAGGGATGCCTTTCAGGAAATCCTCCCACCGCATCAAGGCTTCAGTCAGCGGCCTGTCCAGGTATGACAGCGCCTTCTTCCTGATCATATCCGGGATGCCGTAGGCGGCCTCAGCGATGCTCCCGGTGATCGCGGCAAGGGTATCGCTGTCCCCTCCAAGAGAGATCGCGTTTCGTACCGCATCTTCAAAGCCGTCGCTTTCAAGGAAGGCGATGATCGCCTGCGGCACCGTCTCCTGACAGCTTTCATTGAACCGGTAAGTCGGGCGGATCTCATCCAGGGTCCTGCTCAGGTCATAGCCGTATTCCCGCTCAATGTGTTCCCTGATCATTCTCCTGCATTCATGGAAGGCCGCATTCCGTTTCTGTTGCATTTCATTGCAGTGACCGGCTGCGAAGCAGCGGCACAGGAAGATCGCGTCCGTGACCGCCAATGCCCCTTTGATCCCCTCGGGGTGGTCATGCGTCACCTCGGCAGACAGTTTGGCCTTCTTCCGGCCGTCGGACGGCCACATTCCTGTTCGCAGAAATAAATTGCAATCCATCAGCCACGCGCAGGGAGAAACCCTCATCGCCGATCCGTTTCCATAGGAGTTGTATGGCATTCGGTCATTGGAGAGGACCCAGCTGCCGAACCGTCGGCCATACCCGGCGTTCGGGTATAACCGCCCCCACTTTTTATAGGCATCTATGAAATCATCTTCTTCACCGCCGTTCATCAGCGCGTCCGCGGCGGCGACGGTCATCACGGTGTCGTCAGTGAAAAAGCAGTCGTCACGGAACAATGGGAACTCCTTGGTCTTGATGTTGTTCCATTCATATACAGAACCCGCGATGTCCCCGATGATCGCTCCGAGCATTGCATTCACCCTTCCCGCATTTAGTGTTCAACAGGCTGATAAAGACCATGTACCATCAGGGCATCCCATCATTTGCTTGGCCGCATCTTAATTGTTTGCCGGCGCGAACCTTTACGTCTGCGTACTTGCCGGGCGCAATCTGAGCTCTCTGGCGGGATCAGACTGCCCAATTTGAGGGAGAAGGCGAAAAAGAGGAAGAACACCTCAGGATTTGCCGTGTCATTGGAGCTGCAGCAAGGGCTGCGGGATTTTTCGGACCAACAGGATACGATGTGCTGATTCCACTTGCCAATACGCCTTGCTGATCAGCGGCTGCCTAATCCTCCCTTGTCACAAGGTCCAGGCAGGCCGCCCCGATGATACCGGCGTCATTGCCCATTGAGGCTCTGATGACGGCCGGCCCTGATATTGCGTCGTAACCCAGGATAAAATGGGGCAGCAAACGATTGACACGGGAGAACAGCAGTTCGCCCGCACCGCTCAGGCCGCCGCCCAGAAGCACCAGGCCGGGGCGGAATACGTTGATCAGCCCTCCGATGGCCTGGGACAGCCAGAGGCAGTACTGATCCACCACCTGCCTTGCCGCCTCGTCCCCCTGCGGCAGACAGTCAAAAGCGGTACGCCCGTCGATCTGCCCGCCATGCTGCCGGATGTGCGCGCTCAGAAGGCTGAGCGGCGCTTTCTCAGCGGCCTCCCTTGTCAGCGCGATGAGACCGGTAGCGGACACCATGGCTTCGATGCAGCCGTCCGCCCCGCATGTGCAGGGGCGCCCGCCCGCTGCCAAAGGCATATGCCCCACTTCCATGCCCATGCCGTCGCAGCCGGAAAAGAGCCTGCCGTTGATCAGCATTGCCCCGCCAACCCCGGTGCCCAGGGTCAGCATCAAAACATTTCGCTCGTTTTTCGCGCTCCCGGCCAAAGCTTCCGCCGCCAGCGCGCAATCGGCATCATTGGCGATCATCACCGGAAGGCCGGTCTGCTCCCGCAGGGCCTCCTTCATCGGCGCGTTTTCCCAGCCGGTATTGTTGACAAGCGCAAGCCTGCCTGTGACTGGGTTCACCGTGCCGGGCACGCCCAGGCCGATGAAGGGCAGGTCGGTCATGGAGAATCCCACGTCTCGAAGCAGGCTTCCGGCGCATCGGGCGATCTCCCTGACCGCCTGATCAAAATCATCCGGCGTGGGGAAGGCAGTACGGCGGATGATCCTGAATCGCTCATCCACCAACCCCAGTTTGATCGTCGTGCCCCCCAGGTCGGCGCCAAGTTTCAATCTCATGGCCGGATCTCAGACGGGATCCCAAACAGCGGGTCAACCCCCGGGAAGCAAATGAGGGCAGAAGCTGTTCCAGGCAAAATGGTTCTAAGGCCTGAGCCGAGGAACGCGGCCCTTGTCATTCTCATCACGAACCTCCAGTATCCTCTTGGTCAGGGCAGCCATGACGCCGCCCGGCAGATTCCGATACCAAGCCGGGTTTGATGCTTGCAGCGATTGTAACATAAAATCACACAAGGCAGACAGCAGAACGACATCAATGATCAGCGGGTAAATCATTGGTCCCGAATGATCCCGTCCTTTGCCGTTTCGCGGAACGGCATGGGTTCCGCATTGTCCATTCAATGAAAGCGCACGCCTGTCACAGGACAGGCGTGCGCCGGTCTTCATGCCGTCATTGCTTATTCAACGCCCATGACTTCCTTCCAGTTTTCCAGCGTCGCGATCTGCCCGCCGGTGGGGATGAATTTGCCCTGGATCACTTCGTCGTATTCAGCCTCAACAGCTTCACCGTTGATCAGCTTATGAAGCGTCTGTACGCACTGATACCCCATCTGGTAGAAATCCTGCCCGATGGCGACGTCCAGCACGCCCAGTTCGAAGAAAGCGGGGGTCGTTTCGTTGAAGATGTCGATGGTGACGATCTTGCGGTTCGGGTTGGCAAGCTTCCAGGCGTTCGTTTCCGGCATCGCCGAAACGTCCACGGAATACGGCCAGCCGCCGGACATGTACCAGGCGTCGATATTGTCGGCGTTGGCGGCGGTGTAGTATTCGATGCCGTTGATGGCCTCGTCCACGTTGTCATTGCAGGGGAGGGAGTATACGACCTCGATGTTGGTGCCCTTGATGGCATCAGCGAAGCCCAGTTTGCGGGCTTCGATGTCGTTCGCGCCCGGGATGCCCTCGAGCTGGGCAACGCGGACCTTTTCCAGGCCGCTGTCCTTGTACAGGTCGATCATGTACTGGCCAGCCAGGAAGCCGACCTTGTAGTTCTCAGTGCCCACGTAATACTCCCGCTTGGAGTTGGGTGAGTCGACGTCGTAACAGATGACTTTGATTCCCGCGTCGATGGCGGCGTTGATGGCGTCTTTGAGCGCGTCGCCGGTGGTGCAGGAAATGGCGATCCCGTCAACATCACCGCGGTCGATCAGGCTGAGCATGATCTCATTCTGCAGTTCAGCTTCCGCGCGCAGGGGGGATTGCCATTCGGTCTGGATTCCAAGCTCTTTGCCAGCGTCCTTCACGCCCTGCTCGGCCGGCAGGAAGACAACGTTGCCAAGCTGTTGGCCGATGACGACGATCTTCTCCGCTGAGGCGGCGGACATGACACCGATACCCAGCATGAGAACCAAGAGGATGGAGAGACACTTCTTCATGAAAAGAACCTCCCTTAATATTTTACCGGGGTTTCCCCCTGGTAAGTCCATGTTTGCTTCAGCGCCTCGCTTTGCGCAGCTGGTCGATGGTGACGGCCGAGATGATGACAACCCCCATCACCATCGTCTGCCAGTAGCTTTCAACACTTAGCAGCACCAGCGCGTTGCGCAGTACGCCGATGATGGCGGAGCCGATCAGCGTGCCGGTCACTGTGCCCACGCCGCCGGCCATGCTGGATCCTCCGATGATGACCGAAGCGATGGCGTCCATTTCAAAGCCGCTTCCTGCTGTCGGCTGCGCCACACCAACTTTGGAGGCGTTGATGATGCCGGCAAACGCCGCGCAGGCGCCTGCCAGGACAAAGCCGAGGATCTTCAGCGCCCTTGTGTTCACCCCGGAAATCCGCGTCGCTTCCTCGTTGCCGCCCAGTGCGAAGATGCGCCGGCCGGTCTTGGTCATATTGCGGAACACCGCAAAAATGACCGCGAACAGAACCATAAAGTAGATGGGTACGGGGATGTCGAGGACCTGTCCTTGCCCGATCCATTTAAAACTGTCAGCCATCCCGGATACAGGGTACCCTCTGGTCAGAACGTAGCAGATCCCGCGCACGATCTGCATCATGCCGAGGGTCGCGATATAGGAGGGCAGGCGCAGGTACACCACCAGCGCTCCGTTGGCGAGACCGCACAACATGCCAATGACCATCCCCGCGAGAACTGCAGGCAGTATGGACCAGCCGTTCTGCATCAGCATCGCCACCGTTACGCCTGCAAGGCCGTACACCGAGCCGACGGAAATATCGATGTTACCGGTCAGGATGACGATGGAAACACCGATGCCCGCGACCGCGATGGCGGAGAAGTTTCTCGCCGTGGACAGCAGGTTGCTGGTCTTCAGAAACGAGGGGGCTGCGATTGCCAGCGCAGTGCTCATCAGGATCAGGATCAGCAGGATCGTCAGCGTCGATGCCGTTGAGCTGTTCTTATACCAGAGACTGAGATTCGCCCTGTTTTCCCGGTTGTTCATTTCCTCTGTCCTTCCTTATGAAACTGCCATCTGCATGATCGCTTCCTGGGTGACATTCCGGCGGGCAAGCTCGCCCTTGATGCGTCC
>CAUJDI010000006.1 GCA_963169565.1 Bacillota bacterium | reverse complement strand
CGACGCGGACAGTGAAACGCTGATCACCCTGACCCGCGGGGCAATGATCGGCTTTCTGGACGTGACAGACGGCTGGGCCCGGACGATCTTCAAGCGTCAGTACGGCTACGTGGACACCCGTCTGCTGCCGGAACTGATGATGGTCGCGCAGAGCGAGGAGGCCGGGACGGATGAGATCCCCATCGCTGTCTACAACTCCTTCTACGACATCTCAGAAAACGAGAACAACATCAACCGCATCAATAACCTGGTCGTTGGCGGGGAACGCATGTCCAGGACCATCGGACCCGGACAGACGCTTGATTTCAACAATGAGGTAGGCCCATTCACCGCGAGAAACGGCTACAAGCCAGCCGGCGGGCTGGTGGATGGCGAGCTGGTGTTTGACGTGTACGGCGGCGGCTCCTGCCAGGTGTCCAGCACCCTGTACAATGCCGTGCTCCAGCTGAACGGGCTGACGGTCCTCCGCCGCGCGCCGCACGGCGCCAACGGCGCCAAATACCTGCCACACGGGGTCGACGCTTCCTCCGGCGGGCTCAACTTTGTGTTCCGCAACGACTATCCTTTCGCGGTGAGCATTAAAACGCACGTCCAGGACGGCTCGCTGTTCATCGCGTTCTACAAGGCTTCATGACAAGACGCTTCTTGGCGCTGCTCCTGCTGTGTCTGCTCGCCCGTCCGGTATCCCAGGCGGAGCCGGCAGGGCGGACCGCCCTGTACACCGGGCAGATGCGCGTGAGCGGCACGGTGCTGGATAAGCCGGACACATCCGCGAAGCGCCTGGGGTATCTCCCGCAGGGCGCTTTCCTTGACATCATCGAGGTTGAACCGGATTGGCTTCTGATCCGGTACAGGGACACGCTGACCGGCTATATCAGGCGCAGTTACCTGAACGATGTCACCGTCAAACCAATGGATCCCGCCGTCACGCCGCCTTATGCCGCGGTGGAGTGCGGGTGGCTGGCCTGGGTGCTGGACGACGCGCCGATCCTGACAGCGCCGGAGGAGAACGCGCAAACGCTGATCACCCTACATAAGGGTGCGAGGCTGGCGATCATTGACATCACGGACGGCTGGGGGAGGATCATCTATCACCGGCAGTACGGCTATATCGATACCCGCCATTTCAGCGAGATCCTGCCGGTCAACAAGGCCGAAGCGCAGGGGGATGAAGCCCCGATCGCGGCCTATACCTCCTTTTACAGGATCACCACGGATCAAAGCAACCTCAACCGCATCGAGAACCTGAAAGTGGCCTGCGGGCGTTTCGGCCTGTATACACTTAACAGCGGGGACAGGCTGAACTTCAACGAACACATCGGCCCCTATTCCCGCCGCATCGGCTACCTGCCGGCCAACGCGCTGGTGAAGGGCGAAGTCGTTCAAAGCTATGGCGGGGGGACCTGCCAGGTGTCCAGCACCCTGTACAACGTCATCCTGCAGCTCCCAGGGATCGATATCCTCCGCCGGCGTGCGCACGGACCGGCGGCAGCCAGCTATCTCCCGCACGGCGCGGACGCGGCGGTGGGCAGTGATACGCAGAACTTCATCATCCGCAACGCCTATCCCTATCCGGTCCGCATCGACGGAACGGTGCAGGACGGGGCGCTGACCATCGCCGTATACAGGGCGGACTGAAAAACGCGTCCCGGAGAACGCGCATATAAAGTTGATCAAAATGATTTTCAGGAAAGTTCCCGGTGCGCTTCTTTCACCGTTTCATGAATCTGCTCATCCTGGATGAAAGGCCCCTCGCCGAAGAGAAGATGCGCGAGGAACTCGATATTGCCCCTGGGTCCCTTGATGGGCGAGAAGCTCAGTTTGTCCATCCGCCAGCCCATGCCGGATGCGAAATCGCGAAGGCCGCGGATGACCTGCCCGTGCGTTTCGGCCTCGCGGACCACACCGTGCTTGCCGACCTGCCCCCTGCCCGCTTCAAACTGAGGCTTGATCAGGGCAACGAAACTGCCATCATGACCCATCACGTTGGCCGCGGAAGGCAGGATCAGCCGGATGGAGATGAAGGACACGTCCATCACCGTCAGGCTCGGCCTGAGCGGAAACATCGTTGGGTCAAGGACGCGGGCGTTGGTGCGCTCCATCACGGTCACGCGGCTGTCGCTGCGAAGCTTCCAGCTCATCTGCCCGTACCCCACGTCGATCGCATACACGTGACCGGCTCCTCGGCGCAGCAGCACGTCGGTGAATCCGCCCGCGGCGGCTCCGATGTCCATCACGGCAAGGCCCGTCACGTCCAAGCCGAAAACGTCCAGGGCCTTTTCCAGCTTGTAGGCGCCGCGGGAGGCCCAGCCCCCATCCCCTTCCCGAACCAGGAGCGCGTCCTCATCCCCGATGGGAACGGAGGGTTTGTCGACCCGCTTCTCCCCGATATAAACAAGCCCCGCAATGATCAGCGCCTGCGCCTTTTCCCGGCTTTCAGCCAGCCCGCGGGCCAGCATCGCCATATCCGCCCGGAGTTTCAAGCGATCTCCGCCCGCATGGATAGGATCCGGCGGAAAATGCTGTCCGCGTCAAGGCCGCAGTGTCGCAGCAGTTCCTGATGGCTGCCCTGGGTAATGAAGGTATCTGGAAGCGAGAAAATGTACTCAGGCGGGTGCAGCCCGTCCTGCACGCAATACTCGCTGACCGCGCTGCCCAGACCGCCGGCAAGCACCTGCTCCTCCATGATGTAATAGGGCTTTCTCCGGGTGGTGAGTTCCTGTAAAAAAACAACGTCCAGGGGCTTGACGCTGGAGGCGTTGACCACCTGGGCCTTGATGCCCTTTCCGCTCAGCATCTGCCGCACTGCCAGAGCTTCAGCCACCATCGGCCCCATCGCGACCAGGCACAGCCCCTCTCCGGGCAGCAATCTCTCCCACTTGCCCGGCGTGAAGGAACGGCAGGGATATTTTTGCATCCCTTCGCTCTCCAGACGCGGGTAGCGGATAAACACAGGTCCCGGATGGCGATGGGCGAAAACGATCATCTCCTCCAGTTCCTCAACGCTGCGCGGGCATAAAAGGGTCAGGTTCGGCACATGCCGCAGAAACGCAGTGCCGAACACCCCGTGGTGCGTCGGGCCGTCCGCGCCGCCCATCGCCGCGCGGTCGATCAGAAACACCGACGGCAGGTTCTGCTGGCAGATGTCCACCACCACCTGGTCATAGGCCCGCTGCAGAAAGGTGTCATACAGCGCGACAAAAGGCTTCATCCCGCCGCTGGCCATTCCGGCCGCCAGTGTGACGGCATGCCCCTCCGCGATGCCTACGTCAAAAAGCCTTTCCGGAAACGCTTTCTGGAAAGGCATGAGACCGGTCGCCTCGGTCATGGCAGCCGTGATGGCGACGATGCGCCGGTCCTCACGGCCTATCCGGGTGAGCAGTTCCCCGGCGGCCTGCCCGAAAGAACGGGCAGGGATGTGGATCTTGGGCCGTCCAGTTTCCGGATAAAAGGGATTGACGCCATGGGCCAATGAGGGTTCCCGCTCCGCGAATTCATAGCCTTTGCCCTTTTGCGTCACCACATGGATGAGCACGGGCTCCTTCAGCCGCTTGGCGCGCTGCAGCACTTTATTGAGGTACAAAATGTTGTGCCCGTCGATCGGCCCCAAATAGCGGAAACCCAGCGCGTTGAAAAAGCCGTCCTTGATCAGGATGTTGCGGACAGAATCCTTCACGCGCCGGGTGAAGCGGAACAGGAAACCGCCGATCAGCGGGATCTTCGGCAATGCGGCGGTCAGCCTGTTTTTGATCCCGATCCAGGCCTTGCTGGTGCGCATATAGGTCAGGTATTCGCTCAGCGCGCCGACGTTGGGCGCGATGCTCATCTGATTGTCATTGAGGATGACGATCAGCCTCGTCTTTCGGTTTCCGGCGTCGTTGAGCGCTTCATAGCACAGCCCACCGGTCAGCGCGCCGTCGCCCACGACGGCCACCACGTGCCCGCCCTCCCCTTTCAGGTCGCGCGCGCGGGCCAGCCCCAGGGCCGCGGAGATCGAGGTGGAAGCATGCCCGGTTCCATAGGCGTCGTGTTCGCTTTCATCCTGCCTGGGAAAGCCGGAAATGCCCCCAAACTGGCGCAGTCCGTCCATCTTCCCTTCACGGCCGGTCAGGATCTTATGGGCGTAGCACTGGTGCCCGACGTCAAAAACGATCTTGTCAGTAGGGCTGTCAAAGGCCAGATGGAGCGCGACGGTCAGTTCGACCACGCCCAGATTGCTGGCCAGATGCCCTCCGTTATCGGACACGACCTGAATGATCCGCTCGCGCAGCTGTCCGGCCAGCTGTTCGAGTTCCTTTTCATTCAGGCCTTTCAGGTCCGCCGGCCGGTGAATATCGTGAAGCTCCATGCCACTCCCCCATTCGCGCGGATAAGTATACCATAATTGTACCCCCTTGGGAAAAGCCGCCCGCTCTTTCCGCCCGTCCCGGGGTTCAGCGATTGATGTGTTCATGCGATTGTTGATTGAGGAACCCCTGTTTCTCTGATAAGATGTCACTCAGCCGGGAACGGAGGGTCAAGGGATGGAGCAGGAATCAAGGCCGCAGCTGTCTGCGGGGCTGCTGTTTGCGGTCACCTCGCTGTTTTGGAGCGCTCAGTACAGCTATACGAACTTCATCAATCCGGAGCTCTCACGGATGGGGATGAGCGCCGCCTTCATGGGCTTGGTTTCAGGCGCTTACGGGCTGACGCAGACCTTGCTCCGCATCCCGCTGGGCATGGCGGCAGACCGGATCGGGCGGCAAAAGCCCTTCATTGTTCTTGGCTGCCTGCTCACCGCCCTGGCCAGCGCAGGAATGCTTCTGTTCTATCATCCTCTCGGTTTCCTGTTTTTCCGCGGCCTGGCGGGGATCGCCTCGGCATCCTGGGTATCCTTTACGATCCTGTTCAGCGGCTATTTCAGGACGGAGGAAGGCCCGCGGCGGATCTCGCAGCTGAACATCGGGAACATGCTCGGCCGCCTGGCCGGTTTCCTGATCATCCTGCTTCTGGTGCCGGCCCTGGGGGTCAAATCCGCTTTCGCCTTCAGCCTCACCGTAGGCGCCCTCGCCTTCCTGTCAAGCCTTGGGCTCAGGGAGACGCCGACAGGCAGGCAGGGCATCTCGCTTCGTGAAATGGTAAGGGTTTCAAAGGATAGTTACCTTCGCAACTGTTCCATCATCGGCGTGCTGGCCCAGGTCATCGCATTCAGCACCTATTATGGCTTTACGGTCAACATCGCCAACACGCTGAATGCCGACAGCGCGCAGCTGAGCTGGCTGAGCATAGCCCTTCTGGTGCCTACCATACTGCTGAATTTCCTATTGAGTTCCTGTCTGATCAAACGGTTCTCCGCAAAAGCCCTCGTCGCCTGCGGTTTCCTGTCCGGCGCGCTGTACAGCCTGCTGGCCCCCCTGGCGGCGAACATGGCACAGCTGTATCTCCTGCAGATCCTCGCCGGCCTGAGCAGCACGATGACCTTCGCGCTGCTGCTTGGGCAAAGCGTCAGGGACATCAAAAAGGAGCGAAGGGCAGTCGCGATGGGGTTCTTTCAGGCTGTCTACGGCATCGGCATGACACTGGGGCCGATGTTGATGGGCGTGCTGGTCGACCAGACCGGGCTGAGGACAGCCTTCTTTGTCATGGCGGCAGTGTCTGCCGCCTCCGGCGCGCTGGCTTTGCGGCTGCTGGACGTTTCCCCTTCCACGCCCGATTGAGTAAATCAGGCGCTTCATGTAAAATAGCGTCATCACAACACAATGACAGGAGGCATGCGATGAAACTGCCGTACAACGTGGATCTGTCCGGCAAGACTGCCGTCGTCACAGGTGGCAGCGGCGCGTTGGGCAGCCTGTTCACCAAAGCGCTGGCCCAGTGCGGAGCGCATGTGGCGGTGATCGGCCGGCACAGGGATACCGCAGCGGCGCTGATCGAGGAAACAGGCGGCAGGGCCGCGTTCTTTCAGGCGGACGTGACAAGCGCCGACGATCTGAAACGCGCCCGGGAGGAGATCCTTGCGCGGTTTGGCGTGCCGGCGATCCTGATCAACGGCGCCGGCGGCAACAATCCATCCGCGACGACGGAGGATGAATTCCATCAAATTGGGGGGGATGTGAAAGACTTCTTCCGCCTTGAGCCTGATGCGCTGAAGCGGGTGTTTGACCTGAATTTCTTCGGCACCCTGCTTACCACGCAGGTCTTCGCCGGGGATATGGCCGGGTTCCCGGGCGCGTGCATCGTCAACATATCCTCGATGTGCGCCTATCGTCCGCTGACAAAGATCCCCGCCTACAGCGGCGCGAAGGCCGCCATCCAGAACCTGACGATGTGGATGGCCACCTATTTCGCCAAGTCCGGCCTGCGCGTCAACGCGATCGCTCCGGGTTTCTTTGTGAGTGAACAGAACCGCGTGCTGCTCTTTGATAAGGACGGGAGACCAACGCCAAGGACAGAGAAGATATTGAGATCCACCCCGATGGGACGTTTCGGGGAGCCGGAAGAGCTGATCGGCGCCCTGCTCTTCCTGGTTTCCCCTGAAGCCAGCGGATTTGTCACCGGCATCATCATCCCCGTCGACGGCGGCTTCAGCGCCTATTCGGGCGTGTAATTGATTGGGAGGAAGAACATGAAATACGATCTGGTCGCCCCGACCAGCATGGGCATCCGGCTGAGCCCACAGGACCGCCAGCCGGTAGGCATCGGAAGCCAATACACCATGCATGCCACAAGCGCTGAGAGCAACGTGCTCAACGTATCCGCATCCCTTGGCCTTTCGACCCTGGCGTTGACCAATTTCGTCAGGGAGAGCCCGATCGCGTCATTCATCAAGGGAGAGCTTCGCCGGCGGAACATCGCGTATGTCGGCCCGGAGATCCCCCAGGGCGGCCCCTGGGGATACAGGCACCAGTTCAACATCGCCGACGCGGGTTTCGGCCCGCGGGGTCCGAAGGTTCACAATGACCGGGCAGGGGAGGTGGGCCGCCTCCTGAAAGTCGATGACTTTGACCTGAAGCGTCTGTTTGAAACGGACGGCGTCCGCCTGATCCACCTTTCCGGCCTGATCGCGGCGCTGTCCGAAAGCACGGCCGAGCTGTGCGTCCAGCTGGCGGAGACAGCAAAAAGAAACGGCACGCTGATCAGCTTTGACCTGAACTATCGCGCCTCATTCTGGAAGGGGCGGGAGGAAGAGCTTTCCAAAGCCTTTGCGCGCATCGCGGATCTTTCGGACATCCTCATCGGCAATGAGGAGGATTTCCAGCTGGCGCTTGGCATTTCCGGCCCGAGGGCGGAGGATGGCATCGCAGGGGACACGTCCGCCTTCAGGGGGATGATCAAAAATGCCCGGGAAGCCTTCCCAAATGCGAAAGTGTTCGCGACCACGCTGCGGCACGTCCTGGACGCCAACCGTCACCTGTGGGGCGCCCTGCTGTGGAAGGATGGGCAATGGCATGAAGCGCCGTTGCGGGAGATCCAGGTGCTGGACCGCATCGGCGGCGGGGACGGTTTTGTGGGCGGGCTGCTTTACGGCCTGCTGAAGGGCTGGCCAGGCGGGCGCTGCGTCCAGTTCGGCTGGGCGACAGGGGCGCTGGCGGTGACGATGATAGAGGACTACGCAAGTCCTGCTGATGAAGAAACGGTGAATCGGATATGGGAAGGCAAGGCGCGCGTGCTTCGCTGAAAATTAAAATTACAAGGGAGTATTCCTATGAAAAGAGCTGATATCGGGGTCATCGGGCTGGCAGTCATGGGTGAGAACCTTGTGATGAACATGGAGAGCAAGGGTTTTACTGTCGCAGTGTACAACCGGACCGTCAGCCGGGTGGACGAATTCGTTTCCGGCCGCGCGAAAGGCCTGAACATCCTGGGCGCCTCCTCCCTTGAGGAACTGTGCGGGATGCTGAAGAAACCCCGCATGGTCATGCTGATGGTCAAAGCCGGGCAGCCGGTGGATGACTTTATCGAGCTGCTCCTGCCCCATCTGGAAACCGGCGATATCATCATCGACGGGGGCAACAGCCATTTTCCCGATACCGCAAGGCGGGTGAAGTACGTTGAGGGCAAAGGCCTTTACTTCATCGGCACGGGCGTTTCCGGCGGCGAGGAAGGCGCGCTGAGAGGTCCCAGCATCATGCCGGGCGGCAGCCCGCAGGCCTGGCCGCACGTCAGCCCCATCCTGCAAGACATATCGGCGAAGGTCGACGGGCAGTCCTGCTGCGACTGGGTCGGCGAGGGAGGAGCCGGCCATTTCGTCAAGATGGTCCACAACGGCATCGAGTACGGAGACATGCAGCTCATCAGCGAGGTCTACCAGATCATGCGGGATCTCCTCGGGATGACGCCGGATGAAATGTCGGACGTATTCGCCCAGTGGAACCGGGGTGAGCTGGAAAGCTACCTGATCGAGATCACAGCGGACATCCTGGCCAAGAAGGATACGGACGGCCTGCCGCTGATCGACAGGATCCTCGACGCCGCCGGGCAGAAGGGCACCGGTAAATGGACCGCCCAGAGTGCGCTGGACGAAGGCGTGCCGCTGACCCTGATCACGGAAGCCGTTTTCGCCCGTTCCCTGTCCAGCGACAAGGAAGGTCGGGCCGCGGCGTCCAAGGTCCTCACGTATGCGTCAAAACCTGCCGATCTGAACCGTGACGAAATTCTCTCCCAGCTTCGCCAGGCGCTTTACGCGGCCAAGATCGTGTCCTATACACAGGGGTACCTGCTCATGCGCGCCGCCGCCAAGACCTACGGCTGGAATCTGAACTATGGCGGCATTGCCCTGATGTGGCGGGGCGGGTGCATCATACGCAGCGTGTTCCTCGGAAAGATCAGGGAGGCGTTCCGACAGGATCCCGGGCTTGAGAACCTCATGCTCGACCCCTTCTTTACCGGAGAGGTCACCAGGGCCCAGGAAGCCTGGCGGCAGATCTGCTCCGCCGCAGCGCTCGCCGGGATACCCGCCCCCGCGCTCTTCAGCGGGCTGGCCTTTTATGACGGCGTCCGGGCCGAAAGGGCGAGCGCCAATCTGCTGCAGGCGCAGCGGGATTACTTCGGCGCCCATACCTATGAACGGGTGGACAGGCCCCGCGGCGAGTTCTTCCACACCAACTGGACAGGCGAGGGCGGGAATACCGCCTCGGGCACCTACAATGCCTGACTTACTGGGCTTGCGGCCGCTGTCCGTCACTGACGGCGGACGATCCGGGGGCTTAAGCGAGCGGCAGGTGCGTCAGGCATTGAAAGAATCGCTGGGCGGCCTGAAAGCAGGGCTGAAGAAGGTCCTCCTCGTCCCCCCTGACTATACGCGCCTGCACTCTTATGCAGGGGTGATCGCCGGGATCCTTCATGAGTGGCTGAGCCCGGGCTGCGAGGTGGATATCCTCCCAGCCCTCGGCACCCACGCGCCGGTCAGCCGGGAGGAGTGGGACAGCATGTACGCGGGCATCCCTTATGACAGGATGCTCA
>CAUJDI010000005.1 GCA_963169565.1 Bacillota bacterium | reverse complement strand
CTTCGTGTTTGAATTCTACTACACTAATGACTTGTCCGCTTTCTAAGGGCCAGGGCAGCGCTCTGTTCTCGGCGGCTTTTTCATTTCATTCAAAAACCACCTCTCACACGCTCCGTCGCTCCTCCTTTCCCTTCAAAGCCTGAAGGCTTTGAAGGGGTGAGGACGGGGACGGCAGAGGATAACGGGATATCATGGACTGTGCTCTGTTCGCGGCGGCTCTTTTCTGGGCTGAAGCGCATAAGAAAACGGCCTGCCGATCAATCGGCAAGCCGCGGGTCTCATGGACGTTCAGCCGTACATCGGGCCATAGGTCCGGCAGGCAAGGTAATCCGCCGCTTCGGCGCCGCCTGTGCCAAACGCCGCCCAGCAGTGCGGACGGTAGACCTTTTCCGCGGGCACGTTGTGCATATTCACCGGAATGCGCAGCATGCTGGCCAGGGTGATCAGCTCCGCGCCTACGTGGCCGTAGACGGTCACGCCGTGATTGGCGCCCCAGTTGGCCATCACGGAATACACGTCACGGAAGGCGCCTTCCCCGGTCAGACGGGGCGCGAACCATACGCAGGGCCAGGTCCGGTCCGTCCGGTTCATGATGAGGTCATGCACCCGATCGGGCAGGCGGATGGTCTCGCCCTCGGCGATCTGAAGGACCGGGCCGACGCCCTCTACGATGTTCAGACGCAGCAGCGTGACAGGCAGTTCCGCTTCGTTTTTGAAGTGGCTGGAAAACCCGCCGCCCCTGAAATATTCAAGGTTCGCGCGTTCCCAGTCCGTCGCCTCCAGGCAGGCGCTGATGTCTTTCTGCGTCATCTCCCAGAAGGGCTTCATGCAGGACTGCCCCTTCTCATCTCTGGACGCGCCCGTGGCGTCCAGCGCGGTCGCGCCGGAATTGAGCAGATGGATGAAGCCGTTTGCCGCCTTTCCCTCCGGCTTCCAGCCGCTGATGCGCTCCACTGCCTCCGGGCTCCAATAGGTGCGCACGTCATGGAAGCAGGGCGCCGTGTTGGTGATCAGGGTCCCCATCAGCATGGATATGCCGTTGAGGCCGTCGTTCTCGGTCGCGAAGGCCGTCGGCTGGCGCGCGCCGTTCCAGTCAAAGGTGGACGCCATGATGGCTTCCGTAAAGTCCGCGTTGGGCAGCCAGTCGGTCCAGGCGCGCTGCCCCTGGAAACCGCCTGCGACGGCATTCTTGCCGAGCGCTTCCTCGTGCCAGCCAAGAGCCTTCAGTTTTTCGTTGCCAAACAGGATATCCCGGATAACCAGGCTGAGCTTGGCGATGAATGTCCAGTCCTCTTCCACGGGGACCGCTTTGCTCCTTTTGATGATCTCCGGCAATGCCTTCCCGGCGTTGACGTCATACCCTTCCCTGCAGTGCTCCTTGATCCAGGCCAGCGCCTTTTCATACTCCTCCGGGTCATAGATGTTAAGGTGGATGCGGCGCAGGATCTCCGTCATATCGACCCATTCGGCGCGGATGCCGAGGAACTGCTGCAGCACGTTCATGTCGCAGTAGGAACCGGCGATCCCCATGGAGATGCCTCCCAGGTTGACGTAGGACTTGTCCTTCATCCAGCCGACCGCGATGGCCGCGCGGGCAAAGCGAAGGAGCTTCTCCTTCACATCCTCCGGTACCCCGGTGTCCCCTGCGTCCTGCACGTCCCGCCCGTAGATGGAGAAGGCCGGCAGGCCTTTCTGGGCATAGGCCGCAAGCACGGCGGCCAGGTAGACTGCCCCGGGGCGTTCGGTGCCGTTGAAGCCCCAGACCGCCTTGATGGTGTCCGGATTGACGTCCATGGTCTCCATGCCGTAGCACCAGCTGCGGGTCACGCTCAGGGTCGCGACAACGTTCTCCTTGGAAAACTTCCGCTCGCACGCAGCGGCTTCCGCCCCGCCGCCGATGGTCGTATCGCTGATGACGCACTGGACCGGCGTTCCGTCCGGATACCTGAGGGCGGAGATCAATTCGGCGGCGGTCCTGGCCATGTCCATGGTCTGCTTCTCCAGGCTTTCGCGCACGCCGCCCCATCGGCCGTCAATGATCGGCCGGATTCCGATTTTTGGATAGTTCATGATTCCTCCTTCTAGTGAAGCGGACATGTACAAAACCAGCCGCTCTATGCTTGACATTGGATGGATTCTACCATAGAAAGCCGGTTTTATTCAAGGTTGAATGATCATCAAACGGCTAGATCTTTAGCAGCACCGCACTCAATGGCTGGATATAGAAGATGGGTTGGATCCGTATGGAGAATCGGACTTTCCTTTCATTATCGGCATACGGCAGGCGGGCATTGGTCTATTCGCCGTTCCTGTTGGCATATAATGAAAGGATGCATCGCACCCGCAGCCTGCTCATCAGACCGCCTGCTTCAGGCATGAGGATACATGAAAAAAGGAGTTGACCGGATTGACATTCTTCAAGGGTTACTATACAATCCGCACAGAATCAATCTTGTTTGTATCAACAGTTGCTTGGTATGCTCTTTTCCGCAAAGGCTGCACGCGATCTGTCCGGCTCAGTATATCTGTGAATGCAAAGCGCGAGGGATTGAACGGCCCGGAAACTTTGAAGGGGTAAGTGAATGTCCGAATTGCTGCTGTCAATGGAAGGGATCCAGAAATATTTCCCGGGCGTACACGCGCTGGACGATGCACGGCTGGAACTGAGAAGCGGTGAGGTCCACGCGCTGGTCGGCGAAAACGGGGCCGGGAAATCTACGCTGATGAAGGTTCTGACAGGCATATACAAGAGGGACAGCGGCATCATCCTGTACAAAGGGAAGGAAGTCGACTTCTCCTCCCCGAAGGAAGCGCAGGCTGCCGGGATCGGCATCATCCATCAGGAACTGAACCTCATGCCCCACCTGACGGTGGCCGAAAACATCTACATCGGCCGGGAACCTACCAAGGGGCTGCTCCTTGACAAGAAAAAAGCAAACAAGGACGCCCGGGAACTGATGAAATCGCTGGGGCTGGACATCGACCCGACGGTCGAAGTAAGGAAACTGTCAGTCGCCAAGCAGCAGATGGTCGAGATCGCCAAAGCCATCACCTATGACAGCGAAGTGCTGATCATGGACGAACCCTCGGCCGCGCTGACCGACCGTGAGATCCATGAGCTCTTCCGCTTTATCCGCGACCTGAAGGGCAGGGGGCACGGGATCATCTATATCTCCCACCGCCTGGATGAACTGCCGGAGATATCCGACCGGATCACCGTGATGCGGGACGGGCAGTATGTCGACACCGTGGAAACCGGCAAGGTGACCAAGGAGCAGATCATCTCCATGATGGTCGGCCGGGTCATCTATGAGACCCCGAAGCAGAAAAGCAGCGTCCCCCCCGATGCGCCGGTGATCCTGGAGGTCGGCAACCTGCAGGGCTACAACGTAAAAAACGTCAGTTTCAGCCTGAGGCGCGGGGAGATCCTGGGCTTTGCCGGGCTGGTCGGCGCCGGGCGCACGGAAACGATGCGCGCGCTGTTCGGCGCGGACCCCATTTTCGGCGGAAAGATCGTCTTTGACGGACGGGAAGTGACCATCGGGTCTCCGCAGGATGCCGTGGGCATCGGCATCGGCTACCTGTCCGAGGACAGGAAGGCGCTGGGGCTGATGGTCGGCCTGTCCGTCAGGGACAACAGCGTCATGTCCACCCTGGACAGGTTCTCCGGGAAACTCTTCGTGAATGACAAAAAGACGGAAGAAGTGACCAGGGACTTCATCGAAAAGCTCTCCATCAAGGCGCATTCGACCAAACAGCTTGTCAAGCTCCTGTCCGGCGGGAACCAGCAGAAGGTCGTGGTCGCGAAGTCGCTCGCGCAGGACCCTTCCGTGATCATCTTCGACGAACCCACGCGTGGCGTGGACGTCAGCGCGATTCCGCAGATCCATCAGACCATTCGTGACCTCGCGGCGCAAGGCAAGGCCGTCATGGTCATCTCGTCTTATCTCCCGGAGATCCTGGCGATCTCCGACCGAATCCTGGTCGCTCGCGGAGGTCGTGTGGTCGAAGAGATGTCGGCGGTCGATGCCAACGCAGAGAAGATCATGTACGCGGCGATCCACTGAGGACAGCCGGTGGGCACGAGCGCAACCGGACAGGAAAAGGGTGCGCCGGACGCCGACAACCGCCTGCTGAGCGCCCGGATTGCAGACGAAATCCGACGATCCGTCCTGGAAGGCGATCTGTTGCCAGGAACCCGCGTAGGGCAGGAGTGGCTGGCGTCACGGTTCGGGACGAGCCGGATCCCTGTTCGTGAGGCGCTGCGGCAACTCCAGGACGAAGGTCTGGTGGTCCTCGCACCGAATCGCGGCGCCTGGATCGCAGACGTGACCTCCCAGGAATCGATCGAGGTCTACAAGATCCGCGAGGTTCTCGAGCCGCTCGCCACGGCGGAGAGCGTCCCCTTCCTCACGCGCGACGACATTGCGGAGATCGAGGCGGCGGTCGAACGCCTCGAGCGCGCGGACCGGGTGGAAACGTACATTCCTCTGGACCGCGCCTTCCATCTGAAGATCTACTCCCGTGCACCGATGCCCCGACTGCTGCGCATGATTGAGCGCTACTGGAACAGCACGCAGCACTACCGGAGGTGGATCGTCGAAGACACGCTGGCCAGGGACGGCTTCCCATTTTCCGACCCGGAGCACCTGATGCTTCTGGAGATGATCCGGGCGCGCGACTCAGTCGGCGCGGCGAGCATCGTTCACCTGCACATTCGCCGTACGCGCCTTCTGATCGAGAAGATGGCAGCATCTTCTCCGGATGGGCGGCCGTCGCAGAAGCGCCGCCGTGCCCAATAAGCGCCGGACACAAGGCGTGACCCGGGCATGCGGGGTGAGCTGCGCCCCAGTCGCGCACCCGCTCGGAGCTCGCCCCGCCCTCGTCTCCCGTTCTATGAAGCTCGATGCACCGCGCACGCCCATCGCCATCTTCGCCAACATGCCCGCAATGGACATCGCGACGTCGCTGCTGCCCTTCCTGTCGTTGCCGACCGGGCACGTCCCGTTGAACGGTTTGCTGCCCGGCATTGCGCCGATCGCGGTGTC
>CAUJDI010000004.1 GCA_963169565.1 Bacillota bacterium | reverse complement strand
CCACCTCAAAGCCCGCCTGCCGGAGCAGCAGCACCATCATACCGCCCAGAACCGCGCCTTCCGAATCGATCATCGTGGCGACTGTAATGGGTCCCGGCGCGTTCTCCTCAGCCCGGGCAGCCGGCAAGGATGTAAAAGCCCCCGCCATCAGCACAAGGGTCATGAGGAGGGAAGAGATTTTTTTCATCTGTTTGTCCATCCGTTCAAGTTTATTGGAAAACGGCCTTCAGGGTTCGGCATATCTGCCCTTTTCCGCCATAGAATCTACCCAAAAAGAGGCGGCGGGAACGTTAATCGGAAACTTCACAGCCCCAAGGAAGGATGCCGCTTCTGAACGGGATGAACCTGCGAAAGGAGGGCAAGGATGATTTTGACTGCGGCGTCCTTGCGAGGCGCGAAGGCTCAGCGTATCCCATCCATTCCATTCGCTTTCAAAGCGCTGTTGTCCGGATCCCGCCACAACTTTGACCACCTTCTACGTGTTCGCCGCCCCATCCCCGCGGATCCCCTGCTTTCGCCTTGGATTTCCTCCGGGAAAGGGCAGCCGCTTCCTGTGCCGCATCCCGGGCAATCCATGACGGGAAAAGAGAAAATGTCCGTGTACGATCACGCCTGCATCTCCATCGGGGGCAAGATAGTGTTGAAGTGTGCCCCATGGCAAAGACATTTCATGAGGCGTCCGTCCGGTGACAAGAAAGCGCCTGATCGATGTAAGGATCAGGTACATCTTTTCAACTAAGTGTATTGGCGGAGAGCTATTCCTGCGCAGGTGCGCCCTTCAGGACTTCCTCCATGGCGATGACCCCCTCCGCGATGCCCCGGGCGACGCGGTCCTGATAGACAGGGTGCGAGAGGAGGACGTCGTTGGCGGGCGAGGACATGTAGCCAGTCTCGACCAGGAAAGCCGGCATCCTCGCCCAGTTGTTCCCGATGAATTGATCGCTGAAATGGGTCCTTGCCGTTTTGACGCCGGTCTGGGCGCTCAGCGCGTCCGCCAGGGCCCGGGCCAGCAGGCGGTAGGTCGCCTTGTCCAAAGCCAGGCGCGCGTAAGGGGATTTATCCGGGCAGTAGACGTCTATGGCGTTCGCGGTCTTTTTCTCCGCCATGTTCAGGTGGACGCGGATAAAATAACCAGCGCCCACCTCATGGGCGTAATCAGCGCGTCCGAGGTTGCTGACCCCGGTCTCCTCGTTCCAGCGGGTCATGAAGACCAAAGCTCCCGCTTCCCTGAGCGCGGCGCAGGCCCGGTAGGAGATCTCAAGCGCCGCGATGGATTCCTTGCGAAGGGTGACAGCGCCCTGAGCCATGCCCCCGTTGTCAGTAAACACACGCAGGTCCGAACCCGGCATCACCGGGACCTTTGACGTTCTGACATCCGCCTGCTGATGGCCGGGATCCAGGCAGACCACGACGCCCGACAGCGGTCCGGCCGCGGCCGTCTCCCCGGCGTCAGGCGGAACAAAGAGGGTGCGTTCGGCCTTCTCCGCCAGCTCCCGCCCGCGCAGGTCCCTGACCCTGAGCGTGATCAGATCACGCGCATAGGTGTTGGGCAGGGACAGCGTCCCGGCAAACACCCCGGCCTCATCCACGGTGATGACGAAGGCGCCCTTCTGCATGACGGAACTGAAACTCAGCACGACGGCCGGATGCCCCGGGGCGGTGAAACGGTAGCCCATTTCCTTTTCCCCCGGTATCAGTTCAAGGTCGGTGACCTTCCGGACGGCGTCCTTCTCCTGTTTCCCGGTTTCCGGCGCGCCGGACGGCACCCAGTCCGCCGTCTGCCTGAGCAGCTGCTTCTGGCCGATGCTCAACACGGTGACTGTTACCTGCCTGGCTGTCTGGGTGTAGCTCAGCGGCAGCACGCCTTCAAAGCGTCCGTCGGACGAGCGCAGTGTCAGCATCCCCTGTTCATCGCCGTTTTTGTATTGCAGACAGGCAAACTCCGTGCCGGGCAGGGAGAATGAATAAGAAAGACCGCCCTCTGCCCGGGAAAGCGTGATGGCTGCCTGTTTGGAAACAGCTTTGGCATGCCCCCAAAAGACAGGGAGCAGGAGAATTGTGCAGAGCAGAGCAAACATTCTTTTCATCGTCGTGTCGACCTCATGATGATTCATTTTGTGACGGCTGCCTTGCACAGTATACCATTCTGCTCCTCTCCTTCGCTACCTTACGGATACAGAGGCAAAAAAAGGCCCCATCCGCTTTGGGACGGGACTCTTTCAGGTGAACTTCGTTGCGGGTTGACCCTCAGAGGCTCTCCAGCGCCCTGAATACTTCCTCAATGTCCGGCAGCTGGCCGAGCTCATACCGTTTCATCCACCGGATGACGCCCTTTTCATCCAGGATGATGTTCACGCGGCCCGAGGCCCCCAGCTCCTCCAGGAAGATGCCGTAGTCCAGCGCCGTCTTGCCGTGCGGGTAGAAGTCCGCCAGCAATTTCGTTTTCCGGATGCTGAGCACCTGCCCCCAGACCTTCTTGCTGGCCGCCGGGTCCACGCTCATGCCAAGCGCCACCGCGCCCAGCTTCTCAAAGCGTTCATGGTTCGCCTCCAGCGCGCGCATCTGGTCCGTGCACACGCTTGTCCAGGCCAGCGGATGCCAGGACAGGAGTACCTTTTTGCCCCTGAGGTCCGACAGGGTCACTTTGCCGCCCTGGTTGTCCTCCAGCGTGAAGTCCGGCGCGGTCATCCCGATTTCGAGTTTCATTTGTTCTCCTCCCATTCATGGCACGGGGCAAGCCCCGGTGATGTCAATGGAATCATACCCGCCCCAAACCCTGATAGACGCTGCGGGCAGACGGTGCCGCCATCGCTTTACTGCCTGATCGCAGGATGCTATACTCGTTCCGGCTATACAGCAAAAAGGAGAGCGCATATGATGCCACGCATCCAGCTTCTGGCGACCGGCGGCACCATCGCCAGCCAGGAGACGGACAAGGGTCTGGTCCCTCTCACGGGGGCGGAGGGGATCCTGGATTTCATGCCCAGCCTGAAGGACCGCGCGGCCATCAAGGCAAAGGACGTGTTCATGCTGGACTCCAGCAACATCCAGCCGGAGGAATGGCAGCAGCTGGCCCGGGCCGTCCTGGAGGCGGCGAAGGACGCGGAGGGCATCGTCATCACCCACGGCACAGACACCATGGCTTACACCGCCTCCGCGCTCTCCTTCATGCTGGCGGGCATCCGGATCCCGGTCGTGTTCACCGGTTCGCAGCTCCCCCTGCGCCACGCCTATTCCGACGCGCCCGGCAACCTGAGGGAGGCCTTCACAATGGCCGCCTCGGGTCGCGCGGGCGTGTTCATCTCCTTTCACCACAAGGTCATCTACGGCACCCGCGCGGTGAAGATGCGGACGCTGGGCTTTGACGCCTTTGATTCCATCAATGCCCCGCCGGTGGGCGTATTCGACGCCGACGGGCTGCACCTGGCGCCGGAACCTAAAGCACCGGATATAAATGGCATAAAAGACCCCCTGGCGATCGACCCGCGGGTATTCCTGCTGAAAATGATGCCCGGGACCGACCCGGAGATCTTCGACCACATCATTCATGCAGGATACCGGGGCCTGGTGATGGAGGCCTTCGGGCTGGGCGGGCTGCACTACATCCGGCGCAACCTGATCGAAAAGCTGCACAGCCTCAGCGCCGCCGGGATCATCACCCTGGTCACAACGCAGTGCCTGTATGAAAAAGCCGACTTCACCATCTATGAAGTCGGCCGGGGGATGATCAGGGGAGGCATCTACGGCGCGCACGACATGACCACCGAGGCCGCGGTCACCAAGCTGATGTGGGCCCTGGGGGACCTGGACGAACGGCGGCACCTGCTGACCCAAAGCCTGGCGCATGAGATGAACACGGCCGTTACGGGTACCTGATCCAGTCAGGTGCGAAAGCGTTCCGGACGGGTCAGGGTTGGACCGGCCGGGATGCAGCCATCCTTATCTAAAAATCAATATTCGGCAGGGGGATCACTTTCTCCACCAGGTACTTCCCCCAGGCCAGGGTTTCCCGGAAGTGGTTTTTCAGCCAGTATTCCGGCTTGATGGGGCTTCCGGTGCCGGAGGGGTTGAGCCCCTGGTCCCGCGCGATCTGCAGCGCGCGGGGCAGGTGGTAGTCGCTGGTCACGATCATCACGTCTTTGGTCCCCTGCGGCAGCAGCGTCAGGGCGTTTGCGATGTTTTCCTTTGTGTTGAAGGAGCTTTCGTCCATCATAACGTCCTCCTCCTTTACACCCCGCTCCAGCAGCCAGGCGCGCATCACCGAGGCCTCCGACGCGGGTTCGTCCGTGCCCTTGGCGCCCGTCACCGCGATGGGCAGACGCTGGTGGTTGTAGATGTCCAGGGCTTTGGACAGCCTCCACTCCAGCTGCACGCTGGGGGTGCCGTCAGGGTCTACCTGCGCGCCCAGGACGATCATCGCCGTGTAGGTGCCCGGCCGGGGCAGGGTGTACTCCCGGTAGAGCAGGTGGGCAAACAGCCCGGCAAAAGCCAGCGCGCTCAGGAGGACCAGCCATCCAACCAGTTTGATCACCATTCCAAAACACCCGCTTTTTCTGTGTCTTGCCATCCTGTCCCGTCGCTTTCCCCTTTACAGAAGGGCGTTCTCGGCGAAGCTGAACGCCCTGTCCCCGGCCACGATGATGTGGTCCTCAAGCCGGATGGACAGCGGCTGCAGCAGCGCGCGCAGTGATTCAGTCATCTCGATGTCCGCCCGGGAGGGCTTTGCCAGCCCGGAGGGGTGGTTGTGCGCCAGAACGCAGGCGGACGCGCCCAGCCGCAGCAGCTCCCCCGCGATGAGCCGGGGATACACCGCCGTCTCGGCCTCGTCGCCGGAGGAAATGAACGCGTGGTTGATCACCCGGCCCCTCGCGTCCAGCGCGAACACCAGGAAACGCTCGACCCGCTCCCCCATCAGCAGAGCCAGGCACCGGCCCCTGACGTCGTCCACGTCCGGCGGGGCGTCGGCGAACTCGCGCAGCGTCTGCCGGTACTGCCGGAACAGGGGCAGCAGCATCGCGACCAGCGTCGCCGCATTCTCCCCCATGCCCTCGATCGCTTTGAGCTCACCGACCGTCGCTTCCAGCACCCGGTTGAGGCTGCCGAAACGGCGCAGAAGGCGGTAGGCCAGCGGCTTGACGTCGCGCCTGGGGATGGCAAAAGTGAGCAGCAGCTCCAGCGTCTCGTGCGGCGCGAAGCCGGACAGCCCGGAGGATGCGAACCTTTCCCTCAGCCGCGCCCGGTGCCCAAGGTGATCCGGGGCGGGATCCCATTCCTTTTCCTGCATGGCGCGAGTATAGCACAGCGGCGGAAACACCGGCAAGGCGGGAGAAAGCGCCGATCAGGCCGCCAGGTCTTCCCCGTGCCAGTAGCGTTTCAGCGGCCGGTAGGAGATCAGCGCGGCCGCCAGGGTGATCAGGGTCTCCGGCAGCATGTAGGAGCCGTTGTAGGCCAGGGACCACAGCGGGGCCGCCCAGCCCAGCTCGTTGGGGAAGAGCGCTTCCCAGATGATGAGGCCGGAGAGGAAATGGCACAGGAAGCGCAGCGCGAACGTCATCAGGATGCCAAGGGCGATGGCGGACGGGCGGCTTTTCTTCGCCTTGTTGAAAGCGCCGGAGAACCCGATCAGGGTGAACGGCAGGAGGTAGTCCAGCGCGATGATGCCAAACGCCGCCAAAGCGTCAGGCGCGTACTGCACGTTGCCGAAGCCCAGAGCCATCTGGAGCAGCGCGTAGATCAGCCCGCACAGGAGGCCCCAGGGCGTTCCGTGGCGGTGGGCCAGGATGACGACGGGCAGCATCGAACAGAACGTGATGCTGCCGCCCAGCGGCCAGAAACCGGGAAAGGACAGAAGGCTCAGCACCGTGCCCACGGCGAGGAGCACGGCTGACTCCACCAGACGAACAAGAGACCTGCTTTGCATAAACGCTCCTTTTTCTCCGCAGGGAATAGAAAGGCCGCCTCTGCGGCGGCTGAAATGAAAAGACATTCCCTACGCCGGCATTATCCGGATCAGGTTCAAGGGTCCCGGGCCCATTGCCCGATCTCAGCCAGCCCAAGCCAGCACCCCCGCGCCATCATGGCGCAAGGTCAATGTAGCAAGGCGCCGCTTTGTTGTCAAGCATTCCCCGGCGTGATAAGATGAAGATCGATATGACGAGTAAAAGGGGAGTTGAGATTGTTTTCAAAGAAATCCGCATTGCCTGACCTGACAGGGAAAACGCTGGAGGAACTGCTGTTCCTGGCGGAGACTGCGGAGGATCCGAAGATGATCCACCAGTGCCTGATCCGCGCGGAGGAACTGGCGCCCAATGATCTGGACATCCAGCGCAGGCTGCTGCTGCTGGGCCGGCTGCATGAGAGGGACCCGAAGCGGTTTGACCTCTCCGTCATCAAATGCTACCTGCTGCACGCCTTTGAGCATCCGGAAAAGCACACTTCGGAGGAAGCCCGCAGGATGGCGCGCGAGCTGTTTGACGATCCCCGGCTGGCCCGCTGCCTTGACCTGGCCGGGGACAGGGAGGCCTTCCTTCGCGGATACCTGGAGGATCTGTCGCGGGAGTACATGCGCATATTTGTCGTCAGCGACAACTCCCACCTGCCGCGCGTCTTCGGATTTTCATTCAAGGGGTCCCTGCCCCGCTATCTGGCCGTACCGACCAGGGACATCATTATGAACACCCTCTCCTCACCCTATCTGAGCGGGGAGGAAGCCGTCGTCCTGGCCAAGGCGTTCTACAAGGCGTTTTATGAGTATGCGCACGGGGAGAGCAAGGAGCTGGACACCCTGCTGGGCGCCGAAGTCCGCGCCCAGCTGAGGTAAGCGCTCAGGGCGCCGGAAGGAGAAATGGATTGATCCGCAGGCTCGTGGCCATCCTCCTGTCCCTCATTCTCATGGCCGCCTTCTACGTCTTCGCTTTGATGATGGAGGATGAGGAGAGCAAGCGTTCCGATGAGTTCCTTGTCCAGGAGGCTGAGGGGCCGCTGGAGAGAGCGGAGCTCTTCCAAAGCGCGGACGCGCGGGAACTCGCCCGGGCCTTCGGTGTCGCGCTGCCGGTGCCGGAGGGCCTGACAAGCGGGACTGTGAACGGCGGCGGCTATCACGGCTATACCACCAGACTGGTCTCCCTGGAGGGCGCGTCGGCAAGGGTCACGGGCATCAGGCCTGCCTCCGCCGCGCCCGGCATCCTGCAGGGTGACCTGGTGTTTTTAGCGTCCGACAAAGCCCTGATGGGGTATGAGCTGCTCATGGCAAAGCGCGGGGATGAGGTGTATTACGCCCTGCTGACCCCGGATGCGGCCTTCCTCATCACCCCGCTCCTGCCCCCCGGCCCGGGAGGGTTTTCCCTCGCGGAACCCTGACGCCTGAAGGAAGGATCATTCATGGCATCTTCACGCCGCCCCTCCGGCCTTATCCGGCGGTTCATCCCCTATTACAGGCCCCACCTGCCCGTCCTGAGCGCCAGCCTGGCCTGCGCCGCGCTTTCCACCGCCTGCGCGCTGGTGTTTCCCCTGATCATCCGGGAGATCACGGACCTGGCGGTGGGCGGCCTGGGGGGCATCACCGCCGCCGTCGTCCTTCGCCTGGGCCTCACCTATTTCACGCTGCTGCTTCTGGAAGCGGGCAGCCGCTACTATATGGAGTTCCAGGGGCACATCATGGGCGCCACGATGGAACGGGACATGCGCAGCGACCTTTTCAGCCACCTTTCCCAGCTGTCCTTTTCCTATTACAGCGGGACCAAGATCGGCCAGATCATGGCCCGCATCACCGGCGACCTGAATGACGTCACCGAGTTTGCCCACCACTGCCCGGAAGAGCTCCTCATCGGTCTGATCAACCTCTCGGTTTCCTTCATCCTGCTCGCCGGGATGAACCTCAGCCTCGCCCTCATCATCTTCCTGGCGATGCCGTTCCTGCTGTTCTCCGTTTTCCTCTTCAAACGCCGGATGCGGGACACCTTCAAGGCCTGCCGCTACCAACTGGGCGAGATCAACGCCCGGGCCGAGGACAGCCTGCTGGGCATGCGCGTGGTGCAGTCCTTTGCCAACGAGGAGCTGGAAGGCCGGAAGTTTGAGGAGGGCAACCAGACCTTCCTGAGGCTGAAGAAGAGGCAGTACAACGTGATGGCCGGCTTCCACTCCACCACGCGGCTGCTCAACGGGCTGATGAACCTGCTGGTCATCGTGGCGGGCGCGTACTTCCTCTCCCGTGGCGAGCTGTCCGCGGGCGAGTTCGCCTCCTATCTGCTCTACGTCAACCTCCTGCTCAACAACGTCACCCGCCTGGTGGACTTTACCGAGCAGTACCAGCGGGGCCTGACCGGGATCGACCGCTTCTTTGAGATCATGGATGCGCCGGCGGAGATCACCGACAGCCCGGGCGCCGTGGCGCTCACGGGCGTCAGGGGCGACATCACGCTGGACAACGTCAGCTTCCGCTACGAGGAAAACGGCACCAAGGTGCTGGACCATATCAGCCTGTCCGTGCCCCATGGCCAGAGCGTGGCGCTGGTCGGTCCCAGCGGATCGGGAAAGACGACCCTGTGCAACCTGATCCCCCGGTTTTATGACGTGACGGAGGGCAGAGTGCTCATCGACGGCAGGGACGTCAGGGACCTCACCCTGAAGTCGCTGCGGGGCAGCATCGGCATGGTGCAGCAGGACGTGTACCTTTTCTCCGGCACCGTGTTTGAGAACATCGTCTACGGCAAGCCCGGCGCGTCCAGGGAAGAGGTGGAGCTGGCCGCCAGGCGCGCGGGGGCGCATGAGTTCATCATGGCGCTGCCCGAGGGATATGACACCTACGTGGGAGAGCGGGGGGTCAAGCTCTCCGGCGGGCAGAAGCAGCGGCTGTCCATCGCCCGGGTCTTCCTGAAGGATCCGCCCATCCTGCTGCTGGACGAGGCGACCAGCGCGCTGGACAACGAATCGGAGATGCTGGTGCAGCGGTCCCTTGAGGAACTCACCCGGGGGCGCACCACGCTCACCATCGCGCACCGGCTGACCACCATCCGCAACGCCGACGTGATCTGGGTGCTGACCGACAGGGGGCTTGAGGAGCACGGGAGCCACGAGGAACTGATGAAGAGGAAGGGGCTGTATCACAGCCTGTACAGCCTGTACGCCACCCGGGAGGACCGGGAAACCAGGGAAGCGGCGCCGCAGGCGCTGTCATGAACGGAGGAAAGAAGATGGACATCCTTTTCCTGGGCGCGGCGCGCGAAGTCACCGGAAGCGCTTTCATGGTCACCATCTCCGGCAGGCACGTCCTGGTGGACTGCGGCATGGAGCAGGGCCAGGACACCTATGAGAACCAGCGTCTGCCGGTCATGGCGTCCGAGGTGGACAGCGTGGTACTCACCCACGCGCACATCGACCACTCCGGCATGCTGCCAAAGCTGTACAAGGACGGTTTCCGGGGAGAGATCCACGCCACGCCGGCGACAAAGCAGCTGTGCGACATCATGCTGCGCGACTCCGCCTTCATCCAGGAGAACGAGGCGGAATGGCACAACCGCAAGGCCAGCCGCGCGGGCGAGGCGCTGTATGAGCCGCTGTACACCCAGAAAGACGCGGAGAACACGCTCAAATTGTTCCGCCCCCTGCCCTATGGGGAGGGCCGGGACATCCTCCCCGGCTGCGCCCTGTCCTTCACCGACGCCGGGCACCTGCTGGGCTCCGCCTCCGCGACCCTGACGCTTTCCGAAAACGGAGAAACCCGCACCCTGGTGTTCTCCGGGGACATCGGGAACCTGGACCAGCCCATCATCAGGGACCCGCAGTACTTAAGCCGCGCCGACTTTGTCGTGATGGAATCCACCTACGGAGACCGGCTGCACGGCCCCAAGCCCGATTACATCGCGGACCTGGCCGATGCGCTGCAGACTGCCTTTGACCGCGGCGGCAACGTGGTCATTCCCTCATTCGCCGTTGGCCGCTCCCAGGAGATCCTGTATTTCCTGCGGGAGATCAAGGAGAAGGGCCTGGTGCGCGGGCACGAGGGCTTCCCGGTGTACATGGACAGCCCGCTGGCCATTGCCGCCACCAGGGTGTTCCTGGACAGCGACCCGGAGTTCTTTGACCCGGACATGCAGGCGATTCTCCGTGAAGGACGCAACCCTATCAGCTTCGCGGACCTGAGGATCTGCGTGACGGCGGAGGAGAGCAAGGCGATCAATTTCGAGAAGCGCCCCTGCGTCATCATTTCCGCCTCCGGGATGGCCGAGGCCGGGCGGATCCGCCACCACCTCAAGCACAACCTCTGGCGGGCTGAATCCACCGTGCTTTTCGTGGGCTACCAAAGCGTGGGCACCCTGGGCCGGCAGCTGTACGACGGCGCGAAGACCGTCAGACTTTTCAACGAGACCATCACCGTTGCCGCCGAGATCCGCATGCTCAAGGCCATCTCCGGCCACGCCGACCAGGACGGCCTGCTCAAGTGGATCGGGAGTTTTTCCCCCAAGCCCAGGCGCGTGTTCGTGACCCACAGCGAGGAATCGACCGCCCTCGCCTTTGAAGAACTGCTGAAACAGCGCGGGCATAACACCTTTGTTCCCTACTCCGGGGACGCCTGGGGCCTCATTCCGGACAAGCAGACAGAATCCGGGCCGCGCGCCCCGGCTGAGAAAAAGAAGGAAAAGGCCAGAAAAGCCGAACAGTCCATGACCGCGCTGAGCGCGGCCCTGGCGCGCCTGACCCGGGTGGTGGAAGCCAGCGGCGGGCTGGGCAACAAACTGAAGGAGAAACTGGCCCGGCAGATCGACGAGCTGGCACGGAAGTGGGAGGACTGAGCAGGATCCGGCATGTTCCATACAAGACGCACCGCATTCAGGCTGTAAAGCAAGAGTTAAAAACGGGGAAAGCACATGAGCTTCTACGCAAGGCAGGAACTGGAAGAGGCAAAGACCACCCTTCTTTCCACGCTGCGCAAATGTGAGAAGATGCAGGAGAGCGGAAGGCTGCAGCCCTCACAGAAGACGCTGAACGACAGGCGGGTCAGCGCGCTGCGGATCGCGCTGCCGCTGATCGGGAAGGAGATGCGGGACCATGACGGCCGACTTTAAGAAAACGCAGAAGGATCTCTATTTGCCAAAGACCGCGCCGTCTGTAATCGACGTGCCGCATATGACGTTCATCACTGTAAATGGCAGGGGTGATCCGAATACAGGCGCGGAATACGCCGCCGCGGTCGAACTGCTGTACGGGCTTTCCTACGCCATCAAAATGAGCAGCAAGTCCATCCTTGATTACGTTGTCGCGCCGCTTGAAGGCCTCTGGAGCGTGGACGATGATTTCAGGGGCGGCGGAGCGGCCATCCATGACAAGGGCAAGTTTATGTGGACGATGATGATCCGGCAACCGGATTTCGTCACAGCGGAGATTTTTGAAGGCGTAAAAGCAGCCCTCAAAAAGAAAAAACCGGATCTTGACACATCTTTAGCAAAACTGGATGCCTTTGCTGAGGGCTTATGCGTTCAGGTCATGCACGTCGGTCCGTATGACGACGAACCGGCCACGGTGGCGGCGCTTGACGGGTTCGCCGCCCGAAGCGGCTATGTTCTGGATTTCAGCGGCTTTCGCCGCCATCATGAGATCTACCTTTCCGACCCGCGCAAGGTACCAAACGGGAAATTGAAAACGGTGCTCAGACATCCGATCCGCAAAGCATAACAGGCACAAAAAGACTATTAGTATTTTACACCGGCAGGCAGTGAGGGCGATTTTCCAGAAGCAAATAAACTATAATAATGGGTCTATAACATATGATAGATGATTCTTTGGTAATCATAACCTAGAGATTATTGGAGTTTAGTCATGGTGCGGATATGCTGCTGATCCGTCCGACGGAAAAATACCTTGCCTCCTACGCGGAAGCGGTGGAGGAGGACGCTGTCCACAGACCCGGCGCGGAGCAGATCTTCAGGGACCCGGCGGAGGTCATTGAAACAGCCTACAATGAGGAACACGGAATCGACCTGAAGCCGGGATATGTCCGGGCGACAACGCTCTGGCTGATCGATCAGGACCGTTTCATTGGCGAAACCGGCATCAGGCATCGCCTGACGCCCGCCCTTCTTCAATATGGCGGCCACATTGGCTATGAGGTCCGCTGGTCCTAGTCCCGGAAGGGATACGGAACAAAAATGCTGGCCATGGTCCTGCGGTTCTGCAGGGAAGAGATGGGGTTGAATCAGGTTCTGATCACCTGTGATGATGACAACATCGGTTCCATCAAGGTGATCGAACACAACGGCGGGGTCCTGCAGAACAAGGTGGTCAACCGCCTACAAAGAGGTGTTGTCACGACAAGGCGGTATTGGATCACCCTGTAAATCCAAGTATGCCGCCCTTTTCTTACGAGTGAAAGACCAGCAAAGCGCTGGTTTTATTCATATAATGCTTATTTCCCAACGCGCGGTATATTTTTATTGAGAACCCCCTTGACAGAGCACTCCTGCCTTGCCATAATTGGACCAACCGGTTTAGACCGCTCGGTCCAACCCATTTGGAAGGAGGCTGCCGCGATGGAATGGTGGGCATGGGCGCTGATCGCCCTTGGCGTTTTGGCGCTGGGATACCTGAAAGTGAAGGTGCTGGGGAACATGATGCGGAAAAAGAAAAAGGGTCCCCCAATGAAGGATGAGGATTGACAGCAGCCCGCAAAAAGATCAGCCGGGGAGATAAATAAGACGGAATGAAGGGACCCTTTGATCCTGGTCAATTGACAGGGAACCGCAACCCCCTGCCGCGCTTCCCCCAGCTGTACGAGGCCGCGCTGGATGAGTTTTCCGAGAAATCCTTCAGCCAGGCTTCGCTCAACGACATCCTCAAAAGGGCTGGGATGAGCAAGGGCAGCCTCTATCACCATTTCGGGGACAAGTTCGGGTTGTACGTGGCGCTGATGGACATGATCGCTAAAATAAAGTCCGAGTTCTTTCTCCCAAGGATGCAGGGGCTGAGCCCGGGCGGCGACTTTTTCCATGCCGTCAAGCTCATCAGCCGGGAAATGACGGCGTTCATGTTCCAGGACAGACGGATGTATCACCTTGCCTCCCGGGTGCTTTCGGAGGAACCGGGGCTGATCAAGCGGCTGACGGCCTGCTTCCCCGGCGAAAAAAACAGGATGTTTGAGGCGCTGGCGGAGGGCGCCGTCCGCTCGGGCCAGATCGACGCGCGGTTCACACCGGAGTTTTTGCGCAGCATGCTGGACATCCTGTTCTCCAACCTCCACCTGCTGCCCGGCAGCGCCGGCACGCAGGAGGTCTTCGACCAGCTGGAGCTGGCGCTGGACATGATCCAGTTCGGGCTGTGCGGGCCCCGCCGGGAGACAGGCGAAACCGCTTCAACCCCTCCAAACGATATGCTATCCAAACCAAAGGAGCAGAACACACCATGACAAACGCGTTCACTGTCAAAAACCTTTCCTACCGCTATCCGAAGGCCAAGCAGGATGCCGTCGCCGGGCTGGACTTTGAGGTCAGGGAGGGCGAGATCTTCGGGCTGCTGGGCCCCTCGGGCGCGGGCAAGTCCACCACGCAGAAGATCCTCACCAAACTGCTGGAGGATTACCGGGGCAGCATCCAGTGCTTCGGGCAGGACCTGCGCCAGACCGGCAAGGCCTACTACGAGCAGATCGGCGTTGGGTTTGAGATGCCGGTGCATTTCACCAAACTCACCGCGATGGAGAACATGAACTTCTTCAGGGGCTTTTACACAAAGGGCGCGGACGTCCAGGCGCTGCTCACCCGCGTGGGCCTGTGGGAGTACCGCGACGTCCGGGTCGGCGAGTATTCCAAGGGGATGAAGGTCCGGCTGAACTTTGTGCGCGCGATGCTCAACGCGCCGCGCATCCTGTTCCTCGACGAGGTGACCAACGGGCTGGACCCGGCGAACGCCCGGATCATCAAGGACATGATCGCGGAGTTCAGGCAGGGGGGCGGCACGGTCTTCCTCACCACGCACCTGATGAGCGACGTGGAGCAATTGTGCGACCGCGTGGCCTTCTGCGTGCAGGGAAAGCTGGCGGAGGTCTCCACGCCACGGGAACTGAAGCTGCGCTACGGCAGCCGCATGGTCACCGTCGAGTACCGCGAGGCGGGAGGGGTGGAGCGCCGCAGTTTCCCGATGGAGGGGATCGGTGCGAACGCGGAGTTCCTCAGCCTGCTTAGAGAAAAGGAGATCGAGACCCTGCACAGCGGGGAGACGAGCATGGAGGACATCTTCATCCGGGTCACGGGGGTGAAGGTGGCATGAACGCGCTTATCAAACTGTTCAAGGGCGAAATGAAACGGATGGCAAGTTATAAGATCCTGCCGGTCGCCCTGGGGACCTCGCTGATCTGGGTAGGCCTCTTCGCGCTGCTGTCCGCCATGGAGTCCCGGCGGTTCGCGTCGCTCCTGCTGTACACCGATTCCGGGCTGATGAGTCTGCTGCTCGCCGGCGCCTTCCACCACCTGGAGCGCACGGACGGAACGGTCAAGACCATGCTGGTGCTGCCGGTGCCCACCGGGATGATCCTGCTGGCCAAGGCGATGGCGGCCGCGGTGCTGGGGCTGCTCTCCGCCCTGGTGCTCTCCCTGGCCCTGTTCTTCCTGCACGGCATCCGTTTGGACTATCCACTCCTGGCGCTGTTCACCCTGCTCACCGCCGCGGCCCACGCGGGCATCGGCCTGGCGCTGGCGCTCAGGAGCCGGGATTTCTCCGCCACCCTGGGCTGGGTGATGCTGTTCATGCTGCTCTCTTTGCTGCCGGTGATTCTCGACCTGACCGGCGCGATCCCGGAATCCTTGTCATGGACTGCTCTGCTCTCCCCCTCCGGGGCCGCGACGGAAGCGCTGGACTACGCCGCCGGCAACGTGTCCGATCCCCTGCGGGCGGCGCTGGGCGCCGGCTGGCTCGCGCTGATCGCGCTGATCCTCTACCGTTTCCCCGTGCTAAGGCTGTTCAGGCGCCATGCCTGCGTGGAGTAAGGCTTATGAACAAATACGGTAAGCTCCTGCGATATGAGCTCAAGGGCATCCTGCGCGACCCCATGACGCTGATGATGCTCGCTTTCCCGGTGCTGCTGCTGGCCCTGTCCTGCTTTGTGTTTCCCCGCGTGATCCAGGGCCTTCCCCCGATGGAGGCCTTCGCCGCCCGGACTGTTTCCCTGCTGATGGTGCTGTTCATCTCCGCCTTCGGCGGGATCATGGCCGGCTCGATGGCCACCTTCCAGCTGCTGGACCACAAGGACGAGCACACCCTGCACACCATCGCGGCGACGCCCCTGGGCCTGTCCGGCTATCTCCTCTTCAAGATGTCCTACGTGCTGCTCCTGTCCGTCCTGAGCGTGTTCCTGGTGCTCCAGGGCACCAAATGGCTGGCCGCGGACGCCTATACGATGATGGGTGAGCGGCTGCTTGACCGGGTCAGCACGCCGCAGATCCTATTCTACAGCCTGTCCTCCGGCCTCCTGGCGCCGGTGCTGGCGCTGCTGATGGGCGGGATCGCCAGGAACAAGGTGGAAGGCTTTGCCTGGATCAAGGGCTCCGGCCTGCTGATCTTCATCCCCCTGCTGCTGGTCCTGCCGGCCTTTCAGGGCGCCCGGCAGTACATCCTGGGCGTGTTCCCCAACTTCTGGGCCGCCAAAGGCCTCGCCATGGTTCTGCTGAAGGAAAGCGACCCCAGCAACCTGGGCTTCGGGCTGTACCTGCTCATCGGCGCAGTGTACAGCCTGCTGCTTTACACCGCCGCCTTCCGGCTGTTCCTGAAGAAGCAGCAATACTAGACAAAGTGGAAAAAAGCGGCGTCAACCGCCGCTTTGAGTACCCAATTCAAGGAAACATACCGCAGAGTAAAACCCTCATCCCAGGTCAGATGTCGATCTCCAGCGTCACCGGGCAGTGATCGGAGCCGAAAACCTGGTTTTGAATCCCGGCTTCCCTGATCCTGTCAGCGATGCGGTCAGAGACGATGAAGTAGTCGATCCTCCAGCCGGCGTTGCTGGCGCGGGCGTTGCTGCGGTAGCTCCACCAGGTATAGGCCTCCGCCCTGTCGGGGTATAGATGGCGGAAGCTGTCGGTGAAGCCCGACGCCAGCAACCGGGTCATCTTTTCGCGCTCCTCATCGGAGAAGCCGGGCTGGCCACGGTTCTGCCGCGGGTATTTCAGGTCGATCTCCTGGTGGGCGACGTTCAGGTCGCCGCAGTAGACGACAGGTTTCTGCCGGTCCAGCGCCACAAGGTGGCCGCGCATCGCGTCCTCAAAATCCATCCGATAGGGGAGCCGCGCCAGTTCAGGCTGCGCGTTGGGCACGTAGGCGTTGACCAGGAAAAAGTCCGGGTACTCCAGTGTCATCACCCGGCCTTCGTCAAAATGCGTCCCCCCGATGCCGAACTCCACCTTCAAGGGCTGATGCCGGGCGAACACGGCGGTGCCGGAATATCCCTTCCTTTCAGCGGAATGCCAGAAATCCTCATAGCCCGGCGGGTCGTACTCGGCCTGGCCGGGCTGCATCTTGGTCTCCTGCAGGCAGAAAAAATCCGCGTCCTGCGCGATGAAGGCCTCGTCGAAGCCTTTCCCCAGCACGGCCCGGAAGCCGTTGACGTTCCATGAGACAAATTTCATGCCGTTCTCCATTCATTCAGGCAATCGCCGTTTGTTGAAGTATACCCCGGCCGGGGGTATAATCAAGGGGAAGCGGCCTTTCTTTCGATCAGGCGGCCGCAATGGAGGACAGATGTATAAGGCAGACGGGAAACGCTATGGGACGATGCTGTACAAACGGGCGGGCAGGAGCGGGCTGAAGCTGCCCTACGTGTCCCTGGGGCTGTGGCATAACTTCGGCGGCCTCTTCCCCTATGAGAACAGCCGGGAGATGGTGCTGGGCGCCTTTGACCTGGGCATCACGCACTTTGACCTGGCCAACAACTACGGCCCTCCCCCCGGCACGGCGGAGGAGACCTTCGGTCGGATCCTCAGACAGGACCTGGCCCCGCACCGGGACGAGATGATCATCTCCACCAAGGCGGGCTACCTGATGTGGGAGGGGCCCTACGGTGAGTGGGGCAGCCGCAAGTACCTCCTGGCCAGCCTGGACGCAAGCCTCAAACGCATGGGGCTTTCCTACGTGGACATCTTCTACTCCCACCGCCCGGACCCGGACACGCCGCTGGAGGAGACGATGGGCGCGCTGGCGCAGGCGGTGAAGAGCGGGAAGGCGCTGTACGCGGCGATCTCCAACTATCCTCCGGAGCAAGCGGAAAAGGCTGCGGACCTGCTGGAAAGCATGGGGATCCACTGCCTGCTCCATCAGCCCCGCTACAACCTGTTCGACCGGGGGCCGGAGGGCGGTCTGTACAAAGTGCTTGGGAAGAAAGGCATCGGCGCGATCCCCTTCTCCCCGCTGGCGCAGGGGCTGCTGACCGACCGCTACCTGAACGGGATCCCCGAGGATTCCCGGGCGGCGGGCGGAAGCGTCTTCCTGAAAAAGGAGCAGATCACCCCGGCCCTGCTGGACAAGATCAAAGCGCTCAACGCCGTCGCCATGGCCAGAGGTCAGACCCTGGCGCAGATGGCGATCAGCTGGCTCCACAACAGCCCGGTCACAGCGTCCGTCATCATCGGGGCCAGCCGGCTCACCCAGATCAGGGACTGCGCCAGGGCGCAGGACGGCGCGCCCTTCAGCGAAGAGGAACTGAGGAAGATCGACGGGATCACCCTGGCACAGCCGGCGGCCTTTCAAAAAGCATAAGGGGGGACGAACATGCCGGAGATCATCAGGACCTACCGGGAACAGGCTCCGGAAAGCCGCTTCATCGGGATCCGCTACGGCGAAGCGGACAGGGTGGAGGGCAGCTTTGCCAACTGCTGGGAGGACTGGTTTGCAAACGGCCGCTTTGAGCCTCTCAGCGCTCTGACGACGCAGGCCTGGCGCGACGCCTTCCCGGAGGCGGACAGCTACGTCGGCCTGATGCGGATGAGCGAAAAGGAGGACTTCCAGTACTGGATCGGTCTGTTCCTGCCGCCGGGTACGGAAGCGCCCGCGGGGTACGCGCAACTGGATCTCCCCGCCGCCGACCTGGGCGTCTGCCTCGTTTCGGGGAAGGAACCAGAAATATTCTGGCAGTGCGGGGCCTGCCTTGAGAAGCTGGAGGAGGAGGGCATCACCCTGCAAAAGGACGAACAGGGCGCCTGGTGGTCCATGGAACGCTACCAGTGCCCGCGCTTCACGGAACCGGACGGGGAAGGAAACAAGATCCTGGACCTGGTGTTCTTCATAGAGCCTCAGGAGGATCAGGCCCTTCCGCTGGAAGGGATCAGCCACTGCGGGGACTGCTATTCCGCCTACTCCGGGGACACGTGCCCGGAGTGCGGCAAAAAAGGCAACGCGATCCGCACGGACGATCCCATCCTGATCGGCGAGCTGCCGGGCCCCCTGCGCAACGCCCTGCAGATCGCCTTCCAGGCGACGGAGATCCCCTTCACGGCGATGCCTACCAAGGGGAAGGGCTTCACCATGTCAGCCGGGGACATCCTGGAGACCTACATGGTGTATGTGCCCTATGAGCGTTCTCGGGAGGCGCTTGAGGCCTTCCGTGCCGTGCTGGATGAATGGCGGAAGGAAGGCGGGGAAGAGCAGCCGTAAGGACGGTCCCTGCCAGGACCTCAGCGCCGGCAGGGAAACTTCCTGATATTCGGACAGGAGGAAGACCCGTTCAGGGTTTCCAGATAAGATAACAGGAGGACAGCGGCATATATTACAGCGGTATCGACATCGGCACCCCGTCTATCGGCTCTTCATTCATCGTCATTTTTATCCTGGCATTGATCGCGGCGGGAGCGATCGCCTATTTCTTCCTGAGCGCTGCCCGCAGGGACAGCTACAAGGGATTCACGGCCAAGTTGAGCAGCCTGTTCAACTTCACGAAATACCTGGTTCCGATGATCATAAAGTTCCTGTATGCCTTCGCGACCGCCTATGCCGTCCTCAACGGCCTGTACGTCCTGTTCAGCGGCAGCGTCTGGGGGCTGCTCTATCTGGTTGCCGGACCGATCCTGGTCCGGATCGGATTTGAGCTGACGATGCTGATGTATTCCATCCACGAGGAACTGGTGCGCGTACGGAAAGCAGCGGAAAGCAAGGCGGAGCATGACGCCGGGCAGGCACCCCCGCAGCAGGGGTGACAGAAAGACCTGCGGCAGCAGGACAGATAAACCGAAGCCTGCGGCCTGACTCATGCTGATCCTGCTGGTGACCCTCCGCCTGCGCGCGCCCTGGTGCAGGAGCCTGAAGGACAAGCGATCCCTTGTCAAACCGCTGATCCTCAGCCTCAGGCGTTCCTTCAGCGTGAGCGTCATCGAAAGCGGACTGCAGGACGCGCACAGCCTGGCCGAGCTGAGCATCGCGGCCCTTGCCGCGGACCGGTCCCAGGCGGACGGCATCGCCGAGCGCCTCTACCGCGCTGTCGAGTCCTTGACCGACGCGGAGATCATTGATTGGGTATGCGGATACCGCTGAACCACGATCCGGCTTTTACATATTCACAAAGCCCGGCGCAAGATGCGCCGGGCTTTTTTCATTAACTGCTCAGAGGCTTTGGTCATTCTCTGCCTGTCACTTCCGGGATCAGATTCCCGTACCCCTCATCCTCCATCTTCTCAAGCGGGATGAAGCGCAGGGAGGCGCTGTTGATGCAGTAGCGGGTGCCGTTGGGGCTCTCCGGGTCGTTCTCAAACACGTGGCCCAGGTGGGTGTCGCCCAGGCGACTGCGCACCTCAGTGCGGAGCCTGCCGTAAGACCTGTCCTCCAGTTCCCTGATCTCCTCCTTGTCAAGGGCGGCGGAGAAAGCCGGCCAGCCGCAGGAGCTTTTATACTTGTCCCTTGAGGAGAACAGCGGCTCCCCGGTCACGATGTCCACGTAGATGCCGAGTTCCTCCGTCTCCCAGTATTCGTTGTAGAAGGGCTGCTCGGTGCCGGATTCCTGGGTGACGTAGTACTGAAGCGGGGAGAGCCGGGCCTTCAACTCTTCCGCGGCAGGTTTCCGATATTCCTGAGGGTTCTGCTCATCCATACTGATGCCGTTTCCTTTCCCTGTCAAAAGTCTTTGAACGCATCCCGGCCGGACAGGTCACCGGCGTTAAAGCCGCGGCGGAACCATTCCTGCCGGAGGGCTGTCCCCGCCGGTCGCTGATGTTGCTGCTTTGCCGCCTGCCCTGCCATTTTAAATACTGACCGGCTTTTGAGTATTCTGGCACACGTTCGGGGGGACTTCTGTATTTTACCCGAAAGGCCGGAAAATGACGTGGCCCGCTCCGCTCAGGTCTGGATCTTCAGCTGCTCATGCAATGACCCATCATCGTCAAACACAAGGAAGTCGCTCAGCTGCAGCCTGACCGCGTCGCCGGGCGCGAACTGGCTGAAACTCCGGCCTTCGCGGATGACACGCAGCTGGAGTTCACCGATCCTGACGCGGAAATCGCATACGTCTCCCAGATAGTACCGTTTTTCGATCACCCCCGGGATCCCCGCGCCGTCAAGGGTCATCCCGATGTTCTCAGGCCGAACCGCCACCTCCACAGCGCCCCGGCGCTCACCGCGGTAGGGGATGGTCACGCCGGCGCCGTGGAGCCGGACAGTTCCCTCTCCGGCTTCGCCCTTGATGAAATCCACCTTTCCCAGGAAGTCCGCCACAAACTGGTTGACCGGCTGGTTGTAGATCTCCTCCGGCGTTCCGGACTGCTGCACGACGCCGCGGGAGATGAGGAAGATGCGGTCGCTCATCGCCATGGCCTCCGTCTGGTCATGGGTGACGTAGACCACCGTGATGTCAAGGCGGCGCTGGATGTCCTTGATCTCAAAGCGCATCGACTCCCGCAGCTTGGCGTCCAGGTTGGAGAGGGGCTCGTCCAGCAGGAGCAGCTTGGGTTCCGCCACAAGGGCCCTTGCCAGCGCGACGCGCTGCTGCTGGCCGCCGGACAATTGGTTTGGATAGCGCTGTGCGTATTGGGACAGGTGCACGATGTCCAGCACCCGGGCCACCCTGTCCGCCACGGTTTTCCGGTCCGCCCTGGAAATGGTGAGCGGGTAGGCGACGTTGTGGAACACGTCCATGTGCGGCCAGACCGCGTAGCTCTGGAACACCATCCCAACGCCCCGCTTCTCCGGGGGCACAAAGGTGCTGCCGCCGGATACCAGGGTGTCCTGGATCCATATCTCCCCGGAGCTGGGCTTTTCAAAGCCGGCGATCATACGCAGCATGGTGGTCTTCCCGCAGCCGGAGGGACCCAGGAGGGTGACGAACTCGCCGTCCCGGAACACCTCGTCAAACTCGCTGAGGATGAGGTTGCTGCCAAAGGATTTGGTGACATTCCTGATGGTGATGCTGGACATGCTTGCCCCTCCGGTCTAGATGGAGAACTCGCCCCTGGTCAGGCGGCCGAGAAACGCGTTGATGAGGATGACGATGATCAGGATCCCGAACGCCATCGCGCTGGCCTGCGGCTGGCTGGTGTAGGTCCAGTACTCATACAGCTGAAAGCCGATGGTCTTGGTGGAGTTGGAGTACAGCAGGGTCGTCATGGACAGCTCATAAAAGCAGGGGATGAAGATGAGGAACCACCCCGCCGCGATGGAGGGGAAGATCAGCGGCCCCGTCACACGGCGCATGGTCCCCAGCCAGGAAGCGCCGGCGACCTGGGAGGATTCCTCAAGGGAGACGTGGATCTGGCTGATGGCGGAGGTCACCGTGCGCATCCCCATCATCATGTACTTGATAAGGTAGGCCACGATGAGGATGTAGGCGGTGTTGTAGATGTTCACGCCGAAGCGGCCCTGCATGCTCATGATCAGCCCCAGCGCGATGACCACCGAAGGGGATCCCGATCCCAGCGTGATCAGGAAGTCAGGCAGCCGCCGGCCCCTGATGCGTGTCCGCTGCATCAGGTAGCTCATGGTGATGGCGACCGCGATGCCGACGGTGGCCGCTACGGAAGCGTAGACCAGGCTGTTGCGCAGGCTTGAAAGGGTTTCGGAACGGGAGAAGATGGAGGTCCACTGGCTGAGGGTGAAATTCCCGGCATCCAGGAGGGACTTGCCGATGTCGATCTTCAGCGACGTGGTGAGGATGGTCGTGAAGGGCAGCAGGATGATCAGCCCCGCGAACAGGGACACCAGGACCGTCAGAGGGACGCGCCATGACCTCAGGTCCACGATGTTGGGGCGGGTGGACTTGCCGGACACGGTGATGTACTGCTTTTTCGCGATGACAAAGTCGGACAGGTAGAGAATGAAGATGGCCAGCGCCATCAGGAACACCGCCAGACCGGTCGCGTCGTTGAGCCCCTGGGTGCCCCTGCCGTAGTATTCGATGATCCGGGTGGTCACGGTGTGCACCTTGCCGGGGGCGCCGATGATGGAGGGGATGCCGTAGCAGCTGGCCGCGCTGACAAACACCAGCAGGGCGCCCGCGATGAGCGAGGGCGTCATGATCGGCAGCGTCACCTTCATCAGCGTCACAAAGGGCGACGCGCCCGAGATGCGGGAAGCCTCCTCCAGCGAGGGGTCCATCTTCTCCATCGCGCGGGAAATGGTGATGAAGGCGTAGGGATAATAGAACGTGGTCAGCACCCATACCAGCCCGGCCAGGCTGTAGACGTTGATGGGGCCCGCGGCGCTGCTGAGCCCGAACAGCGCGCGCAGCGCCACGTTGACATTCCCGACGTTGGGGTTGAGCAGCCGCAGCCAGGCCATGGCGCCCACGTAGGGCGGCACCATGTAGGTCAGCACAAACAGGCGGCGGAAGAACCTGCGGCCGTACAGGTTGGTCCTGCCCACCAGCCAGGCCAGAGGGAAGGCGATGAGCGTGCCCAGCGCCATCGCGGAAAGCCCGCCGACAACGGTGTTGATCAGGGCGCTGCGGTTCATGCCGTAGCTGAACAGCCTTCCGAAGGTGGACAGGGAGAGGCTGCCCTGCGGCGTCAGCGCGCGGTAGAGCAGGTATCCCAGCGGAAGGATCTGAAACACCAGCATGAAATCGACGATCAGCAGGATCAGAAGCCATTTGACGTCAAAGCGCCAGTCGCGCCCGGAGCGCATCAGGTAGGCAAGCAGCAGGGCGTCCGCCAGCAGCAGCGCCCCTGCGAGCGTCAGTTCCTTCCCCCTGCTGTTCACCGTCTGGGTCAGGAAGTTCCCGCCGCCCCCGGCGATGTCCTGCGCCGCCCGGATCCGGGGCGCGTTGCCGCGCACGGCCAGCCTCAGGCCGGTGCCGATCTCCTCCCCGAAGATCCTCTCCCACCCGTTCCCGGTCATCAGCAGCAGATGGAGCAGCTGCTCCTCCCGCTGCGCCCCGGATGCCGCCAGCGCCTGCTCGGCTATCGCGGGCAGCGGCGCGGCGGAGTCTGCCAGCGCGCCCAGCACCGCCGCGCGGAAATCCGCCCGCTCGCGGGGTCCCATGTCCTTCAGCGCGCCCTGCACAGAAAGGGGCAGTTTGGGCGCCTCAAAGACGAACAGCGCGGCGATCAGGCGGGCCCTTATCTCAAAAGCGCCCTGCGCGGGCAGGCTGCCGAGGTAGTCGTCGATCATGGCCGCGGTGTCCCTGTCCCGGGCCTGGATGAGCAGGCCGGCAAGGCTGTCCAGGATCGCATCCGCCGGCTCGCCGGAGATGTAGGCGCTCAGGGCGGTGATCATCCGCGCGTCCTCGGGCATGGCTTCCCCCGCCGCAGCCTCCAGCGCTTCGGAGAGCAGCGGTGACAGGTGCCTGTTCCAGGCCTGCGCGCCAAGGCGCTCCGCCTGATCCCTGAGCAGCTGCGCGCTCTGCGGCTCCATGGCGTCAGCCTGGAGCAGCAGCAGGGCGCTGTGGTCGAAATCCCGGATGTCCGGGTGCTGCGCCTTCAGCACGTCATACAGCTCCCGGGCCAGCGCGAGCAGCCTCGCCCCGGCGATGTTGTCGGGCACAAGCGCGTCAAGTGCGGCGGGGATCGCCTCCCTTGGGGGCATGCTGAACACGCCCGCAAGCGCCTTGCCATCCTTGGGAACCTCCTGAAGCATGGAAAAAAGGCGGCTCAGGTCCGCCCCGGGGCTGACCCGCATCAGCTCCTCAAACAGCGCCCGCGCGACGCGGGCCATCCCCGCGCCGCCCTCGGCGTAGCGGGACAGCCTCTTCTCGTTGACGGCCTGCTCAAACAGGGCCTGCGAGTCTGCCCTGGCGGTGTGCCCGGCCTCCTGCGCGGCGGCCCGCTCCAGCGCGTCCAGCTTCCCGCGCAGGGCATTACCCGCGCCCGGCTGCGAGAGATGGTCCGCCAGGTCCAGGATCAGCCGGTGGAAGGCGGGCTCACCGTTCTCCCCGATCCCTGTCACCGCTGCGCCTAGCGCGTCCGCCGCCAGACTGACCTGCGTTTTCAGCATCGGGTCCCCTGTTTCCCTCAGAAGGTCCTGCAGGACGGCCTGCCGCTTGGCCGCGTCCGCGCGGCTGAAGTCCGAAAGGGTCTCCCTCTGGTAACGCACCTTGCGCCACAGGCTGCTGATCACGCCGTCCATCGCCGCGTCAAGCGCGCGTCTTTGCCCCTCCTCCAGCGCGGCGATCATCGCTTCATCCGCCTTCAGGCCCGCCCCCGCGGCGAGGCCGGCCTTGTGGATCAAGGAGAAGCCGGCCGCGTCGTCAAAGCCGGACCGGCTCAAAGCCCCCATCCCCCCGATGCCCAGGGCAATCAGCAGGGCCGCCAGGGCAGAGACCAGGGCCAGGGCCGCCTTGGCGCGCCGTCCGCTACGGCCGTTGTCAGGCGTCAGAAGGGTCCTCATCGTTTTGCTCCCCTAAAAGGGCGGAGGGAACCGGGCTGTCCGGCTCCGCTCCGCCCGCGTCGGTCGATCCCGTTCATCCGGGTTTACTTGCTGATGGTCACGCTCTGCTGGAAGGCGTTCTGGATCTCGTCGCGCATCGTGTAGCAGCGCACCCAGTCGACCCCGATGTCCGACGCGATCAGCTCTTCGGTGTCCACGGAATCATAGGGGATGGCCGTTGATCCCTTGAACACGGAGTGCATGTAGCCCTCGAGCACGAACTTCTGCCCAGCTTCGGACAGCAGCCAGTCGGTGATCGCCTCGCAGGCCGCGATGTTCATGTTCGCGCTGCGGTCTTCCGCCACGGTCATGACGGTGGAGGGGATGAGGATGACTCCGTCTTCAGGGTAGATGACGGACAGCTTGCTGCCGTCTTCCTTGCGCTTTTTCAGCACGCTCTCCTCGAGGATCATGATGGCCTTGCATTCGCCGGTCTCCAGTTTTCCAAGCGCCGAGGAACCGGACTCGATCATGACGTTGTTCCTTCCCAGCGCCTCAAAGTACTCGTAGCCGTACAGGTCGCTCAGCGCAGCGACGCTGGCCATCGTGGTGCCGGAGGTGAGCGGATTGCCCATGGAGATCAGGCCCTTGAGGCTCTCGTCATAGGCGAACTCCTCAAAGCTTTTGGGCAGCTCATCAAGAGAGAATTTCTCAGGGTTGTAGGCCAGCACCATGTTGCACACGCGCACCGGATACCAGTAGCCTTCCTCGTCGTAGGGGAAGCGCAGAATATCCGCGGCGTCTTCGATCACATAAGGATGCAGCCATCCGCCTTCCTTCAACTCCAGCGAGTAGGCGGGCTCTGCCACCAGCATCATGTCGCATCCCAGCTTGCCGGTCTCGATCTCCCCGGCCAGCTTCTGCTGCAGCGCGCCGGTGCCGCCGTAGAAGAACTCGACGTCCAGGTTGGGGAACTCCTCTGCCATCGCCGCGTCCATCATGTCGATGACAAACTGGTACATGGAGGTGTAGATCATCACCTTGCCGGTGAGCTCCTCGTTGGCCGCCAGGGCGGCCGGGACGGACATCAGCACGGTCAGACAGAGAAACATCGCGATCAGTTTTTTCATGTTGCCGTATTCCTCCTTAAGTCTTATGCGCGGGCACGCTCCCGCCTCTTTGACCCTACCATATCATTTTTGACGGCCTTTTTCAAGTTTCGCGGGAGGACAGTTTCCCTCCGTCCGTATGCCTTCCTGCTTCTCCGCCCGGGCATTTTCAGGGCAGGGCACCCATCGCGTCCTGGATGTCCCCGACGCTCTCCACGGCAAAATCAGGCTTGATCCCGCTCTTTTCCAGCGTGAAGCGGTCTGTCTCCCCGCTGAATACCAGGATGCTCGTGATCCCGGCGCGTCTTCCGCAGGCGATGTCCGTGTAGAGCCGGTCCCCGATGATCAGGGTGTCCTCCGGCTTTGCGCCTTTTATTTTCATGGCCAGCAGCGCGATATCCGGTTCCGGCTTGCCCAGGAAATGCGGAAGCCTGCCCGTGGCATGCTCCAGCGCCTGGGCGATGGACCCGCAGTCGGGCACGAAGCCGAACTCCGTCGGGCAAACCCAGTCGGGGTTGGTGGCGAGGTACTCTACCCCCTTTCCCAGCAGGATGGAGGCGTCGACCAGCTTCTGGTAGGTCAGTTCGGTGTCATAGCCCATCATCAGACAGTCGATGCCGCTCTCCAGCCTGTCGGTAACTGGAAAGCCTTCCTTTTTGAGCTGCGCTTTGAAGGATCCTGTCCCCAGCGCGTAGATCATCTTTCCCCTGTAATGCGCGCGAAGATAGGCGCAGGCCGTGTCGGTCGAGGTGAAGAAATCATCCTCGGTGCACATGACGCCCATCCCGGAAAGTTTCCTGACATAGGCGTCCCTGCCCCTGGAGGAGTTGTTGGTCAGGAAAAGATAGTCGGCCCCGCTCTCCCTGATCGCCCCGAGAAAATCAAGGCTCCGTGCGAACAGCCGGCTGCCCAGGTACAGCGTGCCGTCCATGTCCAGCAGGAACAGCTTCTTCCCGCGCAGCATCGCGCGCAGCGAATCATTGTCAGTTCTCATCAAACCTTGCCCCGTCAAGTATTTTGCGCAGCCTGGTCAGGAAGAAGCAGCCCAGCAGGGCCAGCATCGCCGAGAGCAGCATGGGCAGGGACAGGTGGAGGCGGGAGAGCAGGCCGTTGACGGTCCCGAAGGGGGAGGTGATCAGCAGGCAGAAGGCCAGGGAAAAGCCGAACATCCTCGCCCGCTCCTGTTTATCCAGCAGCAGCTGCTGAAGGCTTGAAAACAGAGGGATGAGGATGCTCAGCGACAGCGCCTCCGCCAGTACGCCGGGGAACACCGCCCAGCCCAGGTGCGGCGGCAGCAGGAAGAGCATCAGGTAAAGCGCCGCCATGATGATCAGGCCCAATGCCATGGGTCCAAAATAACGCCGCGGGTTCAGCCTGGGCGCTAAGGTGAAGAAGAAGGCCAGCATGGCCAGGGAACGCAGCCCGGAGAGCAGCGGCAGGGTCTCCTCACGGATGCCCAGCGCGCCGGTCAGGAGCAGCGGCCAGAAGTTGTCCGTCGCGCCTCGGATGACCATCACGCAGGCCATGATGCCCAGGACCAGCATCAGCGGCTTCTCCCGGAACATGCCCAGCATGACCCGCCGGCTGCCGCGCAGGGCGTGCAGGATGGATTTTCCCCTCAGTTCCGCCATCCTCTTCGTGCCGGCAGTGGTTTCACGGGTCATCAGCTGCAGGACCACGATCTTGACCATGATGCAGACAAAGGCAAAGAAGTACAGCCCGCGCATCGTGTTCACCAGGGAAAATCCCCTGACCAGAAGGCTGGTGAGCGGCGCCGCGAAGCCCGCCAGCAGACCCGCGATGGTGGAGAGGGAATAAATGCTCACCAAAAGGCTGGGCGGAGCGTCTTCCACCAGCAGCAGGCCCCAGGAGTTTTCCGTGATGCGCCAGGTGCCGTTGAGCAGGGCGGCCGCGATGAACCAGGCAAAGCCCTGCGCGTTCATCCAGATCAGGAAGGGAAGGGCCCAGCAGATCAGGTCCACGATGGCGGTGGTCCGGCGGCGGCCGAATTTGTCCGTGATCACCCCGCTGATCAGGGAGGAGACCATCTGGCTCAAAAGGTTCACCGTCGCCACCACGCCGATCTGGACGGCGTCAAGGCCCAGCGCCTCCATGTATTTGGCCACAAGGGGCAGGTAGAGATTGACCGGGACGCCCCAGAGCGGCTCAGTATAAATACAGGCGCGCGCGTTGCTCTGCAAATTGATCAGCGCCTTCATCAGCCGGTTGCGCTCCATCACTGCCCTGATCCGAGCCATCCTTCCGCGCCCTCCTCATGAGATTCCGCACCATCATACCTGACAGCACAGCCGCTGGCAAGGGAACGGGCCTTCACCCTCTCCCTGCTGTCCAGGGGTGTTTTACTGCCGGCACAACGCGGCAGGCCTCCTCCGCCTGCGAGGATTCTTGACAGTTGCGATTTTCAGCCCTATCATCATTATAAAGCCAAATGAAACCCAAAAGCCCGTACGTTATCGTCTTCCCGGCCCGACCGACCCATTCGGACAGGAGAACAGCATATGGAAAAGAAACGATCCGCAGCCCGGCCGCTCTACGTCGTTTTGCTGGCGGCTTTTCTGATCCTTCAATCCCCCCTCCCGGTACTGGCTGAGGAGGCGGCTCCCGGCAGCTCGCTTCCCCAGGTCCTGGGCATGGACAACATCGCCGGGCTGACCCTCCTCCATCAGATCGGGAAAGGGGAGCCGCACGAGATCCTATGGTCGCCCGACGGGGAAACGGTCGCTTTGGCCACGGGGGATGGCGTGCACCTGTTTGACGGGCACAGCCTCCAGCCCCTGGGGATACTGACCAGCGGATATTCGCTGTATCCGTCCTTCAGCGCGGACAGCTCCCTTCTGGCGGTGTGCTCCAGCGGAAATAACCAGTCCATCCAGCTCTGGGACGTGAAGGAGCAGCGCCTGATCCGGGAGATCAAGCAGGACAGGAGGCTCTCCGCGCTGCACATCGACCAGCAGAAGGATGAGCTCCTGGCGCTGGGGCAGAAAAACATCGGTTACGACAAATACGGCGTCGCGCTGTACAAGGGCTACCTGGACACCTACGCACTCAAGACCGGAAAGAGGAAATCGAGCGCCGCCTTCCAATCCTCCAACAAACAGCTGATGCGGCTGACCCTCTGCCCGGGCGGGCGCACCATCTTCATGACCGGCATTTATGATTATGCCTTCCTGGACTACAAGGGCAAGCCGCTGTATACGGGCACCCTCTCCTTCGCGATGGGCTCTTTCGGAGCGGCCAATGCGGGCAGAGCAGCTTTTATGACCCATTTACAGCCAGGCGTCATTCGCCTCATTGACCTGAAGACCGGCAAGGAAACCGGGTCGATCCCCCTGAAGGGCGGGGTTACGGGGATCACGCTGGATGAAACGGGCGAGGCGCTGCAGTTCTATACCAGCCGGGGCTGGCAGGCCCATAACCTGGCGACCGGAGCGCTGCTTGAACAGGTTCCCTTCAGCGAATATGCCGACATATCGACCAAGCTGAGTCCGCAGAAAGACCGGGTGGCGACCCTGGCTGACGACCGTCTGCTGCTGGCAGGACTTGACGGAGGCGCCGTGCTGGGCGAACAGGGTGGCTTCCTGCCCCGGGCATGGCAGGCGGCTGTGTCCGGGGAATCCCTGGCTGCTGCCAAGCGATCCGCTGATAACCAAAAAATAACCGTCCACCTGTGGCATCTCAGTGATGGTGGTGCAACCGCCGGAGGCGTGATCACCCTCAGCGGCACAGAGGCTCCCAACCTTGCCTTTTCCCCGGACAGCAGCCGTCTGGCCCTTCTCCCCTCAGGCGACAGCGCAGTCGTTTTTCTCCATATGCCGGGAGGCACAAAAGATCGGGAGATCGAGTTGAAGGGCACCTCTTACGATGCATGCATGAGCGCTGACTTCAATACCATGATGGCCGGCTTCAGTGGCTCTGTGGAAGTGTGGCCGGCGGGTGGCAATGCCCCCCTGATGAAAGCCTACATGAACAGTTTTATCAATAGTGTGTCCCTGAGCGCGGACGGCCGCCGCGCCGCCGCCTGCGACGGGGGGATGGTTACCGTTTGGGACGTTTCCGGGCAGGAACGGCTGCTGGACATCAGCAGCAACGACCTCTACACCTGCGCGCTAAGCCCGGATGGAGCCACTGTCGCAGCCGCGCTGCGCACAAAAAAAGGTTACTCCATCAAACTATATGACGTCGAAACGGCGAAAGCGCTGTGGACCTGCGACCTGGGCGAGAACTTTCAGGAACTGCTCTTCAGCCCGGACGGAAGCCTGCTGGCGGCCAGTGGGTATGAGGACGGGTTGGTGTTCATCAACCCGGAGAAAGGCAAGCGTGTGTTTACCCTGGATCACAGCACGGCGGATTTTTCCTTCTCCCCGGACGGCCGGCTGATCGTCACCACCTCCTCGGGCGGCACGCTGAGTGTCTGGGGCGTGCCGTAAGGGACAGCAATGCCGAAGGCCCTGAATGATCCACAGATCGATCATGCCCTGGCTGTGTTCGCTGTGTTGGGCCAATGACAGAAAAAGGGGCTGCCGCGCCTCCGCGCCGGCAGCCCTTCCTTTTAAACCAGGGATCAACTATCCACGGCGATGTACACGTCCATGTGATCGATCCCCTCACGCGCATATGTTTTTTCGTAGCACCCGATGACATCCTCCCTGCAGACTGCCCTGCGCCCGTTCGCCTGGATGTAAGCCATCAGGGTCTTGTAAGCGTTCGGGATGAGGGTGAAAGGCGCCTTGAAGGGGTCCCTGACGGTGATCACGGCGTAGTCCTGCTCCGGCTGGGAGATGACCTGCAGGCCGTTTTTCGAGGGCTGAAAGCCCTCCGGCAGGATACAGGCTGCTGCATAGCCGTGCATGTGGAAAACGTTGATCTGCTCCTGGGAGACGTGGGGAAAGTCCCAGCCGATGACGTCCGGCTCCCTGATGCCCGCCTCCCGCGCCCAGTCCCTGATCCGGCCGAGGGCGTCCCGCTCCGGCTCCGGGCTGATGACCGCATGACGGACGTAAGAGAAGGCCTTCACCTTCTCCACCCGGAGGTTTGAGAAAGCCTCGCTGCCCGCGCCCATGTCCTCCCGGAACAGCGCGTCCATCGTGCAGGAAAAGATGCCGCAGAGCTCCGCCGCCTTATCGATCTCAGGATACGCCTCGCCTGTCTCCCATTTTGAGACGGTCTGCCTGGAAACGCTCATCCTCTCCGCCAGGTCCTCCTGGGTCATGCCGCGGCGCATCCTCCTGAGAAACTGAAGATTCTGCCCGAAACTCATCTGATGATTCCCCCTTCGCTGTTGATGCCGTGATGATACCGGACTGAGGCCGGTATCTCCATCAACAGCGGATTGCTCTTTTACCGCGAGACGCAACCTCAGGTTGCGAAATAGAGAGACGTGATGAAATACGGCCTGCCTTCTTCATACGTTGAAAAGGCTACAGCCTCCTAAATCTCCCTGAGCGCGGTGCTGATCAGCAGGGAGAATACCTGCAGGTGGTAAAGCGTGCGGCCTGGGAACAGCTTTTCGATGTTCTTCAGGGTGTCCCTTTTTGTATGCATGATCTTTCCCGCGTCGGCCGTCTCGCTGTCCCCGTCGTACTGACGGTCAGGGCCGGGGATCTCCCAGTTGCTGGCCTCGATGTAAACATAGGGGATGCCGCGCTCAACAAAAGAGATGTGGTCGCTCCAATCGCCCGTTGAGGGGGACGGATAATCAGGCACTCTAAAGCCCGGCGCGGGGTTGTCAAATGTCCAGGGATGCTGCCTGATCCCAAGGCCCAGCCGCCGGCCGATCGCAAAGACCTTCTCAAAGGCCTCCAGGCCGACGACACGCTTCTGTTTAAAATCGGCAACGCCCCCGTGCAGATAGCAGAAGTCGCCGCAGATGACCGAATCCATGTTGATCATGAAATCCGTATCAGCGACCTCTTTCTCCGACATGCCCTCGGCATAGGCGGCGGAGCCGTCGCAGTCGTTCTCCTCAGCCCCGAAGAAGACGAACACGATCGTATGGGGCGGAGCATCCCCCTTGACGAGACGGCATGCCGTCTCCAGCAGCAGCGCGGTGCCGGAGCCGTTGTCCCCGGCGCCGGTGCCGTCGTAATGCGCGCCAGCGATGATCCGGCGCTCCGTCTGCCCCGGCAGCACGGCGATGACGTTCTGCGAGGGATGTTCTTCTCCGTCCTCATCCTCAAACGAGAAGTCCTCCACCGTGATCTGATCATCAGTGTATCCGCCCGCCTTCAGCTGGGCCGCGATCCAGTCCCGCGCCTCATCGGTGTTCCTGCCGTCGACGCAGTCGCGGTCCGGCAGGCGGCTGTCGATGTATTGGAGATAGGCATAGGCCGGCTGCCCGTAATCACCAAAATTGACACCGGAAACACGCTCAGTTTCAAAAGCAAAGGCTGTGCCTGTCCAAACTAGTATCAGCAGCAAAACCAGCGCAATCCCTCTGCGCGTCATGGCTTTTCTGAACATCTTTCCCTCCTGTTATGCGGTCACGGCGTATGGTCGGGAGGTTCAAAGGGGTGATGGGTCCGGCAATTTTTCTGGTTTCCCGGCGTCACCCGTTCCCATGCCCTCTCCACGCGCCCCTATTCGGCATACCGGTAGATCTCCTTTTTGTCCACTGACAGGCGGTACAGGCTGGGGCCGTACGCGGCGAACTGCGCGCCGGGCCCGCCGATCACGGTCCACTTCGTGCCGGTATACTCGCAGATGTCCCCGCCCACGGGGGAGATCCCGTAAAGTTTGTCCCCGCCGCCCACCAATTCATTCATTGGGCCGCCGATGACGCTCCACGTCCCGGTGGCAGGGTCACGCCTCGCTACGCCCTGCCTGTCCGGGATAAGGCCGTAGAGCGTGTTCCCCGCCACAGCGAACTGAGCGCCGGGCCCGCCGATTTTGGTCCAGTTCATTCCGGAACCGGTGTACTCATAGATATCCCCGCTTTCCGGGGAGATGCCGTAGAGCTTTTCCCCGCCGCCCACCAGCTCCCTGGTCGGTCCCCCGATGACGCTCCACGTCCCGGTGGCAGGGTCACGCTTTGCCACGCCCTGCCTGTCTGGGTAAAAAAGGCCGTAGAGCGTGTTCCCGGCCACAGCGAACTGCGCGCCGGGGCCGCCGATTTTGGTCCAGTTCATTCCGGAGCCGGTGTACTCATAGATATCCCCGCTTTCCGGGGAGATGCCATAGAGCTTTTCCCCGCCGCCCACCAGCTCCCTGGCCGGGCCGCCGATCTTGTACCATTTGCCCGAGGCGGCGTCATAGACCGCAACGCCCTGCCTGTCCGGGAAAAGGCCGTAAAGCGTGTTCCCGGCCACCACATACTGGTCGCCGGCGCCGCCGATCTTCTCCCACATGCCCGCGCCGGCGGGGAGCGCAGCCAGCAGGATCATAAGAGCCAAGGCCGCAAAAGCAGCTTTTTTCAACGGTCCGGTCATTTCCCTCTCCTATCCCGGGCAGCCATCACGGCTGCCCATATCATGGCACAGCAGCTGGAACGTCAGAATCAGTGGGAGAAATCAAGGGGGCAGCACGCCAGGCAAACGGCAGCGCATGGTCACAGCGATCCTTCCCGGATGGTCAGGGTCCTTCCTTTATCCCCGGTACACCGTCGCCTTGAGGCTGTAGCTCATCGGGTATCTGTCCCTGTTGTGCGGGTAGGCATAGAGCTTTTCATCGGGGAGATACTCCATGTCCCCGCCGGAGTTCCAGAAGTTCTCCGGGTACTCATGGAAGTATTCAAGGTGCATCCCATTTCCGGACACGGCGTTCACCAGGTCGGACACCCTGTGCATCCAGAACCAGGCCTCCACGCCGTGATGTTCCCTGGCGGCATAGCCGCCGATGCTCTCCTCCAGGTCCGACTCACGGTCGAAGTAGGGGTACTTGATCAGGT
>CAUJDI010000003.1 GCA_963169565.1 Bacillota bacterium | reverse complement strand
AAAAAAACTAAAGGAATACAATAACCTTACTGCACTTCACCCTTAACATGTTCCAAAAGAAAAAGCACGGCATGAAAGTGCTCCAGCAGAGCGCGGACATGACGGGCGCCCTGGAGAGCGAAAAACCCTCCCGGTTTGAGGATTGGCTGTCCAAAAAGCTGGGCAAAGGCGCGGACAAGGCGCTCATGGGCCTGGCGCTGGTGATGGCGCTGGCGCTGTCCCTGGGCCTGTTCGTGCTGCTTCCCAACCTGCCGACCGTCGCGCTGCGCAGGGCAGGCTGGTCGCTGTTCACGGTGAACCTGGTCAGCGGGTCCATCCGCATCCTCATCCTGATGGCCTATCTTTACCTGGTCGGCCTGATGCCGGACATGCGAAAGACCTTTCAGTACCACGGCGCGGAGCACAAGGCGGTGTACAACCATGAGGCGGAGCTGCCGCTGACGCCGCAGAACGCGCAGAAGTACACGACCCTGCACCCGCGCTGCGGAACCAGTTTCCTCCTGCTGACCTTCATCCTGTCGATCCTGTTCTATTCTATCATGGATGAGATCATTCTGCTGATCTCCGGCTTTGACATGGGCGCGAACTATCTGGTGCGCGTGCTGTCCCGGCTGGTGTTCCTGCCGGTCGTCGCCGGGCTGGGATACGAAGCGCTCAAAGGCCTGGCCCACGCGAACAGCCCGCTCACCCGCGCGCTGCGCTGGCCGGGGATGCAGCTGCAGCGGCTGACCACCAAACCGCCCACGGGCGACATGCTGGAAGTGGCTATCGCCGCGCTGTCCGCCGCGCTTGACGGGCTGCCCGAGGGCGAAAGAACGGCAGACGGCTGCGTGATCCTGCCCAGGGCGGCGGCCGGAAACGCTTGACAGCGCGGGAAGCCCTGCAGGAGGCCGCCGCACGCCTGCAGGCGGCAGGCGTGCCGGACGCCCGCCTGGACGCCCAGTGGCTTCTGGCCGAGGTGACGGGGCTTCCCCGCTTGACACTTTTGGCACAGGGTGAAATGGTTCTGAGTGAAGAGGCGCGGGCGCGCTTTTTCTCATTGGCCGCCCTTCGAGGGCAGCGGGAACCCCTCCAGTATATCATCGGCCGGGCGCCGTTCATGGGGCATGAGTTCCTCGTCCGCAAAGGCGTGCTGATCCCCCGCGCTGACACGGAAACACTGTGTGCGCGCGCCGCCGCCCTGCTCCGGCCCGGCATCAGAGTGCTGGACCTGTGCTGCGGGACAGGCTGCCTGGGCATCAGCCTGAAACTGGCCTGCCCCAATGCCGAGGTCTGGCTCAGCGACCTGTCAGATGAAGCCGTCTCCCTGGCCGAAGAAAACGCTTCGCTGCATCAGGCGCAGGTCCTTGTCCTGCAGGGCGACCTGTTCCAGCCACTGAAAGGGGAGTCGTTTGACCTGATCCTGAGCAATCCCCCCTACATCCCCTCCCCCGACCTGCCGGGGCTGCAGCCGGAGGTGCTGAGAGAACCCGCCCTGGCGCTTGACGGCGGCCCCGACGGCCTCACGTTTTACCGCCGGATCATCGGGGGGGCCAGGGACCACCTCAATCCCGGAGGGACCCTGCTGTTGGAGATCGGCGACGGGGAGGCGGAGGCCGTCAGCGCGCTGATCGGCGCGGATTACCGGGATCCTTCGGTATTTCCCGACCTTGCCGGGCGTCCGCGCGTACTTGAAACCGGGATCATAAGCGGTGTACACTGAAGGCATGGAAGAGTATTTCGAACGCCTGCGCGCGCGGCATGAGGAGCTGTCTCTCACCCTCGCCCAACCCGACATCCTGGCGGACCAGCCGCGCTTTTTAGCCCTGATGAAGGAAATGGCCGGTCTTGAGCCGATGCTGGATGCCTGGAGCCGGTATGAGGCCCTGGAACGGGAGGCAGAGTCCGCGCGCGGGCTTCTCTCGCACCCTGACATGCGGGAGATGGCCCAGGAAGAACTGTCAGCGCTGGAAAAGGAACGGGAAGCGCTCTCCCGGGAGCTGCGCCTTCTGATGCTGCCCAGGGACGAGGATGATGACCGCGACGTGGTGATGGAGATCCGCGCCGGAGCGGGCGGCGACGAGGCGGCGCTGTTCGGGGCGCTGCTGCTACGGATGTATTCGCGTTACGCGGAGCGGCACGGCTTTGAAGTGTCCCTGATGAACGTGAGCGAGAACGACCTGGGCGGCGTCAAGGAAGCGGTTTTCACGCTGTCCGGGCGCGGCGCGTACAGCAAAATGAAGTATGAAAGCGGCGTGCACCGGGTACAGCGGGTGCCTGCGACGGAAAACGCGGGCCGCATCCACACCAGCACCGCGACCGTGGCCGTGCTGCCGGTGTGGGAGGACGTCGAGGTGGAGATCAATCCGGCGGACCTGCGCATCGACGTCTACCGCTCCTCAGGCCACGGCGGGCAAAGCGTCAACACCACCGACTCGGCGGTGCGGATCACCCACCTGCCGACGGGGCTGGTCATCACCTGCCAGAACGAGAAGAGCCAGATCAAGAACCGCGAACAGGCGATGAAAGTGCTCAGGCTGCGCCTGTATGACCTGATGCGTGCCCAGCGCGGCCAGGCCTACGCGGACAACCGCCGGGGCCAGGTGGGGACGGGCGACCGCAGCGAACGCATCCGCACGTACAATTTCCCCCAGGGCCGCGTCACAGATCACCGGATCGGCCTGACGCTCTACCAGATCGACGCCATCATGGACGGCGACCTGGACCCGGTCATCCAGGCCCTGGCCCTTGATGAACAGACGAAATTGCTCAACGGCGCAGGCGTTTGAAGCCTGAAGGCGGACCGTGCCTGACAGAAGAAAAAGCGAGGGGACGTTATGCAGCAAGGGCAGCCCATGAACGCAGCGCAGCGGCGCATCCTGCTGCTTTCCCTCCTGGCCATCCTGCTTGCCGCCGCGCTCTTCTTCCTCTTCTACCGCCCCGGAGGCCCTTCAGCGCCCCAGGCGACCCCCACGCCGGAGGCCACCTTTGCCACCGTGATCGACGCGCTGCAGACGCTGCCCACGCCCCCCCCCACCCCCACCCCCCGCCCGCCCCCAACCCCCGGCCCCACCCCCACCCCAACCCCCACACCCCAGCCCCCCCCGGAAAACAAACGGAGCCAGGAAAA
>CAUJDI010000002.1 GCA_963169565.1 Bacillota bacterium | reverse complement strand
TTCACCCAATCGGCCTCGGACTGGTCGGCGATGTAGTCTTTCCACAGCTCGTAGCCGCCCTTGCCCTCAATCATGAAGATGGTGGGCATCTGGTCGGCGGCCAGTTTGGCTTTCAGCGCTCCGCCGTAATCAGCCCCGCCGCCCAGCGTCTCAACGGTGACGTTGACGCCCGGGTTCTTCTCGTTGTAGAGCTTCGCGAAGGCCTGAATCATCGGGTCGATCTCGACCTTGAGCTGGAAGACGCTGAAATCCACTTTCGTGGCGGCTGGCGCTTCAGTCGGCGCTTCAGTCGGGGCTTCAGTCGGAGCCGCGGTGGGCGCTTCGGTCGGGGCTGCGGTGGGCGCTTCGGTCGGGGCCAGGGTTGCCTGCGGCTCCGCGGGCTTTTCCGCCGGCCTGGTCAGGAAATAGATGGCGACCGCTGCTGCGACAACCAGCAACACGATCAGTACGGTGGTCCAGGTTTTCTTTGACATAGTTCATCCTCCTTTAACTTCACGCCGGACAGCCATACGGCGGTTCGGGCGAGCACGCGTCATCGGCATTCGTGCCGCATATACCGATATTATACCAACATGTAAGGATATGTAAACAAAAACAGCGGTTTTTATTCATCAAAACAAACCGGATCACAAAAACAGGCCGATGAGGCCTGAAGAAAGTGAGGGAATCCTGAATGATGAGAAATGAATGAAGCCTGCTAAAACCCGGCTGGCAGGATCCGCCATGATGAAGCGGGCAAGGGAGACTTTCCCCGCCGTTTACCCTGCGTTCTCCAGGGGCATCCCGGAGGCGCACATCGGACAGGCGTCGTGGCGGTAATGCTTTGCCTTCAGAGTGAGCAGCGCGAAGAACGGCGCGTCAAAGCGGACGCGGCCGCCGGACTTGTCCACCAGGCAGCTGATGCCGGCTACCTCGCCCTTCAGGGCGTGCACGATCTCCGTCATTTCCCTGACGCTCTGACCGGTTGAGATCTCGTCCTCGACGATGAGCACCCTGGCCCCTTCCTTCAGCTCAAACCCGCGGCGCAGGATCAGTGCGCCGTCCCTTTTTTCGCAGTACAAAAGGCGAAGGCCCAGCGCCTTTGCCGTCATGAAACCGGGCAGGACACCGCCCACCGCGGCCGCCAGAACGACGTCGGCCTTCACCTTTTCGCTCCCCGCGGCCAGTTCATTGCCGAGCAGGGCCGCGGTATCAGGGTCCTCAAACAGACGCGCGCACTGCACGTACCAGTCGATATGCCGGCCGGACAGCCTGTAGAAATGTCCCTGCCGGATTGCGCCGGTTTTCATAAACAGGTCCAAAAGTTCTTTCTGTTCCATCTGCCCTCTGTTCATCGGTGTCAACCCCGCGCCTGTGCCAGGGCCAGACGCGGGACATCATGAAAAAGCGGAAGCGATGTCTCGCTTCCGCTATCGGATCTTACTGCTTCGCTCCGCACTCCGGGCAGAACTTCGCGCCCGGGGCGAGCTGCTTGCCGCAGTCCTTGCAGGCGGAAGGCGCCTGGCTGGCGCCGCACTCCGGGCAGAACCTGCTGCCCTGCGGGATGGCGCTGCCGCAGGCGACGCAGGGGGCTGTCTTCACGGCCGGCTGCTGCGGGGTTCCCTGGAAGGCGCCCTGCAGCATCTGCCCCATGGCCATGCCGGCGCCCAGGCCCGCGCCCATCCCGGCCGCGCCGCCCTCGTTCTGGGCAGCGTCCCTGATGGCCTCCGCGGCCTGGAACTGGGTGTACTTGTTCAGATCGCCCACTACGCCCATGCTGGTGCGCCGGTCCATTGCCTGCTCGACCTCCTGGGGAAGGCTGATGTTCTCCACCACGAAGGTCTCCAGCTTCAGGCCCAGGCCGGAAAACCGCGGGGCCAGCGCGTTGAGCGCGAACTGCCCCAGCTCCTCATAGTTGGCGGCAAGGTCAAGCGCTGGGATCTTGCTCTGGGCGATGATGTCAGACAGCGCGGACACGACGGTGCGTTTGATCTGCCCGTCCACGCCCTCGACGGTCATCAGTTCATTGGTCCCGAATACTTCCTTGAGGAAGGCGACGGGGTCCGTCACACGGAAGGAGTAGATGCCGAAGGCGCGCAGGCGGACCATGCCGAACTCCGGGTCCCGCATCATCACCGGGTTGCTGGTGCCCCACTTGCAGTCCAGGAACTGCTTGGTGTTCACGAAGTAGACCTCGGCCTGGAAGGGGGACTTGAAGCCGTATTTCCAGCTCTTCAGCGCGGTCATGATGGGCATGTTCTGCGTGCTCAGCTCATATCGGCCGGGCTGGAACACGTCCGCGATCTTTCCTTCGTTGACAAAAACGGCGACCTGGCTCTCCCGAACGGTGAGCTGTGCGCCCATCATGATCTCCTTGCCCTGGGACTCATAACGGTACACCATGGTGTTGCTGCTGGAGTCGGTCCATTCGATGACGTCGATCAGCTGGCTGTTGATGACCTTTTTGAAGAAACTCATGGGTGACCTCCTTTTTGTTTGGTGCGTGCCGGTGGGCGTATCAAATGATGAAGGCCTTTTGGGCCCGTATTTTCAGGATCCCGTCGTCGGGATCAGAGCGATGAGGCTGTCCGTTACGCGGAAGCTGGTGCAGACCAGTTCCAGATCCATGTAATCCTTGATCTGGCGAGCGGTTGAAAGCACCTGTTCCTGCACCCTCTGGCTGAACAGGTCCACCTCCCTCTCGCTGAGTTTCCCGGCAGCGCAGGCGATGACGCGCAGGGTCCTGCCGCTCAGCAGCGCCGAGCCGCAGTACAGCAGCCCCTGGATCCGCCCGAAGAAGTTCGTGTGCAGGGCCAGGTCCAGCCGTTCAAAGCCGTGATGCCAGCGGGACTGCAGGTATTGGGGCCCGTCCGGCAGATCGAACTCAAACAGGAGACAGGGAGTGTCGTCCGACAGCGGTGAACGCGTCAGCAGCAGCCTGCTTTTGAGCTCCTCACGGGACAGGATCTTCTCTTCCAGCAGCCTGTGGACCAGATCGGTCTGCAGCCGCGCGAGGGTCATACCCGCGTCGTTCTCATAATCGCTGTAGTCCGCATGCAGCTGATCCAGGTACTCGCGCGTCAGGGCCAGCTCGGCGCGCAGATTCTCGCTGCTGCGGCGGGGCGAGAAGATGGGGATGGAGGGATGATCCTTGAGGATCTGCTCCATCAGCAGGCTCTGCTCCTGTTCATCCAGCGCGAATCCCACGGCGTCGGTCCCGCCCTTTTTAAGCATCGCGGCTGCTTCCTTCGCGTTGTCCAGGATGGTGATCGGTTCAAACATCTGCCTGTGCAAATCCTGAATGCCGGAAAACGATTCCCTGATCTGAGCATCCCTGGTGACCAGCAGCAGTTTGTACATCGTTCCCTCCTTGCTTCTTCACGCAAGGCCATTATAGCCAAACATGCGTCAAATGACAATGTGTTTTGTGTTTTCACCGTCCTTCATGTTAAGATTCCGACATGCGGACGATGGTTATCGGGAGGTTGACGGGATGATGAAGCTCAGCCGGGACATGGCGCGGCGGTTTCTGCTTTATCACCAAGGGCTGCTGGGCGAGGCGCGTTTTTTGGGCCCCGAGGGGTTGATGGCCTTTGTCCGTCAGGCGGGCTGCGTGCAGTTTGACCCAGTGGACGTCTGCGGGCGCAGCCCTGAGCTTGTGTTCCTGGCGCGCGTGCCGGATTACCGCGCCGAAATGCTCGAGGATCTGCTGTACCGCGGCAGGCGGCTGGTGGATTACTTTGACAAGAACCTGGCCATTCTGCCCAGCGAGGATTGGCCGTATTTCCGCAGGGCAAGGGAACGCTACGCCTCGGACAGCCGAAGCTTCGAACAGATCGGCCGTGTGCGCGGGACAGTGCTTGAGAAGATTCGGCTGGATGGTCCGCAGGACTCGGCGCAGCTCGGGCTCCCGGAAAAGGTGGACTGGTACTGGAGCAGGACCACCCTTGCGCGCGCGGTGCTGGAACAATTGTACTTTTCCGGCGAGCTGGTCATCCATCACAAGAAGGGAAACATCAAGACCTATGACCTGGCGGAAAGGTGCCTTCCGGAAACGCTGCTCAGCATGCCCGAACCGCTGCCGGATGATCTGGAACATCAGTGTTTCAGGGTACTGCGCCGCATCCGAGCGGTCGGGCTGATGTGGAACCGCGCCTCTGACGCCTGGCTGGGCATCCCGGATTTCAAGGCCGCCGCTCGCGGGCGCGTGTTTGAAAGGCTTCAGACACAGCGCCTGATCCTGCCGGTTCAGGTGGAGGGCGTCGGCGAGACGCTGTGGATGGCCGTGTCGGATGCGCCGACGATGGATAAAGCCCTCGGGATGGATGATCTGCCGCCCCGCTGCAGCTTCATCGCTCCGCTTGACAGCCTGATCTGGGACAGGAAGCTGATCGCCGCTCTGTTCCATTTCGACTATACCTGGGAGGTTTACACCCCGCAGGAGAAGCGCCGTTACGGCAGCTACGTGCTGCCCATCCTTTACGGGGATGCTTTCATCGGCCGAATCGAGCCGGTCTGCGACAGGCGCGCCGGCGTGCTGCGCGTCAGAGGCCTGTGGTGGGAAGAGGGACGGACGCCGGATCAGGCGGCGCAGCAGGCTGTGAATGACGCCCTTGCCCGGCTGGCGGCCTTCAACGGGTGTACTTTGGAAGGACCATGAGGGATCCCGGCAAGCGGGGGGTTCCGGGAGGGCCAGGCCCTCTCCCGGCCGGCCTTTTCAAACACTTTCCCCGGGACTATAATGGCCGGGTGGATTGATGGATAAAGGAGACAGCATGCGCATCATCATCATCGGTGACGGCAAGGTGGGCCATTCCCTGGCGGAGCGGCTGATCGAGGAAGGGCACGAGATCACCATCGTCGACCGCAGCGAGGCCGTGCTGGAGCGCAGCGTAAACACGCTTGACGCGATGACCGTCAAGGGGAACGGCGTGAACGCGGACACCCTGACGGAGGCGGGCGCCCAGAGCGCGGACATCGTCATTGCGGTGACGGTCTCGGATGAGATCAACATGCTTGCCTGCCTCACGGCCAAGCGCCTGGGCGCGAAATATACCATCGCGCGCATCAGGGATCCGGAGTACAACAAGAGCATTCCCTTCCTGATGAAGGAACTGCTCATTGACTACATCATCAACCCTGAACGCATCGCTGCGCAGGAGATCAGCCGCATCCTCCGCTATCCTTTCTCCGGCAACATCGAGACCTTCGCCCGAGGGCGGGTGGAACTGATGGATTTTCGCCTGGAGAAGGAATGCGGCCTGGCCGGAACAGCGCTCAAGGATCTGTATACTAAAAAGCCGAACCTTCCCCGCGTGCTGTTCTGCGCGGTGCAGCGGGGGAACGAGGCCGTCATCCCCAAGGGAGATTTCGTGCTTCAGGAGGGGGACAGGGTGTTCGTGGCCTCCGACGTCCTGACCATCACGGCGTTCTTCAAGGCCATCGGCAAAAACGTGTCCGGGATCCGCAGCGTGATGATCATGGGCGCCAGCCGCATCGCCTATTACCTGTGCGAGATGCTGCTGCAGATGAACATGGAGATCTCCGTCATAGAGATGGATGAGGAAAGGGCAAGGCAATTCTCCGAAATGCTGCCCGGCGCCAACGTCATCCTCGGGGACGGCACGGATCAGGAACTGCTGATCAGCGAAGGTCTTGAGAACTTTGACGCATTCGTCACCCTCAGCGGGCTGGATGAGGAGAACATCATGGCCGGGCTTTATGCCAGACATCTGGGTGTGCGCAAGGTGATCGTGAAGAGCAACCGGGACAACTACCTCGAGCTGCTGGGAGCCATCGGGCTTGACAGCGCGGTCAGCACCAAGCAGGCGACCGGGAACGCCATCCTGCGCACCGTGCGCGCCCGCGGCGCCGCGGATGCCGTTGCGGCCATTGAACGGCTGTACCGCATCATCGACGGCGAGGTGGAGGCGCTGGAGTTCGTCGTGCGCAGGGAGGACAGCTTCATCAGGATCCCGCTGAAAGACATGTCGCTCAAGCCGGACGCCCTGATCGCCGTCATCGTGCGCTTCGGACAGGTTTTCATTCCCTTTGGACATGACGTCCTGCAGGAAGGGGACCGGGTCATCGTCCTCATCAAAGGAGGCGGGGTTGAACGGCTGGATGATGTCATGGAAACCGTCAAAGCATGAGTTTCAAGCTGATTTTCAACGTCATCGGCAAACTGCTCACCCTGGAAGCGATGCTGATGATCCCTTCCCTTATCGTGGCGATGGTCTACAGGCAGGGCGACGCAACGTCCTTCCTGTACAGCATGGGCATCATTCTGGCCTTTGGGCTCCCGGCGATGCTCTTTTTGAAACCGGACACACGGGACGTCCGGGCAAAGGAGGGGCTGGTCGCGGTAGGTCTGGCCTGGGTGCTCCTGTCGGCCTTCGGCGCGCTGCCCTTCATGTTTTCGGGAGCCACGGCATTTTACTGGGACGCGCTGTTCGAGACGGTCTCAGGCTTCACGACCACCGGCGCCTCCATCTTTTCCCAGGTCGAGCACCTGCCGCGCGGAATCCTTTTCTGGCGGTCCTTCACCCATTGGGTCGGCGGGATGGGCGTTCTCATCCTGACCCTGGCTGTGATGCCAAAAATCAGCGGCAGGGGATCGATGCTGGCCAGGGCGGAGAGCCCGGGGCCTACTTTCAGCAAGCTGATGCCACGGATGACGGATAACGCCAGGCTGATGTACGCGATCTATACCGTGATGACCCTCATCCTGACCGCGCTGCTCCTCCTCTCCGGCATGCCTTTGTATGACTCCCTGATCCATGCGATGGGCACGGCGGGGACGGGAGGGTTCTCCAACCGCGACCTCTCCGTTGGGGCGTACGGCAACGTCTGGGCTGAGATGATCATCATGGTGTTCATGCTGCTGTTCGGCATGAATTTCACGGTATACTTCCGCTTGCTCAGGGGCGAGGGGCTCAAAGCCTTCCGCAGCGAGGAAGTGCGCGCCTATTGGCTGCTGGCCATAGGGGCCATGCTGCTCATTGCGGTGAACGTATTGCCCCGCTTCGGCAATTTTCTTGCCGCGTTGCGCTATTCCGGCTTCCATGTGTCTTCCATCATGTCCACCACCGGGTATGTGACGGCGGACTTCACCCTCTGGCCGCAGTTTTCCCACATCCTCCTGCTGCTGCTGATGCTTGTGGGGGCTTGCGCCGGATCCACTGCCGGGGGCATCAAGATGGTCCGCGTCATGCTGCTGGGAAAGGCCTCCCTGCGTGAAGTGGGGCAGTCTATATCTCCGCGCAAGGTCCGCCTTATCACTCTGGACGGCAAGACGGTGGGGGAAGACACGCTCAGGAGCGTGCTGGTCTTCTTCTTCATCTATATGGCCTTCCTGCTGGTGGGGACCATGGTCGCCTCAACGGACGGGCATGATTTTGTGACCTGCTTCTCCGCCGCTGCCTCCTGCCTTTCCAACATCGGCCCTGGCCTCGGGCTGGTCGGCCCGGTTGGGAACTTTGACATTTTCTCGCCGCACGTGAAGGTGCTGCTCACCTTCCTGATGCTGGCGGGCAGGCTGGAGTTCATCCCGCTGCTGGCGCTGTTCCATCCGGCGATCTGGAAAAAGGGGCACTGACAGCAGGATAGGCTGCCGTTCGATTCATCGGCCAATGCCAAGTCCATCCGACGGACTGCTGTTTTCAAAGAAAGGAGACACAAATGGATAAACAGGAAAGAATGAAGGCGCTGAGGGGATACCTGAAGGACTCGATCCGAGGGCTGACAGACTTCAGCACGACGGACCAGGCGCGGGGCGTCCCGATGCCGCCGGTTGAAAAGCCCGTGCCGGAGGGGGAAACGCCCGTCAAGCTGCCCGAGTGGCGGGGGACCGTGTGCCCGGAGGGCACGCTGGACAGGATCATCGGGGAACGGAAAAGCGAGCGGAAATACTTGGAGACGCCGCTGAACGCCGAGGAGATCTCCTTCCTTCTATGGGCGACCCAGGGGGTGCGCCAGGCCACCGCGGGACGGGTTTCCCGCACGGTGCCCTCCGCCGGCAACCGTCACAGCACGGAGACCTATCTGGCGCTGACACGGTCGGCCCTGTCCCGGACGGGGGGCAGCGACCTTCAGCCGGGCCTGTGGCGCTATCTGCCCCTGGAGCATGCCCTGTTGTTCCTGGGCTGTCCGGATGATCTGTCCGGCCGGATCGGGAAAGCGGTGAAGGAGCGGGCTCATGTGATCCAGGCGCCTGCCGTCTTCTTCTGGGCTTGCATCCCCTACCGCACGGAGTGGCGGTACGCGGAAGCCTCCCACAAGGTGATCGCGCTGGATGCGGGGCACATCTGCCAGAACCTCTATCTGGCCGCGGGCGCCATCGGCTGCGGCACCTGCGCAGTCGCAGGCTATGACCAGGCGGCGGCGGACGCGCTGTTTCATCTGGACGGCGAGGAGGAGTTCATCATCTACCTGGCGCCGGTGGGGAAGACGCGCTGAATCTTCATCTGAAGCGCAACAAAAAGGAGTACCGACTTTATGCCGTTCCCCTCATCTGTCGAGTATTCACTGTGAAATGATTCCGGAGTTCTTTGGGGATTCGGGGGCTTTCTTTCAAGAAAGCCCCCGAATCGTTCTTCCCGGCAAATCGTCCCCCGACCCTTCCCGCTCCTATCTTCTGAATGCGTCCATGCCCGGATATACGGCCTTTGTTCCCAGCGCCTCCTGGATGCGCAGCAGCTGGTTGTACTTGGCCACGCGCTCGCTGCGGCAGGGTGCGCCGGTCTTGATCTGTCCGGCGTTCACGGCGACGGCCAGGTCGGCGATGGTGACGTCCTCCGTTTCGCCTGAACGGTGGGAGATGACGGTTTTATATCCGTTCTCATGCGCCAGCCTGATGGCGGCCAGCGTTTCCGTCAGCGACCCGATCTGGTTGAGCTTGATAAGGATGGCGTTGGCGGATCTTTCCCTGATCCCCCGCTCAAGGCGGCTGACGTTGGTGACAAAGAGGTCGTCGCCCACGATCTGGACTTTATTGCCGAGTCTCTTTGTGAGTTTGGCCCAGCCCTCCCAGTCCTCCTCATCCAGCGGATCCTCCAGGGAGACGATGGGGTAGTCCTCAATCAGTTTTGCCCAGAAATCGATCAGTTCATCCGTGGTGAACCGCAAGCCGGTCTTGGGCAGGCGATAGCCGCCCTCCGCCTTCCATTCACTGGCGGCGGCGTCGATGGCCAGGGCGATGTCGCGGCCCGGCTCGTACCCGGCTTTGCGGATGGCTTCCAGGATCAGGTCCAGCGTCTCCCGCTCGCTGGCAAGATTCGGCGCGAAGCCGCCCTCGTCGCCCACCGCGGTGGCCAGGCCTTTGCTCTTCAGCAGCGCCTTGAGCGTCTGGTACACCTCCGCGCCCCAGCGCAGGCCCTCGTCAAAGGTCGAAGCACCCACAGGCATCACCATGAATTCCTGTACGTCCAGATTGTTGGCCGCGTGCTCGCCGCCGTTGAGGATGTTCAACATCGGGACGGGCAGCGTCACGGCCTTCTCTCCGCCCAGGTGGCGGAACAGGCTCTTCTCTCTGCTGAGCGCGGCGGCCTTGGCATAGGCCAGGCTGACAGCCAGGATGGCGTTGGCGCCCAGTTTGGTCTTGTTGGCGGTGCCGTCCAGCCTGATCATCGCCGTGTCAAGCTCTTCCTGGTTCTCCCAGTCCCGGCCCGCCAGTTCCACTGCGATCTCGTGATTGATGTGGCTGACGGCGTTGGTGACCCCTTTGCCGCCAAAATGGCTCTTGTCGCCGTCGCGCAGTTCATGCGCCTCAAACAGGCCGGTCGACGCCCCGCTGGGGACCGCCGCAACGCCGGTCACGCCGCTGTCCAGGGTGACGACGGCCTCGGCGGTCGGTAAGCCGCGGCTGTCCAGGATCTGGCGGCCAATGATTTCTTTGATCTTCATGATTTCCCTTCCTGCCCTCCGGGCAATTGATCTCGTGTTGTATATACCATTGATACGGCTTCCTTAATCATTCCGCGCCCCCGCGCCGCGTGGAAACGCTCCGTAAAAAGGGCTGCCGGACGCCTTTTGCGCGGGCCGGACAAAATAAAAAATTCCTAATATTGGTGCTTGACTGAGGGGGTGGGGGTGTGGTATATTCATCGGGCACCCCAAACGGGGGGATGCGGGGACCTTGAAAACGGCACAGAGAAGAGAAGCGCAAACGACAGTTGATTCTTTGAGCGAGAGAAGCGACTTTCGGCGGGAGCCGGGAGTTGTGGG
>CAUJDI010000001.1 GCA_963169565.1 Bacillota bacterium | reverse complement strand
ATTAAAATGTCCGGGCTGGCAACGCAATCCACCCCCCTTACTTAACCCCGCGCGGCCGGGGCTGCTTGCGGTCCGGCCCGCTTCCTTGAGGTGATATTTGCAGATTGCCTACACGCTTTTAGCCGCTGCGGCCGTCGGACTGGTCCTCAACAGGCTCCGCGTACCCGGCGGCATGATGATCGGCGCCGTCATCGGCGCCTGTGCCCTGAACCTCGCGCTGGGGAATGCCCAGCTTCCTGCTTACTTCAAGACCGCCGCCCAGGTCGTGGCGGGCGCGTTCGTCGGCTCCGGCGTCAGCCGGGGTGAGCTTGGCGAGATGCGCAAGGTTCTCAAACCGGCAGCAATCGTCATACTGGGCCTCCTGCTCCTGAACGTCCTCTCCGCGCTGCTTGTCCACAGGGTCAGTTCGATCGGCCTGCTGACCTCCCTCCTGTGCACCGCCCCGGGGGGCATCAGCGATATGCCCATCGTAGCGGCGGAAATGGGCGCGGACGCGTCCAAGGTTCTGGTCATGCAGTTTGTCCGTTTCATCTTCGGCATCGGCGTTTTTCCCGCGCTCATCGCGAAACTGACCGCGGGGGAAGTCCAGAGTGCCGGGGGGCCGGCTGCGGGGGCCAAGAACAAGGGGAAGGAACTGCTTCCGGTTTTCCTCACGCTCCTGGCAGCCACCGCCGCCGGCCTGCTGGGGAAGGCCAGCGGGATCCCCGCGGGCACGATGGCTTTCGCGACGGTCGGCAGCATCGCGTTCAAACTGCTCTATCCCAGGGCGGCCCTGCCCCTTGGCGTGCGGAGGACCGCCCAGTGCCTCTCCGGCGCGTACGTCGGCGCGGGCATCGGGGTGGCGCAGCTGATGGAATTGCGCCTGCTGGCAGGCCCTGCCCTGATCCTGATTCTTACCCTGGCCACGGGGACGCTCCTGATCGGCACGGTCCTCAAGCGGATGGGGTTGTTCAGTTTCCGGGAAGGAATGCTGGCAGCCACGCCCGCCGGGGCAAGCGACATGGCGCTGATCTCGGCGGATCTGGGGATCCGCAACATCCGGCTCATCCTGCTGCAGGTGATGCGCATGATCACCGTCATCACCTTCTTCCCCTCCCTGTTCAAGCTGATTGCCGGATGGCTGTCCTAAAAACCCGAATCAAGTACTCACGGAGGTGAAACATATGCGGCTCATACAGACCGCGCTCGCCGGCACCCTGGAGTCCAGCGACGCGCAGGTGATGGTCGAAAACGCCGGGACCGGAATCGAACTGAGCATCGAATCTGACGTCATCAACCAGTATGGCAGGCAGATCAGGGAAACAGTCCTTGAGACGCTTGCGCGCCTGGGTGTTGAGAACGCCAGGGTACGGGTGATTGACAAAGGCGCTCTGGACTGCACGCTCCGGGCGCGCGTGGAGTGCGCGGTGTTCCGTGCCTGCCGGATTGAGAAGGACTTCCCCTGGGGGGGTGTGATCAGATGACAAAGGAACAGAGGCTCAAACGCATGCGCCGCTCCATGCTTTTTGTCAGCGCCCAGAGGCCCGCGCTTCTAAAGGACGCGTATGTCTACAAGCCGGATTCCCTGCTGCTGGACCTGGAGGACGCGGTGGCTGAAAACCAGAAGGACGCCGCGCGCTTTTCCCTCTACCATGCCCTGAAGACGGTGGATTACCGGGGCGTTGAGCGTGTTGTACGCATCAACGGGCTGGATACCCCCCACTGGAAGGAGGACATCCGCGTCGCGGTGGCAGGCGGCGCCGACGCCGTCCGCATCTCAAAATGCGAGAAGGCCGACGACGTGCGGACCGTGGTACGCCATATTGAACAGGCGGAGGAAGAGTTCGGGGCGGAGCGGGAGCAAACCCTGGTCATGGCCGCGTTGGAATCCCCGCTGGGCATTCTCAACGCCTATGAGATCTGCACCGCATGCCCGGAAAGGATGATCGGCGTGGCCATCGCAGGCGGCGATTTCCGCAAGAGCATGCAAACCCGGTATTACCCCGGCGGGCTGGAAATGCTGGGCGGGCGTTCGAACATGCTCCTTGCCGCCAGGGCGGCCGGGGTGCAGTGTTTTGACACCGTATTCACCAACCTGGACGACATGGAAGGCTTCCGCGCCGAAGTGGAACAGAACAAGCAGATGGGTTTTGACGGCAAGTCGCTGATCAGCCCGCGCCAGATCGCAGTGGTGCACGAGGTATTCGCGCCGACGCAGAAGGAGATCCTGGAGGCCGAGAAGATCGTCCGCGCTTGGCGGGAGAATTCCGCCCTGGGTATCGGCGTGTTCACTGTGGATGGAAAGATGATCGACATCGCGTTCATCCCGGGCGCTGAACGGGTCATCATGATGGCAAAGGCTTCCGGCCTGTACAGGGGGGATTTGTGATGAAGAACGCTGTGAACCGGGAAATCCCGGACGAGTTGCTGCAAAACGGCCGCAAGCCGTTCATGGGAAGCGGTTATTATGAGGGGACGGAGTACAGGAAGGACGCGCCTTCGGTCAGGGTCCGAGAAAAATCCTTTGAGACAAAGCTGCTCCCCTCCATCCGCGAAGCGGTCCAAAAGTGCGGGGTGAAGGACGGCATGACCGTTTCCTTTCACCACCACTTCCGGGAGGGCGACTACATCATCAACATGGTGATGAAGGAGATCGTCGCCCTGGGCATCCGGGACATCACCATCGCCGCCTCATCCGTGGGCGCCGCGCATGACCCGGTGGCCGAATACATTGAGCAGGGGATCGTCACCGGGCTTCAGACCAGCGGGATCCGCGGAAGGATCGGCGAAGCCGTCTCCCACGGGAAGCTGAAGACCCCCGCTGTCCTGCGCTCCCACGGCGGCCGCGTAAGGGCTGTGGAACGGGGCGAGGTCCACATCGACGTCGCGTTCATCGGCGCGCCGACCTCGGACTGCTACGGCAACGCCCGCGGCGTGGGGGGCAAGTCAGACTGCGGGGTTCTGTCCTATGCGATGGTGGACGCCAAGTATGCCGACAAGGTGGTGGTCATCACCGACACCCTGGTTGATTTCCCGAATTTTCCTCCGTCCATCCAGGCGGTGGACGTTGACTGGGTGGTGGTGGTGGACGCCATCGGCGACCCGAAAAAGATCGCCACCAAGGCGGCCCGGATGAGCCAGGATCCACGCGACCTGATGATGGCGGAATACTGCGCCAGGGTGATGGCGGCGACCCCCTATTTCAGGGACGGCTTCTCCTTCCAGACCGGCGTCGGCGGGGCAAGCCTTGCGGCCAACCGTTTCCTGGAGTCGATGCTTGTTGAGAAGAACTATAAAATCAAATGGATCATCGGCGGCATCACCAAGCCCGCGGTGGACCTGCTCAACAAGGGTCTGGTGGAAATGATCGTGGACGCGCAGGATTTTGACGTCGACTCGGTCCAGTCCATCCGGGACAACCCCAGGCACTACGAGATATCCGTGTCCCAGTACGCAAGCCCCGGCAACAAGGGCGCTTTTGTGAACAAGCTGGATTTCGTGATCCTGGCCGCGCTGGACGTGGACCCAGATTTCAACGTTCACGGCATCACCGGTTCCGACGGCGTGCTGCGCGGCGCGCCGGGCGGACACCCCGACGCGTCGGCGGGGGCCAAGTGCACCATCATCGTAACGCCCCTCGTACGCGGCCGGATGGCGACCATCTGTGAGCACGTGGTGACCGTCACCACGCCCGGGGAGTGCGTGGATGTGGTGGTCACCGATTACGGCATCGCCGTCAACCCCAAACGGCAGGATCTGCTCGCTTCGCTTAGGGAGGCCGGACTGCCCCTGAAGACAATCGAGGAACTTAAGGACGAGGCTTATCACATCGCGGGCGTTCCGGACGACCTCGAGTTTCATGAGCGCGTAGTGGCCATCATGGAAGCGAGGGACGGAACCATTCTGGATGTCGTGCGCCAGATCAAGCCCATGAAGCTGTGAGGAGGCATTCGATGCGACTGATCCACGACGGGGCCTTCCTGCTTGACGGCGCCCGCATCCTCGGCGCGGCCGAGGCCCGCTCCCTGCCCGAGGGGCAGGCCCTTTCGCCTGAGGAGGGAAGGAAAGGCAGCATCGCCTGGAACATGCTCCGTTCCCACAGCAGGGGCGGGGACGCGAAGGCGCTGAGGATCTCCTTTGACAGCCTCACGTCGCATGACATCACCTATGTTGGCATCATCCAGACGGCGAGGGCCAGCGGGATGCGGCAATTTCCGGTTCCATACGTGATGACCAACTGCCACAACAGCCTGTGCGCGGTGGGCGGGACCATCAATGAGGATGACCATGCCTTCGCGCTCAGCGCCGCCAGGAAATACGGCGGCATCTTCGTCCCGGCCAACATCGCCGTCATCCATAACTACAACCGGGAGAAGATGGCTGGCTGCGGCAGGATGATCCTGGGCTCGGACAGCCATACCCGTTACGGCGCGCTGGGCACCATGGGCGTGGGCGAAGGGGGCGGTGAACTGGTCAAGCAGCTGCTTGGGCAGACCTGGGATACGGACATGCCGGAGATCGTGGGCGTTTATCTCAAGGGGACCCCCCGCCGCGGCACCGGCCCGCAGGACGTCGCGCTCGCGCTGTGCGAAGCGGTGTTCAAGAATGGGTTCGTCAAGAACCGCGTTCTGGAGTTTGTTGGAGAAGGCGTCGGAAGCCTCTCCGTCGACTACCGCAACGGCATCGACGTGATGACCACGGAAACCGCCTGCCTGAGCTCCATTTGGGTGACGGACGGCAAGGTGCGCGAATACTACCGCATCCATGGGCGCGAAGGGGATTATCAGGAGTTGAAACCCGGGCCCGTCGCCTACTACGACCGCATGATCGTCATCGACCTGTCGCAGATCCGCCCCATGATCGCCCTCCCCTTCCATCCCAGCAACGCGATGGCCATCGCCGATTTCAAGGCCAATGCGGCGGACGCGCTCAAGGAGGTCCAGGACGAGGCGCGCAGGCAGTTCGGGGATGCCGCCTCGGCCGGCCTGACCGGCAAAGCGTCCCCAGCCGGCATCCGGACCGACCAGGGCATCATCGCCGGCTGCTCCGGCGGGTCCTATGAGAACCTCTCCCTGGCGGCCAATATTCTGCGGGGCAGGAACACGGGCAACGGTTCCTTCGCGCTGAGCATCTACCCCGGAAGCCAGCCCGTCAACCTCGCCCTGCTGCGATCAGGCGCGGCGGAAAGCCTGCTGGAAGCAGGCGTCATCATGCGGGAATCCTTCTGCGGCCCCTGCTTCGGCGCGGGCGACACCCCCTCAAACGGCGCCTTCAGCATCCGGCACACGACGCGCAACTTCCCCAACCGCGAAGGCTCCAAGCCCGGCGAGGGCCAGCTGGCCTACGTGGCGCTCATGGATGCGCGAAGCATCGCGGCGACCGCCCGAAACGGCGGCCTGCTCACGGGTGCTGACGAGATCGAGTACGATGAAACCATCCCCCCCTACGCGTTTGACGGCGGCGTGTACGAAAAACGCGTGTACAGCGCGGCAGCCCCCGATCCCGCCCACGGGCTGGTCATGGGCCCCAACATCAGGGACTGGCCGGAAATCCCCGGGCTCAGGGAACATCTGCTGGTCAAGGTCGTATCTTCCATCACCGACCCGGTGACCACCACGGACGAACTGATCCCCTCCGGAGAGACCTCGTCCTACCGCTCCAACCCCCTGAGGCTGGCGGAGTTCACCCTCAGCCGCCGGGACCCAGGATACGTCGGCCGCGCAAGGGAAGCCGACCGGCAGCGGCTGCTCCACCAGAAGGGAGAGACGTCCCCGGAGATGGAGAAGACAATGGCTGCCTTCAGTCAGGCTGCGGGGATCGCTTTCAGGCACGATGAGGTCTCATATGGAAGCGCGGTGTACGCGCGCAAGCCGGGGGACGGCTCGGCGCGCGAGCAGGCCGCCAGCAGCCAGCGGGTGCTGGGCGGCGCCGCCAACTTCGCCCGGGAATACGCGACCAAGCGATACCGTTCCAACCTGATCAACTGGGGCCTGATGCCCTTTGTGACAGACGCGGAGCTGCCGCTGTGCTGCCATGTGTTCATCCCGGGCATCCGCACAGCCTTGCAGGCATACGCGGGCGAACCGCTCCGCGGCTACGTGATGTCGGACGGTGAAGTCAAGGCCGTCAGCCTGTCGCTTGGCAGCCTCACCCCGGAGGAGTGCAGGATCCTCATGGCTGGCTGCCTGATGAACCATTACAGGGGCTGCTGAACCATCCGATGACGGTTCAGCAGCATGCGTCGGTCGGCGACATGGCGGCGGCGAGGGAAGCGAGGGCCGCGAAACAGCGGCAGCTCCTGGCGGACCGGGGAGCGCCGCTGATCTGCCTGACCATGAACATCGCGGGGCCGGTGAAGCTCAACGGGCTGATCAGGCAGGCGTTTGAGGAAGGCGTGACGATGCTGTCGGACACGCTGGCCGCTCATCACGCCGCGGTGCTATACCACGAGGAATGCCTGAACGCGACAGGGCCGGAGGCCTTCTTCCTCGTGGACGGCGACCCGAAACGGCTCAAGCGCCTGACAACGGCCCTTGAGGACAGGGGCCCCCTGGGCCGGCTGATGGACGTCGATGTCATCCGCCCGGACGGCAACAAGGTATCCAGGGCCGACGTCGGTCAGCCTTCCCGGCGCTGCCTGATCTGCGCGGAGCCCGCATCCGCGTGCGCCAGGAGCAGGACGCATCCGGCGGATGAGCTCTTCAGCGTTTCCATGCGCATCATCCGGGAGCATTTTGAAGACCTGTTCGCCCAGGACGTCTCCGCTTTTGCCGTGCGGGCGCTGCTCACCGAACTCGCCGTGACGCCCAAGCCGGGCATGGTGGACCGCCGGAACAGCGGCTCCCACCGGGACATGGACTTCTTCACCTTCCTGGACAGCGCCGCCACCCTCGCGCCCTATTTTCAGACCTGCGCGCGCCTGGGTCTGCAGGCCGGCTCCCCGGAGGAATGCTTCCCGAAGATCCGGGTGGAAGGCGCGCTGGCCGAGGGGCGGATGCTCAGGGTCACCGGGGGCGCCAACACCCACAGGGGGGCGGTGTTCTCCCTGGGCATCCTCTGCGCGGCGGCGGGATACGCCTGGTCAAACGGCATGGGAACACACCCGGAGGCCTTATCCGCCGTTTCCGTCCTGATGACGGCCGACGCGCTGCGGCGGGAGATGGAGGAAATGGAGCGGCCGCGCACCTTCGGCGAAGCGCTGATGAAGGGCCGCCTTGCCGGCGCGCGCGCGGAGGCCGCAGCCGGGTTCCCGATAGTGATGCATGTCGCGCTCCCGGCGCTGGACGGCGCCCTGGCGGAGGGCAGGACGCTCAATGAAGCCTGCGTGCGCGCATTGATGGCGGTCATG